>PMTT01000852.1:0-5160 GCA_003167275.1 Bryobacterales bacterium | reverse complement strand
GTCACCACTTCAACGTCGAGACCCTCGACGCGGCTGCCGGGCCGCACCAGCGCGCGCACGGGGTAACCGCGCTCCAGGAGCACGCGGGCCACGTGCCAGCCGAGGAAGCCAGAAGCTCCGGTGACGAGGGCGGGCTTCATAAAGGCGGGGGCTGGGGGTTAGGGGTTGGGGGTTGGGGCTCACGACGAACGCTCTGCGGACCAAGACCGGAGGTCGGGGCCAGCACACAACGCACGGGAAGCAGACGTCGGGGGCGACGGTTCCGAACCATCTCTCCCCAGCCCCCAACCCCTAACCCCCAACCCCTGTTTTTCCTCACCGGAGCATCCAGCTCAACATTTTGAAGTTGTCGGTGAACTTGGAATTGATGCCAAAAGCGGCGGAGGGCTCGAAGCCGCAGTGCATCATGCAGTGCTCACAACGCGGATCGTTGCCGGGACCATAGCTTTCCCAGGGCGTCTGCGTCATCAGGTCTTCGAAGGTCTTGTAATGGCCGTCGGTGATCAGGTAGCACGGGCCCTTCCAGCCTTTGATGTTATAGGTGGGATTGCCCCAGGCGGTGCAGGGCAGCTCGCGCTCCCCTTTGAGAAACTCCATGTAGACCGGGGTCTGCCGGACGTTGTACTTTTTGGCGATGTGGTCGAAGTCCCGGAACTTCTCGTGCACGTCGTCCCGGGTGAGGAAGATTTCGCGATCGTTCACCGCGGAATAGCCGTAGGCCGGCGAAATCTGGTGGCCGTCCACGTTGAACTGCTTGAGATACTCGAAGAGCTCCTCGATCTCGGCCATGTCCGTCTCTTTGTAGACGGTGGTGTTGGTGCAGACCAGGAATCCTGCCGCTTTGGCAGCCTTGATGCCTTCGATGGCGTCCTTGAACACGCCTTCGCGCTCCACGGCGATATCGTGGTTCTTCTCCATCCCATCCAGGTGGACGTTGAAGTAGAAGCGAGTATCCGGCTTGAATTCGTGCAGGCGCTTCTTGATGAACATCCCGTTGGTGCACAGGATGATGTGCTTGTTGCGCTCCAGAATCCCCGACACCAGCTCGCCGATCTGCGGATACATCATGGGCTCGCCGCCGCAGATGGATACCATCGGGACGCCGCACTCATCCACCGCGGCCAGGCACTCTTCGAGCGGCACCCGTTCGGAGATCGTGGACTCGTATTCCCGAATGCGCCCGCACCCCGTACAGGTCAGATTGCAGGCGTGGAGCGGCTCCAGCATCATGACGATCGGGAAACGCTTGTCGATCATGGGATGCGGCTCACGCTTCTCGCCGGTCTTGGCCTGGAGGATCCGGAATGGATTGTTGGCGTCCGGCGCCGGGGCTACCGTCTTCTGCCACTCAGGGCGCGGATTCTTCTTGTTCTTATAGATATATCCGGCCATTCCGGCCACCATCGAGAGGGGGAATTTCATAAGCTATCCATTCGAGTTTGCTCGCGCCTTCACGAACGAAGCCAACGCGAGT
Source organism: Bryobacterales bacterium (assembly GCA_003167275.1). Lineage (GTDB taxonomy): Bacteria > Acidobacteriota > Terriglobia > Bryobacterales > Bryobacteraceae > JAIQFL01. Next base: position 3,686 of record PMTT01000852.1, on the reverse strand, counting down.
AGCGGGAAATAGTCCTTGTAGAGATGGTAGTTCAGGTAGAAAACCTTGGGGAAACCGGTGCCGGTCGCCAGTTCTTCGTCCCAGCTTCCATCGGGGCGTTGAGTTTCCAACAAATACTCGATGCCGTGCCGCACGCTCAAACTGTCGGGGTCGCCCCCGGCAATCAGTCCCAGGATGGCCCATGCGGTCTGCGAGGGAGTGCTCGGCGCGGCGGTGAAGGTGCCGTTGTCGTAGCTGGCGCAGCTTTCGCCCCAGCCTCCGTCGGCATTCTGAATGGATCGCAGCCATTCGCCGGCGCGCAGAATGTGCACCTCGCGGTCGCTCTCGCCGGATGCCGCCAGGCCCCGCAGCGCGAAACAGGTGCCGTAGATATACGCCACACCCCAGCGACCGTACCAGCTTCCGTCGGATTCCTGGTGGCGGACCAGCCAGTCCACGCCGCGCCGCACGGCGCGATGGCCACTCTCGACGCCGTGGGCCGCGAGCGCTTCAAGCACCCGTCCGGTGATATCTGGGCAGGTGGGATCGAGCATGGCGTTGTGGTCGGCGAAGGGGACTTTGTTCAGAAACTCCCAGTTATTGTCGGCATCGAACGCGGCCCATCCGCCGTCGCTCGATTGCATGGCCAGCAGCCAGTCCAGACCGCGCTTGTGGCAGGCCTTCTGCGCCGCGGAATTGGAGCCGGAGGTTTCGCTCAGGGCCAACATCACCATCGCGGTGTCGTCGATGTCCGGATAATGCTCGTTGTTGTAGAAGAATGCCCAACCGGAGGGCTCGGTATTGGGCCGTTTCACCGACCAATCGGCCTTGCGGCGGACTTCGTGAGCCAGCAGCCAGTCGGCGGCCGGCCGCAGTGTGGGGTTCTTCCGGTCGCACTGTCCCAGCGCGTAGGCGCCGATGGCCGTATCCCAGACCGGCGAGAAGCACGGCTGGAAGAAGAAACGTTCGCCATCGTCCATCATCAGCTCGTCGAACTGGCGCAGGGCTTTGACCCGCATCGGGTCGTCCGGGTCGAAACCCAGTGCATCCAGCGCCATGATGGAGTACATCATGGGGGGGTAGATTGCCCCCAGCCCATCGGAGTGCTGCATCCGCTCGATCATCCACTGACGGGCTTTCGCGACGGCCTTTCGCCGGACCGACTGGCTCCCGCGGCGTTCCCACCATTTCAACAGCCAGTCGGTGGCCAGGAAGGTGTTGTGCCAGGTGAACCACCACGAATCCTTATGGAACGCCGGGCTCACTCCGGGAAGCCAGATCTCATCCAGATTAAAACCGGCGGGTACCGGACGGCGCGGGTTGGCGGCGTGCACGATGGCCAGCGAGACCACGATGGCGCGCGTCCAGGCCGACATCTGGTAGAGGAAATTGAACGGCAGCAGCACAACTTCGGGCGGAATACTCGGACAGTATTGCCGCGGATACTGGTCGAAGAGGCTGAGATTGACCTTGACGTAGCTGTTGGCCGCCTGGATGCCGCCCAGTTCCAGGATGCGGTTCCGAAGGCGGACCATCTGGGGGTCGTCGGCCTCGAATCCCGCCAGTTTCAGCGCGAAGTAGGCCTTCACGGAAGCATTGACTTCCGAAGGCCCCTGCACGTAGATGTTGAACCCGCCGTCGGGAAGTTGCCGGTCCAGGATGGAGCGCGCCGCTTTGTCGATCAGCGGGCGGGTTCGGGGTTCCCAGGCGCCATCGGTGGGCGGGTAGAGCCAGAGTTGGAAGAGGATGTAATCGGATTCGAGGGTGGTGTCGGCGGTGAGTTCCGCGCACCAGTGGCCATCGCGTTGTTGCAGGCCTGCGAGATAGCTCGCCGCGCGGCGCTTGGCCTGCTCGGCGGCCGATTCCAAGGTGTTGCGGACTTGTAACGGTGCGCTCATCGAATCGATATCGTCAGTTCGGCTGGCAGTGAGAACCGCACGTCTTCATCCACTAGTTCGATCTCCTCCAGTTCGTGAAAGCCGAAGTCGCGGAGGAATTCGATCAGTTCCTGCACGAGGTGTTCCGGCGCCGACGCCCCGGCGGTCACCCCCACATTCCGGATGCCGTAGAGCCACCCCGCGTCCACGTTGCTGCGATCGTTCACCAGATAGGAGCGGACCCCAAAATTGTCGCCAACCTCCACCAGTCGCTTGGAATTCGAGCTGTTTTGCGATCCGACCACAAGCAACAGGTCCATGCACTCCGACACCGCCTTGACCGCCATCTGGCGATTCTCGGTGGCATAGCAGATATCCTGCGCCGGAGGTCCTTCAATGTAGGGGAAGCGCTGCTGCAGCCGGTTGACGATATCCGTGGTCTCGTCGAGGCTCAGGGTGGTCTGGGTAAGATACCGCACGCGCGTGGGGTCGGGAAGTTCCAGGCGGTCGACATCTTCCACGGTTTCCACCAGGAAGCTGCGCTCCGGCACTTCACCCAATGTGCCGATCACCTCATCATGGTCCTTATGCCCGATCAGAACGATGCTGTACCCGTCGCGAGCGAACCGCACCGCCTCCAGGTGTACCTTGGTGACTAGTGGGCAGGTCGCATCGATCACATCCAACTGGCGGTCCTTAGCCTGCTTTCGTACGGCAGGGGCCACACCATGCGCGCTGAAGATGGCCCGCGCCCCGAACGGCACCTCATCCAACTCCTCCACGAAGATGGCTCCGGCGTCGCGCAATTCGTCCACCACGTGCTTGTTGTGTACAATCTCTTTGCGCACATAAACCGGTGGTCCGTACAAATCCAGGGCGATTTTCACCACGTCGATTGCCCTGACTACGCCAGCGCAGAAACCCCTCGGTTTAAGCAGAAAAATCTTCTTGTCCGCGCCGGAATTGGGTGCGAAAGGCTTAAGAGGCATAGGGACGAATGGATACGATTATAGCAGGCGGCCACCCCTCGTGCATGGGAAAAACGGTGAATCGTAAGCATTTGGGCGCAAAGACACGCCTGCAATCAGGCACACTGATTCCATGCTGGAACAGGTCGAACCCCGGTTGGCAAACCTGGGCTTGGCAGGTGGATTTCGCCACTTCTCCTTGGACGTGCATGTTGGGAATAACGATGCAGGGAAAGATTTGCTCCGGATCAGCGTTTGTGAGGAGACGTCACGTCCGGCCGGGGGTCGGCGACGAAGCCGTCCCGGTTAGGCATACGGACCTTGGGTAAGGTGTGAGCGTCGATCACCGCGGTCTCGGAGACGATGCCGTTGAGGAACAGGATGTAGGCGGTCAGGGAGTACACCTGGTCGTGGGTCAGCAGTCCGGGGTTGTTGAAGGGCATGGCGCGGTTGACATAGTCCCAGATGGTGGTGGCGTAGGGCCAATAGCTGCCGACGGTCCGCAGGGGCTTGGGATTTTTCAGGGTGCCCTGGCCCCCAGCGAGTGGCACGCTATCGCGGCCTTCGCCTTTCGCTCCATGGCATTTGGCACATCGGTTGGCGTACACTTCCTTACCAGCAGCGGCGGTGCCACTGCCCTCGGGAAGACCGGTTCCATCTGGGCTGATGGAGACGTCCCAGTTCTGGATCTCTGCGGACGACGGGGTGTGGCCAAGCCCGTACTTGGGAGATTGGGCGAAGAGGGCTGGGGCGGCGAGGAATACGGCTGCAACTGCCAGGAGGACGGGGGTCCCGACCGCGCGATGACGGGTGCTTGCCGGAAACCACTCCCTTACGGTCGTGGCTCGGAACCGAGCCGCGC
>PMTT01000280.1 GCA_003167275.1 Bryobacterales bacterium | reverse complement strand
CCCATGATCTATTACCCGATTCAGACGCTGGTGGACGCGGGTATTCAGGACATCATGATCGTCACCGGCGGCCGGAACTCGGGCGACTTCCTGCGTCTGCTGGCCAACGGGAAGCAGTTCGGCGTCAAGCATATCACTTACACTTACCAGGAAGGGGCGGGTGGCATCGCCGACGCCCTGGCTCTTGCCGAACATTTCGCCGATGGTCAGAAGATCTGCGTGGTCCTTGTAATACCTATAACCTTGCAAATAATCTGGCGTAGAACCTTGCACGCTGTTTGGCGTAAGCCATGGTTACGGAGACGCGACGCGGTGGGGGTTTAGAATGGAAGAGTGTCGCAAGATTGGATTGGCCATGTCTTGATTGATCATCGGCTTTCTGCTAACGCCGCGTGGCCCCAGAACATCGACGTTCACTAGCATGCGAGGGCTCTGTTGTACAATAATCTTGGATATCTTGGATGCAAAAACGAATTGCCGCAACAATTCCACCCGTCAGAAGCCACATTGCAGCCGCGATTATAACTTCAGGCCAACCGGTCGGCAAAAACTCCAGTTTCTGAATGGCATGGCCCACAAAGTCGGTCGCCGGGTTCGGGATCTCCCATCGATAAACTCCGCATAGAAAGACGGCAGGCCATGATAGACAATGCACCCAGAGTTGAAGGCTGTCTGTTAGTTTCGGGTGGCAGGGCGCTCCGTCCAATGGTAGGTTATTGATATCTAGATCCTCCCAGTAATTCTTCCATTTGCGAACGATGGGAGTGTAGCCAAGAATGCCATCCCAGAAGAACACGCCGAAGCCGATAATGATGACGAGGAGCCAAAAAGTCGCCGGCGACTTTGCTGGAACTGGCGGACGTGCGATTGCTCCTTCCCAGATCAATCTCAGCCCTGTTAGTAGAATGGTCAGCGCGATTGGTGCCGGGAAGAGTTCCGTCAACACCCAAAGCCGCCGATATGAAGCCGCTGCACCAGTAAAGCGTCTCTTGCGGATACTCCACCAAGCCTCCGCCTGGAAGAACTGACCTACGATGAGGAAGCAAAACAGAGCCAGGAAGGCCGCGTGGTGGCACAACAGTGCTATGACCGACACGACCGAGTGAGCCCGCAACCCGAGCGCAAACATGCCGAGCCAAGTCGAAATGATGAACGCTCGGATCAGGATCTGCACCAGTGCGAGTCTCTCATCGCCAGCCTTCGTTGCGACGCCCTTCGCTCCCAAGATAATCCAGCACGTCAACCACACGACTAGGATTAAAGCCCACGAGGTCCAGTTGATGTAAAATCCGTGGTCCATATTCACTGCTTTGTCAGCTTTTTATTCTCTTAATTCTCTTACAACATCCGGGAAATAACGAATGCCGTAAACCCGACTGCGCCTTCGATGGCCGATGCCGCGAATGCAGCGCGATAGCCGCCCAATCGCTCTCCGACTACGAACGCCGTAGTGAAAAACGTCGAATGAAAGAAACCCGTTGAAGCAGCCAAAGCCACTAAGCCTTCAGGAGTCCCGGCGTAGCTAAACGCAATGGCGACCAGAGACGCACCAATGATCGAGTGCAGCATAGCGACGACCATACCCCGGCGCTGACTTCCAGTGCGAATGGCGGTACTCGCAAACATCCATAGGGCACCTACAACGGAAAAGGCTATTATAAAAGCGGCTGGCCGGCCGATACCCCGTCCCAGCGCTCGCGAAAGCCCGTAAATCGCTCCAATACCGGAGCCCGCCAAGGCTCCAATTAAGCTTCCCGCAATGACCTTTACCCTGGAGAACCGGTAGGATCTCCGCTGTGCTCGGCCCGGTTGCGCCATCAACCATCCAGCATAGGCTATGGAAAGAGCAACGCTTGCTATAAGAATCACAATGAGTGGTGTCGACATTCGTTGACGCCATTCGGGAGCTGAGAGTCCAATTATCCCCCCTACCACCGTGACGAAAGGATCGAGCCGAATGCTGTATGCGCTGAGCACTGCAGGACCGACCCGGCCTAGAGCTATTGCCTGGACAACGCTGAACGCGATCCCCATGACCAGTGTCCCGGCCCCGCATGCAAGTGGGGAAATCAGAATCGAGCAAGGCTGCGAGCCCAATAAGCTTAAGGCGAAGCCCGTAAGCAAGCCGACCGGGACAATTGCTCCAGAAAATGGCAGTAGCGCCACCGCGGCTAGCGTCGCTCCCAACAAAGGCCAGAGCACCAGAGTCATCCCCAAGTCTGCGCGCAAGGACTGAAGGCGATTCAAGAGTCCTGGTACCGCATAGGCGCGCTTGTCGCTCTCACTCAATGTATGAGCTATCGGGGCCGCAGCTGCGCTGCCAATCAAAAGGTATCGCAATCGTCGCCAAGGGCGGACAAGCCGTGCTCTCCGGATCGCTGACCTAAACGAATCCGAGAACGGAAATCGACCGCGAGCCGCCATCAAGGGTGGCGCCGAACTGGAGAGTGTTCGTGGGTCGCCCACGTCGAGGATCTGGGTTCCGTCAAGTGCGCCGCTTCGAAATGCTTCTACAAGTCTCTGCGCATCCTCAGCGGACAGTTCCAGGTATAGCGTCGAACAGCTTTCTTCTGCTTGTCTCACTCTGCGAATCCTAACGTTCACTCCGTTCACTCTCAGTGTCTCCTCAAGCCTGGCGATGTCATCTTCCGTTAGCTGGTCAAATAGCCAAGGAACCGCAACCGGAATAACGACCGGATTGGCTGCGGCTACTTGATTTAGCTGGCCTGCCGCAGCCGCAGCGCCGCGAACCGGAGCATTGTTTGCAAAGTGCTCCAGCATTCGTTCCTTCGAGATAACGAGTTTGTCCTTGGAATCTAACAACCCCCGTGGACGGCGGCTGAGGGCGCGTAGCTTCGTGCTCAAGTTCTCCGAGGTCCCCCGCCTCGCCCTAACGGCAATGAGGTCGTCCACGTACGCGAGAACCTCGCTTCGAAAATGAGCTTTGGCAATAATAGTGCGTCTGGATAATAGCTGCCTTCGATCCTCTTCTCGCTGCTCAGCCGTCGAGAGGGAAACAGTGCTCTCCGTCAAAGCCAAGTACAACAGTTTAATTAGGTTTTCGTCGCTGGCGCCATTCGCGGATTCCCTCTGTTTGACTAGCTCACGGTACAACTCGCGGTCTCGCACCGCCTGCTCGACAAGAAATTGAAGTCGGGCACTCAGATGCCCTGCCATCTTCCGAGAGAGAGAGGCCCGACCAGCGAGAACTTCGAGTGTCCATGCGCGCGATATGTAGTGATCCTGCAATTCCTCGTAGTCTACGTCTTGAGTTCTCGGTAACAGTCTTTCCTGTATGACATCGAGTGCGTCCAGCAGGTCGTCCACCTCAACTCCGAGAGCTCCGTCGCCATTGGGAAACATGTGATCAATTGTATCCGACGAAGTAGTGATCCAGCTCACACTTGTCGAGGCTACCCAATTCGGTCGCGCGAAGTCAAGTCTGGAAAGTCCGTTTCCCGACCGCCCCAGACTCGCGGGTGCTCCCGGACACCCCTACTATCAGAATCGTGGCCGCGCACAGCGCGGCTGGGTGATTAACCGGAAATGGGAGAAACCATGATGAACCGCACCGTGGGCCCGTTCCAAGTGGGTGCGAACAACCCGTGGTCTGGCGTGCATGATCATCACGTTCAGTCCGACGTCCCAGACGCGGCCAGAAACGAAGAAAGACAGGTGGGAGATGAAACTACGGAATTGTTTATCAACATTTGCGCCTTTTGCGCTGCTCTTCTGGACTGCTCCGGCTGCACTCAGGGCAGACGCCATAATCGCGCCCGCTTGGGACGTGATAGGCACTTATGAAATTGGATACGAAGTTCAAGATGGTTATACCACTTTTCAGACGGTTATTACATCCATGGACTTCGATACGGGCACTTTCAGCGGCACTCTGGATTTGCCCGGTTGGACTCTTTCGGGAGGTGTTGTCGGAGGATCAGAGATCACATTTGATACGAGTAATGATGGCTGTTGCGATTCCTTTGGCGGTCCCCTGCAGATTTCCATCGTCTTCGATGGCGCGATTGCCTCGGACGGTACGCTTTCCGGCAGTCTCGCCGAGAACAACGGCCACGGCGAATGGTACGGCGGGTGGGCGAGTATCGCAGGTAGCGCCCAGGAAGTTGCCCCGGAGCCGGGTACCATGGTCCTTCTCGGTACGTGCCTTGTCATCCTTGGTGGCTTTAAGCGTCGTTGGATGAGGGGAAGATTCGCGATCACGATACTGACGGTCTGTATGTGCCTCTTGGTTCCCGGTGCCATGCCCGCAACGGCTGGCACTTTGACTCCAGAAGGCGTGGGAACGATACAAGGAGTTCAGGGTAGCTATGAGTTGCTCTACGACAGCGATTTGAACCTCACGTGGCTGGACTATCAGCACAGTGGGGGCACTTGGCCGAATCAGGTGAACTGGGCGGCGGAACTGATCGTCAATTTTGACGGCCAGGATGTTTCCGGATGGAGCCTGGCATCACGCAGTGATGCCGCGTATCTCTACAATACGGAATTGGATCCATATGGGGTGTTCCCGTCGGCCGTACCGGGCCTTTTCTTGACGACATACTGGACCTCCGACGAGTGGAACTTTCGACCTCCTGGCACTCCCGGAGGTGGGTACTTCTTCAGTAATGCACCGGGATATTTCGCCAGCGCAGTTGCTGTGCTTCCCGGGGATATCGCGACTCAAGCTAGCCCGGAACCTTCGACGGCGGTGATTTTCGGCATCAGCCTATTGTGCCTTGGCTGTTTGAAGTGGCGGACATCTTCGAGAAAGGGCCTTCCACGCCGCAGGAGTTTGTAGGAGGGGTTAGAACCGTTGGTTTGCAATCTGCTAACGAGCCCGAAACTCTGTAGCACCCAACGATACGCGCTCATGCGGAGCTCGGCATGAGGGCGAATCGTTCTCAGGAGTGTTCTGGAGACTCGCCCACTGCGGCGTGCGGCTGCCGATAATCACGGGATTATGTAAACTCCGCGCCCGAGCGCCCTGGCGCGCAGGCCAGTTCCATGCTCCACTCCCGGCAGCCTGAGCCGTTGACGTGGCGCTAATAGCGCGAGGTCACTGCCGGGCCGGGAAAGTAAGCGCCATGCCTTCCTGGATAGTGACGCGGGGCTGCCAGCCCAGGCGGGTATGCGCCGCCGTGCAGTCGCAGGGCCACAAGGGCGTGATGGAGCGCACGCGGTAAGGCGTGAGCGGCACCGGCCGCTTCAGGACTTTCCCCAGCAGCGCCACCCCAAACCCGGCCAGCTTGAGGAACCATGGCGGCACATACGACGCGCGCACCGGGCGGCCGGAACGGCGTACATACTCGACATACTCGCGCTGCCGTATCCCCTCCGGATCGATCAACTGGAAAATGGCGCCGTTCGGCAGATCCGGATTGGCTGCCAACAGCAGCGCGTCCACCACGTTCTCGATATAGACCAGGGGGACGTGGTGCTTGCCGGATCCTACCACCAGCCAGCGCCCGGCGATGTTGATGGTGCCCGAAGGCGGGACCTTCTCCGCCCCCGGCCCATAGATCTGTCCCGGACGCAACACCACGGCATGGATACGGCCCTCGGCCGCGGCGCTGAGCACCATCTTTTCGGCTTCGAGCTTGGTCTGGGTGTAGAGGCCGCGCTGTTGCGGGAAGGGTTCGTAGTCGGAGGATTCGGTGACTGGCACTCCGGGCTCGTGGCCGGCCTGGTCGAGCACGGCGATGGAACTGACGTACACCAGTTGACGGACTCCGTGGCGCTCGCAGGCATCCACCACGTTGCGCGTGCCCCAGACAGTGCCGCTGTGGTATTCAAAGGGCCCGCCCTTCATCGACGCGCCCACATGGAAAGCGATCTCGATGCCCTCCATCGCGCGGTCTACCACGGCGGGGTTCCCGAGATCGCCATAAACCAATTGCAGATCGTCGGGCGGCGGAGTTTCGGGCGGCCTGCGAACGAGCAAACGCAGCGGCTCGCCAGTCTCTTCGCGGAGCCGTGTGACCAGTGCCTTACCGAGGAACCCGTTGGCGCCGGTCACCAGGATGCGAGGCTTCAGGCCGGGGTTTGCATCGGCCAGGTATTCGCGCTTATCGTCGTCGGCGCGGTGGGAAATCTCTTCCAGCAGCGCGATCACGCGCCGCCCTTCTTCGGCCGGCACCGGCGGCAATTCGCCTTTGTGCAACGCCTCGTGGAACTTGACCACGGAGACGTGAATTCCGGGCGACGGCAGCAATCTTTTGGTGGCGAAGCGCAGCGTATTGATCGCCACCTTGGTCAGCATGTGCAGCGAATTGAAGCCCGCGCCCAGGATGCGCTGGATCGCCTTGGGAGCCGGATAGGTCTTGCGCAGCGTGACGATCTGCAGGTAGCAATCCACGTGCATCACGCCCTTGGTTCCGTGGATGATGAGCTCGTTTTGAATGGGCCGTACGTTCCAGGAAATGTACATCTGGCCGGTGCCCTTGTCGGTCTCCACCAGGGTTCGCCATTCGTCGAAGACCAGGTTGGGATCGCCCGAGCCGCTCGCATAGTAACGCGTATCGGCGCGCCGGATGGGGCCCAGAAAGGCTTCCAGCAGGTAGAGGCCGTGGACGCCCAGGTCCTGAAAAGGATAGGAGCCGTTGCGGAACTGAGGGGGGATCGCCGGGCCCCCGGAATAGGCCTGGTAATCGGAGCTACGGAAGAAATCGACGCCCCGGATTTCCCCACAGGCTCCGTTTTGAATCATCTCGAGCGCCTGGAGAACGATCGGATCCATGCGGGCGGAATGGTTGACCGAGAGCACCAGGCCTCGTTCGCGGGCGCACTGGATCATGCGATCGCAATCCGCCACGCTTTCCGCCATGGGCTTCTCCACGAAAACGTGGCACCCCATTTCCAAGGCTTCGAGTGCCAGCGCGGCATGCGTGGCGGGTGGTGTCAGGATGTGGATCACCTTCGGCTGGGCATCCGCCATGTCCTTGAGCGATGCATAAACCCTGGGGATTTTAAACTGGGCGGCCAGGGCGTCGGCGCGCTCGTGGCTGGAGTCCGCGACCCCCACGATCTCGACAAAAGGGAGGCTGCGCAATGCCCGGGCATGATACGTGCTGACGTATCCGGCGCCGACCAGTCCGACTTTTACACGCTGATTCTGTTCCAAAATGGCGATCCTTTTAAAACAGGCTGCTGCTCAGCAGGCTGCTGCGCAATGGAAATTGCGGCGTGGCAGAGGGAGTTCGATCGAAGCGCCCGTGCCGGCTGTCGCGAATACGGATTCGCGACTTCCTTGATTGTAGCGAGATTGTGTGGCACGGGCATTCTTGCCTGTGTTGGTTGTTGGTTTTACTTGCGCTCTGAACCTAAGCTAAGTCTAACCTTGTGCTACGATGTCATGCGGCTTTCCAAATGCCTGCCCCTTACAGCCGAAGTCTATGATCATCACACGCAGCCCGCTGCGCATCTCCCTGGGAGGCGGTGGCACCGACCTGCCATCCTACTACCGCGAGCATGGCGGCTTCCTGATCGCCGGCGCCATCGACAAATACGTGTACATCACGCTCCACGAGACTTTCGTGCCGGAGATCATCGTACGGTACTCCAAGATGGAAGTCGTGGCGTCGGCCGGCGAGATCCAGCATCCCATCGTGCGCGAGGCCCTGCGGCTGATCCCCATCGAAGATCCGCATATCGAGCTCACCAGCATGTCCGATATCCCCGCCGGCACCGGACTCGGCTCCTCGGGCAGCTTCACCACCGCTTTGCTTTCCGCGCTGCACGCCTACTCGAAGAATCACATCTCGCAGCGGGAATTGGCCGAACAGGCGTGTCACATCGAAATCGACCTTCTGGGCGAACCGATCGGCAAGCAGGACCAGTACATCGCGGCTTACGGAGGGATTACCGCGTTCACCTTCCAGCCGGATGGTCATGTAGACGTTCAGCC
>PMTT01000633.1:9124-9574 GCA_003167275.1 Bryobacterales bacterium | reverse complement strand
CTCTTACATGCTCAGAATAACAGAGGGTATACTTCAGACCAGGGTGGAAGAAATCGTGTGTGAGTCTGTTAGTGATTCATTCCAAATTAGTTATCGTGCATAAAATATATTTGCAGAATCTGTGACCGTGCTGCCGGCAAAATCCCGCTTTTTGGCACTTTCGGTGTACGTGATAGAAATTAAAGAGGAAATGATCCATCACTCCGATTCGCGCGGTCCGTCTACTACGGAGGGCGACTGAGATGGTTGACGTTGTCGGCCTCAACGGAAGAGCCCCCCACACGGGTGCGTAACGTTTTGGGGATTTCGTGTTTCANNGTTACCGAGCCGCGACCGTCAGGTTGCCGGGAGGACTTCCCCAAACGGTTACCCCCCGGCACCACAAGCCCACCGGATACCGGAAGTCGTGCTAGAATTTTATTGACCTCGTGCCGGAGTGTCGGAATTGGC
>PMTT01000633.1:4938-9097 GCA_003167275.1 Bryobacterales bacterium | reverse complement strand
CCGTCGGGCAATATCGTACAATGGAGGCATGGCGCTCAACCTCTATCGCCGCCATCGTCGCGACTGCAAAGCTGGGCACCCAGAAGAGTTTAGATCAGGCGAATTTGAGGAGCGCAAGAAGGGCTGGAAGCGTTGCGCCTGCCCAATATTCGCCTCAGGCAAAGCTTGCTCGAGTTTCCCGCCGCCAAAGTACCGGCAAATGGGAATGGGAAGAGGCTAAGGCTGTGGCGGCTCAGTGGGAACAGTCGGGAAGCTGGGATGGCAGATCCTCAGTAGCTGCGACACCGCTCCAGGATGTTGCTGCACCCGCGCGCGTCCGGCGGTTTCGGGAACGATTGAGCGAGACTACCCGATGAAACGGCCGAACCCTTGTCGACGCCACCGAAGCCTTCATTGCGAAATGCCGGAATCGCGGGATTGCAGTGCCCACGCTAAGAAAGTATCTAACCTTCACAAAGCAACTACGCGCCTACGCCAAGAGTCGCGGCTACGTCATGGTCGATCAATTAACCGTGGCCGACATGGACCAATTCTATGCCTCATGGAATGACGGCATACGGGCGAAGGCGAAGAAACTGGATCGCCTGAAAGCCTTCGTTAAATTCTGTATTCAGCGGGAGTGGCTCAAGAAGAACATCACGAGCGACCTGGAGGCCCCCGAGGGGTCAAGTGTCCCCGCCAACAAGACACCCTTCACCGACGAGGAGTTGGACCGCATCTATAGGGCGTGCGATTCCATCGGAGGCCCTAAGCCTCCCGGTCCAGGCTATCGCCCTTGGGGCGGCGAAGACGTGAAGGACTTCGTCATGCTTTCAATCCACACCGGCCTTCGGATCTCCGATGTCTCCACATTCAATATTACCGAACGCCTTAAAGGGAATGATGTTTTCCTACGGATGCACAAAACGAAGAAGGAACTCTATACCTGGGTACCGGATTGGCTCGTGAGCCGGCTCCGGGCGCGCGAAACACAGCACGGACCGCTCATATTCCGCGCCGGGCAAGCCATGAACATGCGGGCGGTTTCGGAGCGATGGAGGGAGAATCTCGGGAAAGTTTTCAAGCTTGCGGGCCGATTTGATGAGCCCGCGACGCCGCACCGCTTCCGGCATACGTTTGTACGCATTCTCCTTGAAAAGGGCGTGCCAGTGGCGGATGTTGCGGAACTGATCGGGGATACGGAAGAAATCGTGCGTTTGCATTACGCCCGCTGGGTCCCGGAACGGCAAGCTCGACTTACGAAGATTCTCAGGGATGCGTTCGAGGACAAGTCGAAGCTGGTAGCCAGTCCGGGCGGCCAGCGCTAGCCGGACTAGAGTGCTAACCACGTGCTACAGCAGCCTAAAGTTCACTTCTATGCTCGCCGCAACTGTGATGGGCCTGCCGTCCTTACTCCCCGGCCTGAACTTCCACTTCCTTACCGCGTCAATTGCTTTCTCGTCGAGACCGAGCCCCAGGCTGTGCAGCACCTTGATATTGGTGGCGCGCCCGTTTGGGTCGACCTCGATGTACAGCAGCACGGTTCCCTGATACTTCGCCTTTCGCGCCTCTTCCGAGTATTCCGGATCAATCTTGGAGAGCACCACCGGAGCCGTGACCCCGCCACCCACGCGGTAGACGCCGCCGCCGACGCCGCCTCCTTCACCGGGTCCGAACCCGCCACCGTGCCCCGAGCCTACGCCGCCGCCCGTTCCGCTGCCAATGCCGCCACCCGATCCGGTACCGTTTGACGGGGGCCCGATTTTCGCCAGTGGGTCGCCATACTGCGACATATTGACTCGGGGCAGGCTGACGTCCGGCGGCGCAATCAGCGTCGGTTCCATGGTCAGCTTCGGGTCCGGGTTGTTCAAGACTGCCACGGGCGGGGTGAATTGCCGAAGTGCCGTTTTCGGAGCCCTGCCCTTGCTGGCGGGAAGCGGAGACCGGTCGCCGCCACCGCCGCCCCCCGCCATCCTGTCGCGCACGGGCGCCGCCTTCGGCTCGTACGGCGAGATGTTCGGTTCTACCAGCGGGATCATCCTCAAGACCTTTTGCGGCACTATCTTGCTGGATACCAGGGTACACACCAACAACACGACAGTGGATTGCAGGGCCGCCGACATGATCCACGACTTCTTCTGCCTTCCGTACTGGCCCCAGATGTCCCGCACCAGGACCGGCTTCGACGTGATGTCGAGCGGCGTGCGTTCGGGCCGCAAAAACTCGCGGAAGTTGCCCCAGAGGGAGCGATACCAAGGCATCTGGAGCGATGACGGCAGCAACAAACGCTGCAAATGGTCCGTCGCCGGGATCACGGTCCAGTGCATTTCGGTGGCGCGGTCCTTCACGCCGGATTGTTCGCTCCAGTCGCGCACCGCACCCCGGAAATCCGCGAGGGATGCGATCAGACTCGCGATTCTGGTTTTGCACGCCGGGCACCCTTCGAGATGTTCATGCTCTTCGACACTGACATTACCAATGAGGTACATGGAAACTCCTTGATCGGATAAGTGCTTGCTCATTTTGTTCCCTCCAGGCGCGCGCGCACTGACTGCAGCGCCCGAAAGAGGTGCGCTTTTACGGTACCTTCTTTCATCCCCGTAACTTCGGCGATTTCGAGAAGGTCCATGTCTTCGACAAACCGCAACAGAAAGACGGTTCGCTGGCGCGCTGGCAGGCGGGCGGCGACCATCCAGACGGCTTCAACCCGCTCCCGGATCAGTGCTAGGGTTTCGGGCGATTGTTGCCCGTCGGGAATCGCGTGGCCAAGCTCCGCGAGGTCCGTGTCGGAGCGCAGGGTTCGTCTCCAAAACTTCAGTCGGCTATTGGACTCGTGGTCGCGCAACAGGTTCGCGGCGATTTGCATGAACCACGTCCCGACACTGGATGCGCCCCGAAACTGCCCGCGTGCCTGGTACGCTCTTACAAAGCAGTCTTGCGTCAGATTCTCGGCGGTCTCCCGGTTCCGCAATGATGCCATGAGAAACCGGAGGACCCGCGGCCTGTGAAGCCGGACCAACGAATCGAACTTCCGTAAATCGTCCTCCGGACCCTCGCCCGCCACTGCAAGCTGTCCTCGACTGCGTTCCATTCATATATGTAGACCGATTTTGCTTCTGCGGGGTTTACTTGAACTGGGGTTGTTCTAACGGGTCACAATCTTCCCCCCGAGTGGTGTCTCAGATCCCTTGTCGGGATGTTCGGGGACGGCGGTGGCGAATGGGGATACCACCCGCAACAAGGCGCTGCGGTTGAGAGCATTATCGATGAGTTCCTGGAATGCGAGCCCCACATTCGCACGGAATTACGAAAGTACGCATACTTGGCACCCATTTGGTATGTTCAATGTCATTTGCTCAATCGCAGCGACCTTCCTGTTATGGAGCGTCGCCCCCGGATCCGCACAGACGAATCGTGTGACGGTGGCGGACCCCACAGTGATCCATCCCGGCGAACTCTGGAAAGACAATCGTGGGGAACACGTCCAGGCGCACGGCGGGGGCATCATTCGCGTGCGCGGAACGTATTACTGGTTCGGCGAGGAGCGCTCGCAAGGTCTCGACCGGTCCCGGCGGTACGTGAGCTGCTACTCCTCGCACGACCTGGTGCACTGGACGTTTCGCAACCAGGTGATCAAGCTCGCCGATCCGGAAGGCTTCGGGCCGCGATGGATTCTGGAGCGGCCCAAAGTCTTCCATAACACGAAAACCGGCCAATTCGTCATGTACATGCACATCGACGGACCGCTGCCCGGCCAGACCGGGGGCTACAACCTGGCGAGGGTGGGAGTCGCCGTCTCCTCCAAGGTCGATGGCGATTACCGGTACCTGAAGAGTTTCCGGCCCCTCGGTCACGAGAGCCGCGACATCGGCCAGTTCATCGATGACGATGGCACACCGTACCTGATCTTCGAAGATCGCCCCTTCGGATTCCGGATCACGACGCTATCGAGCGACTATCTGAGTGTGGAGAAGGAGGTCTGCCTGATTCCGCTGCACCTGGAAGGCGGCGCCGTGGTTCACTATAAAGGCCTCTATTATGCGATCGGATCGGCGTTGACCGGCTGGCGTCCCAATCCGAATAAGTACGCCACGGCCAAATCGCTGGAGGGACCGTGGTCCGAGTTCGAGGATGTCGCGCCGCCGGAAACCAACACTTACGGATCGCAATCCACGATGAT
>PMTT01000633.1:0-4911 GCA_003167275.1 Bryobacterales bacterium | reverse complement strand
GCTGGACATCAAATCCGGTCGTGTCTCTATCTTGAAATGAGACATCTCACCGCGAGTTTTGGCGGGGCTGTTGGCGGCGGGCGGATGCCACGCGGCCGTGCACCAATACTCGGCGGTCTAGTGATTGGCAAGGGCGACGAAGTACCTGGCGCCGGTCTTGGCATAGAGCCGAATCAGTTCCTCGGGACTCCAGTTCTCCGCCCGCCAGATACGGCAGACCTCTTTGTATCCGAATTGGGATGGATGCCCGTATGTCTTGACGTGATAGTCGTACTGGGAGCTGCCTTGTCTGTACATGCCGCCGGCGTATCAGTCTCCCTGCTCCGGAACGCACTGAGGGCTCCAATGAGCCCAGACTCCGAACTTCGCATCGCGAAACCAGTCGGGGAACCGGTAAGACTTCAGCGATTCCCAATAGGGCCGAAAGCGACCAGTGATCGGTCCGCCGGCAAAATTGCCGTCAGCGTAGGCAGCCTGCTGACTCAAATGCAGTTTTCGCAGCCGCAAGCAGACCGGCGCTGCCCGCAATAAACCTTCTTCGATCCAAACCGCCGTGCTTATCACTCATTGCCGATTAGCTCCTTTCCCGAAAGAAACTTCCGCTATGCCGACAATTTGGCTTGTCGACTTTACGGCCTTTTGAAGTTCCAGCGCGCCTTGTCGCTTTTGGGGTCGAACCTGGCGAGCGTGGGCGTGCTACTGCCCACCGCAGTAAGGGCCATGGGCTCCTTGGAATTGGGCATCGACTTGGGCATAATGCGGTAAGTGCCATCGGTCAACTGATCGATGCGCCACAGTTGTTCGGGACTGCCATTGAAGCCGGGAAGCGCCACAACCTCACCGTCAGCGGTCGCCGCCAACGTGCGATCGGTGCCGGTAATTGCGATCTTGAAATAGGGCGAGCCAGGATAGCCGCCGGCGTTGGCGACGGGCGTGATCGTCCATTTCTGATGGGGCCTGAACATGAAGTCGCCGAGGCGAATGTCGATGTTGCCGGCTGGCCAGTTCGGTGAAACCTGGGCGAGTTCCTGCGCCGGAATCGGGGTCACGGGGCCGGCAGGGGCGCCGCGTCCGCCGCGTCCCCCGCGGTCCATCCGCACGAAGTCCACGGCCAACTCCAGCGCAAAGCCGCTGCGCTCGGACTGGATCTCATAAGTGCCTCCGGCGAAATTGTCGCCACCCACGGGCCATCCGTCTTTCCAGAGCAGCGGGCGAATATCCAGCACGCTTCGGCCGCTGCGGTCCAGGTCGGCCTCGTAATGACACGAGAATTTCTCCACGCCGTCGCCCAGGTCCAGCCTGCCGAAATGGCCGGGCCCGACAAAGCGGCCGCTGGCCGCCACAACGAGCTTGCCGCCACCTTTGAGCATGTCGATGCCCATGTTATCGAGGTACGGGCCGGTCACTTTCCGGGAGCGGCCCACGCGGATGTTGTAGGTGGAGTTGGGACCGTCGCAGCAGGTGCCGTGAGTACCCAGAAGGTAGTGCCAGCCGTCGCGATAGATCAAGTCGGAGGCTTCCATGTCAATGGCGACGTTGATGGGCTGGTTGCCGGCCACGCGTTTTCCCGTTTTGGGATCGAGCTCGACTAGGCGGATGTAGCCGAAGTACGTTCCATAGGTGAGCCACAGCCGGCCCGTAGTGGGATCGAGCATGAGCGACGGATCGATGGCATCGCAGTCCTCGACGCCGTCGGACGAGGCGACGACGCTGTCGTCGTTAAACTTGAATTCGGGGGATTTGGGGTCCAGCGTTTTGGTCCACATCACGTGAATCGTGCCGGCGTGGCCTCCCGCCAAACCACCGCCGGTCGAGCCATAGGCCAGGTAGTAGCGATCGCCGATGTGGATTACGTCGGGGGCCGCCCCGCCGCCGGGGCGAACGGCCCCGGGGTGCCAGGTCCAGCCATCTTCGGACATCAGGCCTCCACCGCCGGTGCCGAATGTGAAGAACTTGCCATCGCTAAACGCGATGGTCGAGGGATCGTGGATGTAGGGTTCGCCGTCCAGCGCCGGCGCCTGTGCAGTCAGAGCAGGAACCGCTACGGATAGAAAAAACGCTGCCGCCAGAAGATGGGATTTCATAGAAACTCCGAAAACAGAACGATAGAGACGAAGAATGGACGACTGATTGCTGCACAATGTTATGGAAGGCTCAGGGTAACGTCCTTGATCGGCTGACCGTCCTCCTCGACCAAGCGTACGCAGAAATCACTCAAGCCGGGGCCGTTGATGACGGCGCCGCGAATGACGTTCCGGCCCTTATTAAGTGTGAGCCGTTTGGAGACGCAGTCATCCATAACCATACGCCGATCACCGAAGAGGTCGACGGCTTCCTTGCCGTTGAGCCACCACATGGACGCCGAATTGGAGCCGACCGCGATGCGAGCGTTCTGAATCTCACGCGGGCTGTTGACGACGGTCACGGCCCAGAAGATGACGCCGTAAGCCGGTTTGTTCAGGCCATAAGCGAAGCGAAACAGCTTGACGTTGAAATTCGTGGAATCCAGGGCATGCCACGCGAGTTCCTGGTCGCCAACCGTCACCTTGTCGCCGTTGTGCGGAATGACGGTGAACTGATTGGGGAAGTACTCAGTACTAAAGGTGGCCCGGACGTAGGTGTCGGTAAAGACCGTATTGGTGCGGTTGGGTTTGTTGATCGGGTCCAGGAGCAGCCACCGCTGTAGGAATCCGTCGGGATCCGGCTTCTTGGGGGACGACGTGGCCGGCGTGAAGTAAGGCGCGATGCTGCGAGGAGCATCGTCGGGCGCGGCGGACAACGCTTGAAACGCCAATACAGCCAGGACGCCGATTGCCGGCAACGCAATTTTGCGGAGCGTGTTCATACGTAGGCCTTCACGGGATTTCCGATATTTGTACCCACAACGAGAATAACCCTTTCTCCGAAGGACCAATGTACGCGATTTCATGCCGAAATGCTACCTGCTTCAGCGGTGGCAGCGATTCCGCACCGCGGGATCGGGTCTTCGGCCGGAAACGCCCCCGAATGCGTCATGGGGCGGACACCTGAGAGACCCAATCGATCGGCTTGTGGCGGCCGAGCTTCAGGTGGAACGTCACCGGCTTATTCTCAGGCAGGTGGACATCGATGTTGGCCTTGCCGGCCTGGAGGGGTGCTGCTAGGATGCCCGCTGGAGCGGCGATCGTTTCGATCCCATACCGCGCTATCAGGGTGACTTCCTGCTTTCTCACCGAGGGGACCGTTAAGTCCACGGTCCGAGCGTCCATATCCCAGGCCAGTTTGTCAATCCTCGCGAAGGTCCGTGCAAGCATCCCGTTAATCGATCCCCTTACCAGCGAGGGAGGAAGGGCGGGAAGGACCTCAATCACACCGGGGCGCGAGTAGGCCAGCATTTCCATCATGATCGTCTGAATCCCGCCTTGTGCGTCCGGCATGGGCCCGGCCCAGGGGTCGTGGGAACACCTGAGCGTCGGGGCGACGTATCCCTGCTCAATCAGTTGCCGCAGTTCGGTATCCACCATGTAGTCGTCTTTGAGGCGCGCCCCAACCAAAGCGCGATGGCAACGGCCATGAGCGGTCCAGCCTCTCCGGCACGCGCTTCCGGTCGGCGATCATCGCGGCCCGGGCCAGTTGCGGCGTGCGGTCCGGATCGATCTTGTCGCCTGGCCAGGCCCCGTAGAGATGAGAGATATGCCGATGGGAGTAACGCTCTTCCAGTGTGGGCCAAGACCATTCCTTCGGGGTGCCGTCCTTTTCCAGCAGGTAGGGGGCAACTTGGCCAGCATCGCCTTCCATTTCGCCACACTGCCGGCGTCGTTTCCGAGGAGTTCGCACGCCTGGACCAAGTTGGACAGCACCTCCCTGCACACTGCAATGTCCATGGAGGCGTTGATCACCAACATCATCGAAGGGGTCAAGTTGCCCGGATTGTTCTCCGGTGAAAAGGATGGGACGAAGATGTAGTTGCCATCTTTGTCGGTGACCGTCAGAAAATCCTCGTAAAAGAGCGCCAGCTCCTTCAAAGCCGGCACCACCCGCTTGCGGAGGAATTCCAAGTCTCCCGTTACCAGGTAGTGATCCCAGAACGGGCGAATACACCAGCCGCCGCCGGAAAGCCAGTAGGGATGGTGCCACATCTCCCCGGTCGATGAGGCGCTGGAATAATGGAACGCGACGCCGATCCCTTTGTTCGGCCAGAGAGAGTAGTGCGTGCCACGCATCCCGAAGAGGTTCTTGGCGTTGACCCGGAAGTCCGGGGCCAGGCTCTCCATCCAATTGAAGTAGGCATCCATGCCTTCCCGCAGATCGCCTTGCGGACCGGGTGAGATCTGCAGGTTGATATTGGCATTGACCTCGGCCGACATGCTGCAATACCTGCCGCTGGTGAGGATGAACAAGTAGCGCCTCATCTCGAAGATTTTCCGTAGCAGGGCGGGCAAATAGTCGTCCCGCGACCTCTGGTCGGCCAGAAGTTCCTCGGTAGACACGGCATATTGGGAGGCGCCTCCGAAATCCACGGTGACACGGTTGAGGGCCTCCGACGGACCTTGCGGTGCCGCTCCAGCATCGCCGGATAATCCGGGGTGAGCCCCTCCACCGCCGCCTGCAGAGCTTCCACCTCGTCCTCGCTGTAGTCGGCGAACCAATCGATGCGCGTGAGCAGCATCACCGACGACGCGTTCTCGATCACCAGCGTGCCATCGTCCATTCGGGCCGAGCCGCCCTCGCGAACCACGCGAACCACTCCGGCGTAGCCGCTGTTGTCCACGGACGGATCCAGTCGGCATTTGTAAATCAGCCGCTGCTCGTTGAAATCCTGCTGAACTTCGCTGGACCCGCTATCCGACGGGGCGCGTCCTGCCCCGCCGCGCGGCCCTCCCCCTGAGCGCTGCAGCGCGACGCGGACATTCACCCTAAAAGCGGCAGTTC
>PMTT01000635.1 GCA_003167275.1 Bryobacterales bacterium | reverse complement strand
TCGAGAGCGTCAGCCTGACCTGCGTGGCGATCGAATGCGCCACTTCGCTTTCCACCGTGAGCATGTCGCCGATGGGACGCTGGTAGTCCTCCGACCAAAGGTGGCGGTCCTGTTTGGCTTCGATCAATTGGGCCGTGATGCGCACCTGCCCGCCCGACTGGGTAATCGACCCCTCTACAACTGCATCCACATGGAGTTCTCTGGCAATCTGCGGAAGCGCCTTCCGCGCCCCCTTGTACTGCATCGCCGAGGTTCGCGAGATCACCCGCAACGAAGGGATCTTTGCCAGCGACCCAATAAGCTCATCGGTCATGCCATCGGCCAGATAGTCCTGCGCCGGATCGCCGGACAGGTTGGCCAGGGGCAAGACCGCGATGGAGGCGATGGGCCGTGAAGCCGGCGCCGGCCCAGCGGACAGGCGTGAGGGCCGGTCTCGGATGATCCAGATTGAGAGCGCCACGAGGCAGCATAATGCGGCGATGATGTAGGACAGGCCTCCCGGCCTGGCTCTTTCGTTTTCCAACAAGACAGGCCCGGGGCTTGGTTCCTGGAGATCGGTCGAAGGCGCCGGTGCCGGGCTTGGTTCCCGGAGATCGGCCCTAGGAAGCCCCGGCCCGGAGTCTTGTCCCTGGAGATTCACTACTTGGGAAGAGACAGGCCCGGAGGCCTGTCCCACTGGTTCCACTCGGATTTCGAATTCCGGCGTGTAACCGCCCTTGGGGAGATGGATGATGATGGGATCGGTTGCGCCTTCGCGCTCGTAGTATTGCTGCAGCTTTTGCCGGAGGCGCCGGGCTTCGACCCGGACGATCGGTTCCACGCTCGAATCGTAGTCCGGAGCCCGGCCGAACACCCGGACACCGATCACGGTCTCTTTCAGCGGGCCGCCGCCCGAGAGCGAGTTCTCCACGACCAATTCCAGGAACTGGCGCATTCGGGCCGAATGGACAAAACCCGGGCTGGCCAGGACTCGGCCGAGTTGAGCGCGAATCACGGCCCCCTGAAGATCCAATGCTTTGCCATTTTGGAGGTCGTGAGGGCCCATTCGAATCCTAAGAGTGTACCGCAGATAAGTGGTAAGGAAGTTCGACACTTCGGGCGGGGTAAGGAGCCGTTCCTTACGGGCTCCTTACGGCATCGCACTGGCGCTACTGGTGGGATATCGGTGAAGATCGAGAAGAGATCTGTCTTTGTTCGCACCAGGCGCAACGGAGAAACCACACCATGAAAAAGATAGTCCCAGTTAGTATGGCCGCCGCCGTGATGTTCGGGATGGCCTTCGCTCAGACACCCACCACGAATCCAGGGCCGCCCCAGTCCCCGAATAAGACCACCCCAAAAAACACAGGTAAGCCCAAGACGAACGGATCGGCGAAGGCCAAACAAAAGACCAACACCGAAGCTGGAAACGTGGACAAGACCCAGGGGCCAAACGAGAATGCTACAGGGTCTCGCCTGGCCCCCAATTCCGGGGATGCCAAGAAACCCAAGAAGCCGAACAACAACCCAAACGCGCCGAACAAGCAGTAGGCAAGCGCGAATTTCGCGGAAGCTAGGCCCAATACTGTTCCCCTAACTTCGTGGCGCAGGCTGTCAAGCCTGCTGAGCCGAGAGTCATCTCGGCTTTTCTTCTNNTTGACAGCCTGCGCCACGCTTAAATGAACAGTATTGGAAGTTAGGTCGACTCCACCGGCATCTCCCAGCGCCACACGAGAGCGCCGTCCTCTTCCTCTTCGCCCACAAACTGCATCCCGATCTTCTCCAGCACGCGAGTGGAGGCGTTAAACTCGGCGGCGGTGTGCGCCATCACCACCTTCACACCCGGCAGCAACCTTGCGCGCTCCCACACAAATTGCGCCATAGCCGTCGCGATGCCGCGGCCTTCAAAGCCTGGGAAAGTAAAGTACGCCATCTCTACAGTCCCTCCGTCCGGCGGTCCCTTTAGGCTGCACACTCCCACCATTTGTTGAGACTCCGCTTCGATCGCAAAATGTCCGAACCACTCGGGCGGCGTCTCGAGCGAGAAAGTCCGGATGAAGGCAAGGCTGTGCTGCCCCACGGTCTGCGCCACTTCATGCAGGCGCACACCGTGTTCCTCGGCGAAATCCTCCGGCTTCTCCGCCAGTTGGCGCAGGACCCGTCGGGGGGCCGGCAGAAATTCCAATACGCCCATGGTGCTCACTTACACTGCGAACAAGTTGCCCGGGCAAGGGCAGGCGCCGACCGCCTGCCCCACCTACTGTCCGCCTCCGCCGGTAACCGTTCCCACCGGCGAAGAGTTGATCGCGCCGCCACGTCCGCCGGTCTGTCCATTGGACTTCAATTCCCGCTCGCGATCCAGCACCGTGACGCCCTTAGTGATCCAGTTCTGCGGGTCGTTGCCCTTCAGGTAATGATCGAACCAGTCGTTGATCCGGCGATGATAGTCGATCTGATTGGCCTTCTGGGCCACCGAATGGTTCTCCCCTTCGTAGACCAGCATCACCACCGTCTTCCCGGCCCGGCGCGCGGAGTTGTACAACTCGATATCCTGGTGCCAGTCCGACGCGCCGTCGTGGTCGCCCACGCTCAACAGCAGCGGCGGGTGCAACTTGTTGGCAAAGTACACGGCGGAGTTGCGAATGTAGGACTGCGGATCTTCGTACAGCGGAACCTCCATCCGCTCCTGCCCCGTTTCCGCGTGGTCGGTCTCGGGACCGCCGTTGTTCCAATAGATCTCGCCGTAGCTGGAGGCCAGGTTGGTCAACGGCCCGCCGGCCACCGCCGCCGTGAACATGTCGGTCTGGGTGGCGATAAACGTGGTCTCGTATCCGCCCCAGGAGTGGCCCACCAAGCCTACCTTCTTCGCGTCGATCATGCCGGTATCGAGCACCTTCTTCACGCCGGAGGTGACGCAGTCGAGCGCCGAGATCCCCGGCTCGCGCGGGCGGAAGACGATATCCGGCCGGTAGACGAAATAGCCTTTCTGCGTCCACACCGCGGGGTTGTAAGTGGCTCGCTCCGAGGGCGCCGTCCAGTTGTGAAGCTGATTGCTCTCGATCTCGTAGATCTGCACGATCATCGGGTATTTCTTGCCGCGCTCGTAGTTCGCCGGATAGTAGAGCGCACCCTGCAGGCGATCGCCCTTCGAATTCTTGTAGTCGATCAGCTCGGCGCGCCCCCATGCGTACTGCGACGCAAAGGGATTGGTATTGCTGACCCGCCGTGGGCTCTTCAGATCCATGCCGGCAACGAAGAAGTTCGGCGAATCGTCCCACGCCCCTGCTTCATACACCACCACGTCGGCACTCTTCGCCTTCTCCAGGCCGCGGACGCTCTTGTCGAGCCAGACCAGGCGGTCGACCTTGCCGTTTTCCAGGCGAGCGTAGCCGGTCCGCTTGGTCCAGCGCCCTTCCAGGCTGACATAGACCGGCTTTGCCAGGTCGATCCACTCGGGATCCTCGCCGCCTCCGCGTCCGCCACGCCCTCCGCGTCCGCCACCCGCCGCCCGTGGCTCCATACGAACGTAGCGATGTCGGACTTCTTCCGCGCCGCCATCGGTCAGACGCCGCGGCTTGGTTTTCCCGTCGGGGAAAAGCTCCCAGAGATCATAGGCGTCGTAGACGATCACACTATGGTCGTCTTTGGTCCAACCCGCCACGCCATAGGACGGCTTCTGCTCCACGGGGTGGTCGTTCTCTTTGTTGGTGAACGCGGTAGGAGCGTCCTTGCTGATGTCGCGGCTGGTGTTAGTTTCGAGATCGTACGCCCAGAAATCGGTTCCCTTATACTGCAGAACGTATCGCCCGCCAGGGCTGAAATCGACCGGCGGCACCACCTTGCTGGCGACCGCCGCGCGCGCCCCGGTTTCCAGGTTGACCTGATAGACATCCGTGAAGCGGCGCCCGAATTCCCCGTCCACCTCGTACGGCGTCCCGTCCAGGGCCAAGGCTCGCGGGCCTCGCCTGGAGAGGCGCACATCTTCCTTAGGATTGGTGGAAAGCGGCACCAGGCGGCTGCTCTGGATGTGCCAGGCGGCCAGCGCATTGCGATCGCGATCGCGGGCGGCGGTCATTCTCTGCTCGCTGATGACGTTCACGTCCTTCCAGTGCCAGACTTCCACAGTGGACGGGTCCTCATCGGAGCGGTGGGTCTCGGGCTTCTTGATCCACTCGGCGATCCCCACATAGACGGTGCCCCCATCCTCCGACCATTGGGGCGAGCGCGCCGCCACGATCCGCTTAGGGGCATCCACCTGGGCGGAGTGTTTCTCCCCCAGGTTCTTCCACGCCAGGACGGTGTAGCTTTCGCCCTCGTAGCCGTCCTTCTTCACGGATCGAAGAGCCGCCAGATCGCTCGACTCCTTGCGCCAGACGAGGTCGGTAAACAGCACCGGACCGCTGTCGAGCACGCGTAGCGAGCCGGCGCGCGGGTCGAACACCTCCAGCGAATTTCCGGCGCGCCCCTCCAGCCCGATGGTCATGGCCAGATTGGTGCCGTTCTCCTGCCACGAATAGGAGGTGACATTACCGAACGTCGTGTCGACTTCGGTCGCCAGGTTCCGGACCGTCAACGCGGAGCCGACCGGATCGACTTCCGAGTCCCCGCCTTGTCCACCGGCGCCTCCGCGTCCGCCCCGCCCACCGGCGGCTGGGGCATTAGCCGCAGGCGCTGCGCCGGCATCGCGCGCCGGTGGATACCGCCGGAAGGCCACGTAGGCCTTTTCGCCCGCGAAGGCAAACGACTGGACGTCGTCGATGGCGGTGACGGTCCCCGTCGCCAGGTCGAGCACAGACAGCTTATTCTGGATGGGCCGCCGGGCTTTGCGCAGACGGTCCTGTTCGGCTTCGGAGACGGTGGTTTCGCAAGCCAGCCACTGGGAGTCGGCGGAAAAGGCCGCTCCCGAGCAGAAGGCCACCACGTGGGTCTTGCCCCCGGTCGTGGACGACACGCGCAATTCGTCATTGCGATCCACGCGCTGGATCTGGTGGGCCAGCCATTTCCCATCGGGCGAAAGCGTTCCCTGGCCGAGCGTTTCCCACTTGCCGTAGTCGGCCGGGGTGAGCGTGGGTTTGGGCTGCGCGTGGACGTTGGGGCAGAGGACCGCCGCCAAAGCGAGAAGGAATAATGTGGACTTCATCGTGGAGACGATTCTATCGCAAGACGGGAGGGAGAGGAGTGTCCCGTAGAGGAGTTCTTTGTAGGGCGAGCGATTGCGGGAGCGATTCTGACTTGCTACTAAAACTGCGGAAGCCCGCTATCCGTTTTCACGTGAAACTGCCTGTTTCACGTGAAACAAGGATGTAAATTGGGTTACAAATCGGCGGCCTTCCCATCTCTGACCCCGGGCCCAAATCTGGAGTTTCCTATCCCATACGATCTTTTTGAGATGTTTGGCCCCGACTCGCCACATAGATATTGACCGACGAAAAGAATCCGCCGGGACATCGGAGGAATAGATGGCACGAAGTGCGCTTGGCTGGTGCTGGCTTCTCGCGGCCCTGGCGGGGCTCCTGCCTGGCGCGACGACTATCGCCGGGCCAGTGGCCGGTTATGTGGCCGAATCGTCCGGGCCGGTGCTGCGGGCGGTCTTGGGCGTTCCTGGCTCGTTCCGGTTCAGCGACCCACTGCCCCTGCCGGACGGAGTGGCGCGTGTCCACGTAGCCCCGGGGCAGGACTTTGCCCTTGTGGAACGCACCGATTCCGGTCTCGCCGTTCTATCGCTGTGCGGCGCCAAGGTGGATCTCGTCACGGCGGTGGATGGTGCCCTAACGACGCCCGATTGGGTGGCGTTCAGTCCGCAAGCCGGGTCGGCGATTCTGTTTTCCGCCTCGGCCAGCCGCTTGCAGGTTCTCGCCGGCCTGCCGGACACGCCCCGAGTGGCCATGGAACTGGATACCACGACTCTCCCCGGGCCTCCCCGAAACGGGGCGGTCAGCGATGACGGGCAGACCTTGCTGATCGCTGCCGGACGGGGGGTGTACCTGGTTCCGGCCGCGGGTGGCGCGGCACAACTGCTGTTGCCGGCTATCGAGGTCGTGTCGCTCGCACTCTTCCGGAATGGCGTGGATGCCGCGGTTTGGGATGGTGGTACGGGGTCAATCCACCACTTGCAGAACGTCTCCTCCGCGCCGGCTGAGCGAGTGTTGGCGTCGGGACTGAAAGGCGTTGGGAAGCTGTATCCCTCCTGGGACGGCGGGAAGCTCTTCGTCGTAAAGCCGGGAGCGAAGGGCGTGTCCTCGATCGATCTGGCTTCGGGCGAGATCCAGTCCTTTGACTCCTCCGCGGCGCCGGTCACACTCGATCCGCTTCGCAATCACGACACCTTTCTGATATCCGCCAGGCCCCACCAGCCCGCCTGGATCTTTTACCTCGATGGGACAGCGGGGCGTGTGGTGTTCGTACCCGCCCGAAACCCGATGACGGAGAGCGCGCAATGACTGGGCGATCCAGGATCCATCTCCAAGTTGTTCTTTTGATGGCGATTGCGTTCGTAATGCCCGCCCTCTTACCAGGACAGCCGGTGGGCGGCCTGTCGCCGCGATCCAGCGGTCCGCTGACTTGCGGGGCGGCAATTGTGGTTGTCCCATCCGTGCGCTATGAGGGCATGACGGAACTGATCGCCGACGTCGTGCTGACTTGCAGCGGCGGCGCTGCGCTGGCTAACGGCTCGCCAATCCCCACAGCCAACATTACGATCGGCCTCAACACGAATGTGACCAGCCGCTTATTGAACCTCATCGGTAACACCTCTGCATCGGAAGCCCTTCTGCTCATCGACGAACCCGGCAACGGCTCGCCGTCCACAGTGGCGAACTTCGGTCCCGCGGCGCCCCAGACCCTGTGCAACAGCCCTCTTGGCGCCAGTCCGAACGGATGCGCGGAGTATTCCCGGGACGTGGCGGTAACCGGCGGCACCGTTCAAGTGGCCGCCGGTTTCGCTACAGGCACTCCCTCTCCTGCGGCAAACGTTTTTCAAGGGGTCGTCAGCGCGAACCAGGTCACCTTCACTGGGGTACCGATCCTGGCTCCCGCATCGGGGCCTCCGCGCGTCTTCCGTATCACGAATATTCGCGCGAATGCCGCCGGCTTGCCGGGAGTAAGTCTGGGCTGGCCTACGCTGACCGCTTCGATCACTACCAGCGGCGCGACGACCCTGAATGTGATCAACCCAGTCGTGAACGTTGGTTCTGTCCAACCCGGTCTGGCCACCAATGTCCGCGATGCTAATAACGCGGGCACCCTTACCGGTGGTGGCGTAGGCCTGAGCCAGTGCATCGGCAGCACCAGCCCGGCGCCGGTGGCGATGGTGCGGTTCAGCGAGAACTTTGGCACGGCCTTTATGACGCGGGTTGTCCCGGCGTCCACCTACACCGGCCAATCCGGCTGGCCCATCCAGAATGTTCCCGGCTCCATCTTCAGCTCAGAATCGGGCTTCGTCTTTCCGACCGCATCCGTTGGTGGGGTGATTGCTGGGCTGGCCGATTACGGCACCCGTCTGAAAGCTTCGTTCAATAACATTCCCGCCGGGGTCCGCATCTTTGTCTCGGTGACGAACCTGGCCTCGAACACCACGTCCAGCAATACTCCGGCACCGTCGGGCAACAGCACATCGTCATACGCGTTGCTGATCCAGGGCGAGTCTGCCGCGGATACCAACGGCCTTTCGCCCACCGCAAGTCCCACGACTACCGTGAACGGCGGCGCCACGGGCTTGGCCGAACTGACGGTTGTGAACGGCTCGGCCTCGGCGGTGTGGGAGGTCATCAACACCAACCCGAACCTTTCTGAGACCCTACAGTTTGGCGTCTGGCAGCAGTTCACGGCGAATCCCGGCGCCAACAGCCCACCTCCAGGCACGGCCACAGTCAACCTTAGCTTTGCTCCCACGTCGGCCGCCAATGTGGGGTCGGTGGCTTCCAGTTCGCTGCCCGTAGTCCGATTCTTGGACACATCCTCATCGACCAACCTCTTCTCCATCGCGGCATGTCAGAGCAATTGCACCTACACTTTGTCCGGCAATACGACTTATCCAAACGCGGCGTCGAGCGGGAGTGTATCGGTGGCTGCATCAGCCACCTCGTGCGCCTGGACCGCATCCAGCCCGGTGGATTGGGTGGTGATCACGGCGGGAAGCAGTGGGAGCGGTAACGGCACGGTCCAATTCAATCTCCTGGCGAACCCGAACAACGGGGCCCGCAGCGCCACACTGACCATCGCGGGCCAGTCTTTCACCGTCACCCAGGTGGGACAGACTAAGGCAACATCGACCACCACTCTAGGAACTTCAGCAGCATCCACAACCCCGGGGCAAACGGTGACCCTCACCGCCACAGTGAGTCCATCCACCGCGACCGGCATCGTGACCTTCAACGACGGGACTGCCGCACTCGGACCCGGAACTCTGAGTAATGGATCCGCCTCGTTCGCCACCGCCACTCTTACCGCCGGCAGCCATTCTCTCACCGCCGTATACAGCGGCGACCTCGCCTTCAACGGGAGCACGTCCGCCATAGTCACGGTAACCGTGGCCGCGGCGAAGGCCACGACCACCACCGGGATGGCGGCTCTTCCCAATCCCGCCGTCACTGGCCAGCAGGTGACTATGAACGCCATCGTGATTCCCACCACCGCCACCGGAAGTATCACGTTCAAGGACGGCGCGGCCACCCTCAACACAGTTACGATGTCCAACGGCGCCGCGGCGTTCGCCACCTCCACCCTCACGGCGGGAACCCACTCGCTCACGGCAACGTACAGTGGGGATACCACCAACGCCGCGAGCACATCTGCGCCGGTCACCGAAGTGATCAATTCGGCAACGAATACGGCCGCCACCCTCCTGGTCGTGACTCCCAATCCCGCGACCCCAGGGCAATCAGTCACCATGACCGCGAGCGTGACCCCGGCGGGCGTCACGGGTACCGTCGTCTTCAAAGATGGCACCACGCCGCTCAACACCGTAACCCTCTCCGGCGGCGTCGCGACCTTCAGCACGTCCACGCTCACGAGCGGCAGCCACACGCTTACGGCATCGTACAGCGGGGATACCAACAATGGTGCGAGCACATCGGCATCGGTCACCGAGGTGATCAATTCTTCCGGCAGTGCGACGACCACGACCATCCTGGCTGCCTCCCCAAACCCCGTAGCCGCCGGGCAGTCCGTGAACCTTACGGCGACCGTAGCCCCTATTAGCGCCACCGGTACCGTGACATTTAAGGATGGGACTGCCACCCTGGGCACGGGGACGCTCAGTAACGGAAGCACCACTCTCGCCACCTCGACTCTAACGTCAGGCAGTCACTCGCTGACGGCTTCCTACAACGGGAGCACTGCCTACAGCCCGAGCACATCCACCACGGTCACCGAAGTCGTGAATGCCCCCAGCGTCACCGTGACTCTCACACCCTCCCCGAACCCGGCGCCTTACGCTCAAACCGTGACCCTCGCGTTGGCCGTCAGCCCTGCCAGTGCCACTGGAACCGTGTCCGTTCTCGACACCTCCACCGGGATCTCCCTGGGCGGGGCCACGCTTAGCAGTGGAAGCGCCACCATCACCACATCTACGTTGAAGGTGGGCGCTCACTCTCTGCAGGCCACCTATGGCGGGGACACCAACTATGCTTCGGCTAAGTCGGCATCCGTGACGGAAACGGTGAATCCCGCGGCCACCACAGCGACTCTGGTGGCTGCGCCGGCTTCGGCCACGCCGACCCAGGCCGTGATCCTCACCGCGACCCTGACGCCTTCGGCAGCGACTGGGACGGTGTCATTCAAGGACGGCACCGTGACCCTCGGCGCCGCGACTTTGGC
This sequence comes from Bryobacterales bacterium, assembly GCA_003167275.1. GTDB lineage: Bacteria > Acidobacteriota > Terriglobia > Bryobacterales > Bryobacteraceae > JAIQFL01. Next base: position 34,644 of record PMTT01000635.1, on the reverse strand, counting down.
CAACGGATCCGCAACCATTTCGACATCCACTTTGACTACGGGTACCCACACCTTGACTGCGTCCTACGGCGGCGATGGTAACTACGCCGCCAGTTCCTCGAATTCAGTCATTGAAACGGTGGCGCCTGCGCCAGCCTGCGCTGTGTTCCCCGCTGGCTTCGTTCCGTTCAGTTCGATCGCCAGCGTGACCCAACCCAACAGCGCAGGCGACCTGGCGGCGGTCGGAAGCATGAGCCTGGCGAATTTCACCGTTTACCAGAACCTTCCGCTGCCGGCCGGGCCCAATCAGATGTTCTGCGGCACGGTCCAATTGTCCCCTGGCATCCCAGTAGCCGCGTACGTTCCAACCGCGGCGGAACGGACGGGAAACTTCAGCGCTTTCGCGGGACTCTTGGTCGATCCGTCGAACAGCGGCTCGCTGTTTTCTGGCGGAGTGATTCCGTCTTCGCGGATCCCCGGCACGCTCGCGTGGCGAATCGTGGGAGTCCTCCAGAATTCCACGACCGCGCTATCCGCCACTCCCATCCCGGCGAGTCCCGGTCAATCGGTCACGCTGACCGCCACCGTGACTCCTTCCTCCGCCGTCGGAACGGTAACGTTCTTGGACGGCCTGCTGACCCTCGGAACTGCAACCCTGAACGGCGGGATCGCAACCTTCACGACGGCCACGCTGGCATCGGGCAGCCACATCCTGTCGGCCTCCTATGGCGGCGATTCCAAGAACGCGTCCAGCACCTCCAACCTGGCCACCGAATCTGTTGCCCTTTCGACCACGACCACCACGCTTTCCGTGTCGCCCTCGCCGGCGCCGTTGGGCCAACCGGTTACGCTGACCGCGACCGTGAGCCCCGCCTCGGCCACTGGCAGCGTGACGTTCCAGGACGGCTCCACGGCCCTCGGGACGATAGCCCTGAGCGGCGGGATCGCGACCTTCACCACTTCCACCCTGGCATCCGGTAGCCATAGTTTGTCGGCCTCATACGGAGGCGATCTCAGGAACGCAGCCAGCAATTCGACTCCATTTACCGAATCCGTGTCGGCCGCGGCCACCACCACTTCCCTCACTGTGACACCGGCCCCTGCGACGTTGGGTCAACCCGTGACCTTGACGGCGACGGTGAGCCCGGCGTCAGCCACCGGCAGTGTGACCTTCCAGGACGGCTCGACGACCCTGGGAACCGCGTACCTGAACAGCGGTGTCGCGACCGTCACCACTTCGACGCTCTCGGCCGGCAACCACACGCTGTCGGCCTCCTATGGCGGCGATGCCCGGAACGGCGCGAGCACCTCGAATCCAGTGACCGAATCTGTCGCACTGTCGACCACAACCACCACCCTCTCTGTGACACCGGCCCCTTCCCCTTTCGGCCAGGCCGTGACCATGACCGCGACCGTGAGCCCCGCCTCGGCCACCGGAAGCGTGACCTTCCAGGACGGCTCTACTACCCTCGGAACCGCGCCCCTGAACGGCGGAATTGCGACGTTCGCAACTTCGACATTGCCGGCTGGCAACCACACGCTCTACGCCTCCTATAGCGGCGATTCCAAGAACGGAACCAGCACTTCGAATGGCTTTCCCGAATCCATAGGCAAACTGACCACCGCCACCGTACTCTCGGCCTCACCTACTTCGCCGTCGCCGGGCCAATCAGTGACTCTGACTGCCAGCGTGACGCCATCGAGCGCTACCGGAAGCATTACTTTCCTGGATAGTCAGGCTGTGTTGGCTACTGCCATCCTGTCTGGTGGGACCGCGACCTATACGACTTCCACGCTGGCGGCGGGGAGCCATGCACTCTCGGCCTCCTATAGCGGCGACACCCGCGACGGCGCCAGCATCTCGCCTTCTATCGTCCTGACCGTGGCTTCGAGCAGTCCGATTCAGATCACCTCTCCGACCACTCCGGTTACGTCTTTCGTAAGCGTCCCATGGTCGCAGACGTTCAAGGCGACGGGCGGAACGTCCCCATACAAGTGGACGATGCCCTCCAACAGCATGCCAGACCTGGCTATGACTGCCTCCGGGGACACCGCGGTGGTCTCCGGAACGCCGGGTACGACCGGCAACTATCAACTGATGATGCGGCTGCAGGACAGCGGATCTCAGTCGACTACTGCCACAGTCGCCTTGCCCGTGTACGCGCTGCCTTCGATTACCATCACGGCTCCACAGCTGGCCACGCCGGCGGACCAGCCAACGCTGCAACTGTCCCTCGCGCAGTCCTATCCCTTCGCACTGAGCGCAACCTTCACGCTGGGTTTTTTGACGAATGCTCCAGGCTTGCCGGCAGGTTATAACGACGCGCAGTTCCCCGACGGTACCACCAGGTTCGCGGTCTCGATCCCGGCCAACTCGACCACCCCGAATCCGCCTATCCCCGCGGTCCAACTCGGCAGCGTGGCTGGCGATATCGTCGCCAGCCTCGGCCCGCTGATGATACCCGGCGGCGCCCAAATCGTACCATTTGCCGGGACGCCGCCCAGCGTCAAGATCACGCTGCCAGCCCTGCCGCCGGTCATCGTCCCCGGTTCCGTGAAAATCACCAATGTGACGGCTTCCGGTTTCCAGGTGTTTCTGGATGCCAGTTCGACGTCGCGAGACCTCATCAGCGGCGCATTCGTCTTCACCGCGGCTTCTGGAACGCAGATGAACGGCTGCACGCCGAACTGCACCGTCACCTTCGGCCCGGAGGCGGCCGCCTGGTTCGCGAGCGGCGCCGGGATATCGAACGGCGGCACGACTTCGCTGAGCGTCCCGTTCACATTCAATGGCGATGCCAACGTCATCGGCACGGTCTCGGTGACCCTGACGAATTCGGTCGGCACCTCGGTTCCGGTTACAGGGGGGAGGTAGCTCCCCGTGACACGGGCATTCTTGCCTGTGTTGGTTTTGTGTTGCTCGTTCGACCGGCCCGGAAAAACCAACACAGGCAAGAATGCCTGTGCCACAGTTACGCGGCCGCCGGACGCCTGCCCGTCAGAAACACAGCCATAATGCCAGTCGCTATCAGTGCTGCGCCCGCGCCGAAGAGGAACGCTGCGGCTGGACCCACGTATTGCCAGAGGAATCCGGCGATGAGGCTGGCGGGAAGGGTACATAGTCCCAAAACCGTGGCTTGCAGTCCCAGTGCCGCGCCGCGCTCCGTTGCCGGCACCAGGTCGACGATCAACGCCTTGGCAATTCCATCGGTAAGCCCCTGATACAACCCATATACCGCAAACAGGACCCACAGGGTTCCCAGGTTGCCGGCCATCCCGAAGCCCAGATAAACCCCGGCAAAGAGGAGGAAGCCGGTGATCAGCACGCGCTTCCGCCCTAGCCGGTCGGAGACGATTCCGGCGGGGTAGGAGGAGAGCACGCTCATCACGTTGCAGCACGCGAACATCAGGACAGCCGTGATGTTGCTGGCGCCCAATTGGTTGGCGCGCAGGATCAGGAACATATCCGAGGAATTCCCGATCCCAAAGACGAAGGTTGCGAGCAGGAACCAGCGCAGCGTCGGGCTCGCGGTCCCCGACTGCTTCCACTGGAACAACGGCCCCGGTTTTCGCGCGGTGACGCGTTCATGNNACCAGAGGTCCGAAGACGGCGCCGATGCTGTCGCCGCTCCGGTGAAAACCGTATGCCCTGCCGCGTACCTCGGGCGTCGTGGAATCGGCGAGAAGGGCGTCACGGGCGCTGCCTCGCACTCCTTTGCCGAACCGGTCCAATACCCGGGCCGCCAAAACCATCGGCCAGGCGAACGCTAACGCCAGCAACGGCTTGGAGACAGCCGCTAGTCCATACCCAAACAGCACAAACAGCTTTCTCTTTCCCAAGCGGTCGGAGAGCCCGCCGGTGACCCACTTCAAAAGACTCGCCGTGGTCTCGGCAATGCCTTCGATCACCCCGATCACGGCCACGGGCGCGCCGAGGATGGTCGATAGGAACAGCGGAACGAGAGGATAGATCATCTCGCTCGACAGGTCCGTAAACAGGCTGACCAGCGAAAGGAGATAGACGTTGCGTGAGATGCCTCGGAACGGCGACGGCTCCTGGCTGGCATCGAATGCGTTGTTCGGACGGATGCGGAACTCCCGGCTGGCGCTCAGGCTGGCGGATGGGCGGACAACCTGGAAGGAGCTTTCGCCGGAGCGCTTCGCCTGGAGCCATTGTAGCGCCGTGAGGAGGTGGCTCATGATGGTCTGCTGAAGAGGCCCAGGGTCAGGGCCGGATACCATCCTGCTCGCCGCCCTACCGGGCCCGCGCTCTCCCGTAGCAGGACTCGGCGGCCCGCTCCTCCGGGGCCTGCAGCAGGCAGCCGCGGCTGGCGCCACTGGCGCCTGTGTACAGGTACGGGTCGAGCGAAGAGCCTATGTCCAGATACGTGTTCTCCGGGCAGAAAGCGTACATCTGATGCGCCAGAATGGTGCCGAGCGCGCCGCTGCAGAACAGGAACAGCCAGCCCCGCACCCCGCCCGGCGACGTAGGCCGTGAGGTCGTCCACCAGGCTCAGATTCTGCTTCCACGCGTTGAATCCGTTCCTGAAGTCCTTGGGGGGCTGGAACGGCAGCCGGTCGAGTTGGGCGTCTTCATGACAAACCAGAACCGCTGGATACTCGCGGAACAGCGGCACCACCTCGTCCAGGAAGGGTTGGTAGTTCGGGTAGACTGCGGCGAACTCCGGACCGGAGCCCCTAACCCACTGGCGCGCGACGTCATCCGCCAGGTCCTGAGCCGAGCCTTGGGCCCAAACGCCTGGCGCACAGAGCACTGCGACCGAGAGCCATCTAGCATGTCTCCGAATGGTCATGCTGCCTATTTTAGTGGTTGATGACCGAAAACAGACCTGATGGCCTACGCTACTGACCGGTCTCACGCACTCGCCAGGCTCGCGACGTACTCCAGGCCAGAACCTTCCACCTTCACCCCCAGGCGCCGCAGAGCGTCCATTGCCAGCATCCGCCTGTAAGCATTGAACGTGATCACGTGCGCGAACATCCCGCCAAAGGTAAAGGTCTCCGGCGGTTCGCACAGTGCATCGACGAACGTGTCGTCCCAAGCGCTTCGACTGCGCACATCCGTGAACGCTCCGTTGAACTCTGCGTCCGCTTTGTCGAGTCGTGCCAGCATGGCCGAAGGTGTCCGATCCGTCGGCGGGGCATTCTCCATGGGGGGCATGCTGCCGCCCGTTACCGCCGCGGCCCAGACTTCCTTGGTCAGCACCATCCGGTCCAGAATCTGGCGCAGACTCCGATCCGGACTATCCCATGGGAAAACCTTCACTTGGTTTTCCAGAGGACGGTCAAGCTGTTCATCGTTAAGCGTTTTCGCCAGATCGAGAAGTCGCCGGGTATGTGAGGACTCCTGGTCGGAGAAAATATCAAAAAGGTCCATGAATTGACTAGCTCCTTTCGTGTCATCCTTACCGGAATGGTGATGAATTCCGTTCGTCGCGTCCAGATGAGCGTATGTCGCCCCCATACGGCGATACAGGCTCGGTGAAACGCGGAACGCCTTTCGGAACGCCCTGGTGAACGCTTCGAGCGATCCATAATTTGCGTGAAGACTGATCTCTGTCACCGAGAGTTGCGTACGAGACAACTGCCATGCCGCTCTTTCCAGCAGCAGCCTCCGGCGCATGGCAACCGGCGTCTCCTCGATCATTGCCCGGAACACTCGATAAAACTGCGTCCGGCTTCGATGGGCCTGGCGGGCGAGGCCGTTTGCATCCTGCTCTTGGTCGAGCGATTCGAGAACCACGCCGCGTAGCCGTTGCGCTTCGTCCACACAAGAAAAATACCATTTCCATATTCACGCTCGCCTGATCGGGAGTCCCAAAATTGCGGAGTTCAATTCGGGCTGACGAGAATGTCTCGGGTTTGCCGTGGAAATCCGAGTGTTCCCGCTGGATCCATCATGGAAGGGTCCCGCCTCCTCGGGACGCTTGGTGCTACCATCCTGAATAGCCGCCGTGGCACGAACCCTCATCGTCTTCCTGGCCCTCGCGCCGCTCTGCTGCGCCCAATCCCCCCCCGCCTTTCGGTGGATCGTGGAAGTCGACGGCTCTGGCGCCCGGCGCGTATCGAACTTCCTGCACCTGTATCCCTCCCTCTGGATCCTTTTCGTTCTTTGCTCTCAATGATGCGTTTTTGACCCGGTTCGATCCCACGGGATCGGGGCTGGTTTTCTCCACCTACCTCGGAGCGCCGGTAGTCGCCAACGCTCTCGCCGTCGCCCCTGACGGTTCCGCCTATGTAGCGGGCGTTCCCCTCAAGGGCAGCAGCGATGGTGTCTTCCTTCTCAACGCGACTGGAACGTCATTGATCGCCTCGGCCGCGCTGGGGCTGAGCGCCCAGAGAATCGCCCTCGCGCCGGACGGCAGTCTCTATCTCGCCGGCCCCGCCGTTGCTTTTCCGGATCCATTTCTCGCCACTCCCGGAGCCTTTCAGTCTGCTCCCGGCCTGGCGCTGGCCGCCAACGCCACTCAAACCGCGATCGTGAAAATGGACGCTCAGCTTCAAGGTGTTCTTGCCGGTACTTACTTTGGTGGAGCCTTTGGCAACGGCGCCGCGGCGGTCGCTCTCGACGCGGCCGGTAACGTCTACCTGGGTGGCTACACATCGCCGCGCTCTCTGCCTACCCGGACTCCCTTTGTGCAGGGGTTCGGGCTTGCAGTTACCGGCTATGTTGCCGAGCTCACCGGAGATCTTTCCGCTCTCCTGTTTTCGAGCGAATTCGGAGACAACGAAGCGTTTTCAGTAGACGGATTGGCGATAGGAGCAAACGGCAGTCTTGTGCTTGGCGGATCGACCGGATCCTCTTCTCAAAACCTCTGGGCCAATAGCCTCGCGCTCGGTAGTCCACCGGCCCTGCGCATCGACGCGATCGAAAACTCCGACAGCCGCTTCAGCGATCCCCTATTCGATGGCGAGACGATCCTCGTCGAAGGCTCCGGCTTCACAACCGGCGCGCAACTGTTGATTGGCGGAGTGGCAGCCATGCCAATCTCTATCAGTCCCACCAGGATTGTCGCGATCGTGCCGTCGGGTCTTCCCGGTGCCGCGGCCACCGTCCAGGTCTTGTCCGGCGGCGATATCTCCAACAGCGTGGTGGTCGCACTGACACCAACGCCGTGAGAAGTTGTTCGAACAGCCGTCTTTCGTTTACTCTGGAATGAGATAGGAGTTGCAGCCATGACCATCACACTAAACGACGAACAGGCCCGCCTTCTTGATGAGGTAGTGAACGCTGGTATCGCGCGTTCGCCGGAAGATGCGGTGGACCAGGCCGTACGCGCGCTCCATTCATCGACGACAGGCAAAAGACCCGTTCATCCCTATGTGGACAACCTGGCGGACTTGTTCGCCAAGTCGCCGTTCCATGGCCTTAACATGGACTTTGAGCGCGATCAGGACACCGGCCGGGATATCGCTCTATGAACGGCTTCCTCGTCGATACGAACATCCTCTCCGAACTGACAAAACCGGCGCCTGCACCCCAGGTGGAGACTTTTCTTCGCCGGTCCAAGGACCGCGTGTTTTCGATTGGGGAAATCAGAAAGGGCATAGCGCCCTTGCCGGCAAGCAACCGGCGCGCAAATCTCGAAGATTGGCTCGACAACGAAATCATGCCCTGGTTCCGGGATCGTGTTTTGCCCGTTACCCTTCCGATCGCCGAGCGCTGGGGAGACTTGTCCGCGCGGCTAAAGGCGAAGGGCCGGCCGTGCCCTGTCGTTGACGTCATTCTTGCCGCGACCGCCTTTAAACATGACTTGGTTTTCGTGACGCGCAATGTCAAGGACTTCCAAGACATGGACGTTACGATCCTCAATCCGTGGGACGCGGTATGAGGTGAGCCAGAGGCAATCGGCTGTTGCCGCAGCGGGTATACGTCGCTGAGTTCCTGCTAAGGTGCTGCCTCAACCGGCCCGAAGCCCACGCCCCGGGCCGATTGAAGTAATCCCTCAGAAGCTCAGCTTCGCGCCCAATTCCACTGTCCTCGCCTGATTCTGCTGCGACCCCGTCACACGTCCGAACGTCGCATCTCCGGGGTTCGTGTCCGGCGCCCCAAACCGCGGATGATTGAACAAATTGAACACGTCGAACCGAAGCTGCAGCTTTTTGCTCTCGGTGAATCGGAAGTTCTTATAGAGTCCCGCATTCGCTTCGTTCACCCGGCTCGCCCGCACGTCATTCCAACGCGTCGGGAAGGTCTGTACGTTAGCCGCGAAATCCTGGTACACGCCATTCTTGATACTGTCCGAAGCCGCCGGTACATAGCTGTATCCCGGCAGATTCTGAATGCCGGTCCACGTCGGATACGATTGCAGCGTCGCGATCGACGTGCTCTTCGACGGGAACGGATAGAACTGCGTCGTATCGAACCACTGATTGAGGCTCTGTTTCCCTCCCGGCAACGAGAAGTCTTTGCCGCTGAAGAAGGCCGGCGTGCTGAATACCACCGGAACCCCCGACTGGATGTTGTAGTTCCCGGCCAGTTCCCATCCGCCCACGAGCGCGTCCGCCCATTTCGGCATGGTGCCGCCGAAATGCTGCTGCCGGCCCACCGGNNTCGATGGCGCCCTGCGACGCGAGTTGGCTGCCGCCCTTGAATGCGGAGTCTTCGAACAGCTTCGACCACGTGAACGAAGCGATGATGCTGAAGCCCTTCGAAAAGCGCCGTTCGATCTTTCCCAACCCCGCATCGAACTGGTTCTTGCCGGTCGGGTTGTTCTCCGTGATACCGCCGAACAGCGGGTTCGGGTTCAGCAACTGGTTCAACGCGATCGTCTGGTTGGTATAGATCGAGTTGCTCGCGCTCACGCCGGTCAGGTGATAAAACGGATTCGGAACCTGAGTGTTCCAGGTCAATGTATCTACCGGCCGTCCGGCTACAAATGTCGGCGTATTGTACTGTTGCCAGTTGGCAAAGCTGGGTTCGTTTTCATTCCATGCCCACGAAATGTCGTAGGTCTTGTTGTGTGAGTACCCAACCTCGAACAACCAGCCCCTCCATTCGTGCTGCAAGTGGAGGCTGTACTCCCAGGAGTAGAAGCGATCCAAATTGGGATTATCCCAGGTCCACGAGGAGCCCAGGTTGGTCAGTGGTCCGAGCGACGAGCCCGTGGGCGCCAGTATCCCGTTCTGGAACGGGTGCGCCATCGTATCGAATGACGTGATGTAGTTATCCGTGGTGGCCGTCAGGGACGTGCTCCGGCTGTACCCGAACTGCGCGCCGGTGTTGTAATCCGCCTGCGTGAAGCGGCCGAAACCGCCGCGGACCACGGTGTTGTTCCCCAGGTTGTACGCGAAACCCACGCGCGGCTGCCATTCATGCAAATCGGTGTTGTACGTGGTGCGCGGCACGCCATTCACGCCCGCGAACTGCACAATCCCATTGACCTTGAACTGGCTGGCCGGCAGAATCTGCTGGAGCAGTTGCACGCCCGCGTTGCTGGCATTGGCCGAATTCGCCAGGATGGCGGCATAGGCGGCTTGCGCCGGCCCGCTGATCGGGTTGGCCGTGGTCGGGTCGTACCGGTCCTCGATGCGGTTGTACCGCTCCTCCACCGGACGCTCGTAGTCCCAATGCATCCCCAGGTTGAGTGTCAGCCTGGAAGTGACGCGCCAGTCATCCTGGAAAAAGAATGCGGCGTAGCGCTGCGAGTAAAACGCGCTGGCGTTGCGCGGCACGTTGCCGCCCGACGGCATGTCCAGCAGGAAGGTGGCGAAAGTCGATCCTACTCCCGTGCCGCCCGCGTTCGCGTTGTTCTGGCGCGTGAAGTTGCTGTTGAAATCGAATTCCCCCGCGTTTCCGTTGCCGGAGTTGGAGTCCTGCAGCACCCAGTACTCGCCGCCGCAGCGGAACGTGTGGTTGCGGTGCACCTGCGTGAAGGTGGCTCCCCAGGTGTGATACGTGGTGGCGTGAAAACTCTGGGTCTGGGTGGTCCCGAAGTTGCCCGCAACGCCGGTGATGTAAGGGAAGCCCGCCCGCGGCAATTGGTCCACGAAACTCGCCGGAATTCCCAGCGACGTCTCGTTAAAGCCCGCGCCTGCGTCATACCCCGGCTCTTCGTAGCGGGTCAGGCTGTAGCGCAGGTCGAGGATCTTGGTGGGGCTTATCGTCCACACGTGGTCCAAGCCAATGCCCTTGTTGACGCGCTCCGTGAAGCTCCCGGCCGCGATATTGTCCAACCCGAACGTGTCACCTGTATGTTCGATCAGGTGGTGCCAACGGACCGTCGCGAAGGTGCGTTGGTTGTTGTTCCAGTTCTGGTCCGCGCGGATCGAGACCAGCGGGAAGGTGTCCAACCGCACCGAGGGAGGTGCGTAATTGTTGGAAGTGTTGCTGGTCCCGTCGCTCGGCGTATTCGGCAGCGGAACGAATTTCAGAATGCTCTGTGCGATGGGGCTCAGCCGATTCGCGGGAATCTGGTTATTCGGGAACAACGTCCGGTTTCCCGTCGCCGGAACCACAGTCAACGGATCGTACACCTGGATCGGGTACTTCACCAGTTGCCCGCCCACCGTCTGGGTGGTGAAGCTCTGGCTGAAGTCGCCCGTCCGCTCCAGCGCGGTCGGCACCGAAATCGAGCCGGAGCCCAGCGGATTCATGTTGTGCGTATCGTCGTCGGACACGAAGAAGAACGTCTTGTCCTTGCCGTGGTACAGCTTCGGAATATACACCGGACCGCCGAAAGTTCCGCCCCACTCGTTGAAATGCACCGGGGCCACCGCGCCGCCGATCAGGTTGGTCTGGAACAGGTTCGCGTTCATCGCGCTGTTCTGGTTGAACTCGTACAGCACCCCGTGGTAGCTCTTGCCGCCGCTCCGTGTCTGCATGTTGATCGTGGCGCCCGCCTGCCGGCCGATCGAAGCGTCGTAGGCATTCGTCGAAACGCGAAATTCCTGCACCGAGTCCATCGGCGGGATAAACGCCACGTCGCCCCCGGCCTTCATATCCGGCGAGCCGTCCAGTTGAAAGGTATTCGACCAGACATTATTGCGCCCGCCATCGGCAGTGAACTGCGAAGCCGCGTTGTACGACCACATGTGCGCGATGTTGTTGTTCTGATCCTGCGCCACCACGCCCGGAGAGAAGGTCGCCAGCAGCGTCACCACGTGCGAGGACGACGGCATCTCCGCGATCTCCTGGTGCGAGATCACCGTGCCGCTGGTGGCGGCTGTCGTGTCGATCAGCGGAGCGTCCGCCGTCACGTCGATGGTCTGCGACGAAGCGCCGATCTCGAGTGTGGTATCGATCTGTTTCACGTCGCCGGCGGAGAGCGTGATGCCCTTGCGGTCCTGGGTCTTGAAACCCTCCGCGCCGATGGTGATACGGTAGTGGCCGGGCAGTAGAAACTCCGCAACCCAGACGCCTTGAGCGTTGGTTTTGGTCTCCTGCCGGACATTATTGTCGTCGTTCGTCACGAGAATCGTGGAATTGGGCACCAGGGCGCCCTGCGAATCCATCACACGTCCGCCGATGGCCGCTCGAACTTCCTGTGCGTGGGCACTTCCGCCCAAAGCCCAAACTGTAAACAGACAGATCAGGATCTTTTTGACTGAATAGAACATTTGACTAACACGTTAATCCCTAGCATGCCGCGGGTCAAATCTAAGATTCGGAAGGTACGATTCCAAAAAACGGAACCAGTGTCCCCGAGGCGATGGTGACGGCTCCGGCACCGAGTCTTGGGCGTACTGGAACAACTTATAAAGATGCTCATTATCGTTTTTGGAAGTGTGCGATAGCGCGCATTCAAGCCCACCGGTGTCTCCCAACCTTCCTGCGGACCCGCTATCCGTGCCTTAAGATCAATAGATATGAAAACTGTCGCCTTGCTTCCGATTTTGGTTCTGGCCGTCGCCACCCTTGGGTTTGCTCAGGAAAAAGGGAAGGGTGGTGGACACTTCACTCCCAGCAAACCCCCGGCCCACGGCCCTGCTCCCGCTCGTAGCGCCCCTGCCGGCCGGCCAGCCCAGGCAGCTCCCCATGGACCCGAAAAACCCGGACACCCCGAAGCTCCCCATGTGGACGGCAAGACTTGGGTTGGGCACGATACCGGCAAGGCCGATCCCAGGTTTCATCTGGATCATCCGTGGGAGCATGGCCGTTTCACGGCGGGTTTCGGACCGAGTCACGCCTGGCGTCTGGCAGGCGGCGGCCCGTCGCGCTTCTGGTTCAACAACTTCTATTTCTCGGTTGCCGATCCCGACCTGGGTTTTTGCGGCGACTGGCTCTGGAACTCAGACCAGATTGTAGTCTATGAGGACCCCGACCACGACGGTTACTATCTGGCGTACAACGAACGCCTGGGCACCTACATCCATGTCATGTTCCTAGGCAACTCCTAGTCCTAGTGTAGTGTCCATCAAAAGACTGAGCTCCTGGTACCTGGTGGGGCAGGCAATCCTGCCTGGCAACCCTGCCCGCAGCCGTCCTTTAGGCGGCCGTTGCCTGGCATCGTAGGGTATGCTTTAGCTTGCCCATCAGTGTTCAGGGCCCACCGCAAACACCAGGAGGTAATCACGAATGGGCACGGAAGTCGAGGCGTTTCTGGGTCCCCTGGAAGCGGTGGTGGGTTGGAAAGACCAACTGAAATCAGCGGTCGTATTCTCCTTGACTCCTCACCTCGGCCTGGTCCCGGCCACGGGAAGTCTTCTTCGAGAACTCCGCCTGCGCTTCGAAACCCCAGCCGAGTCAGACGACAAAGTCGCTGAACGCTGGGGAAGCGAGGCCTCCAAAAGCTGCACGATTGTCTATTTCACCCAGTTCGAGTTTGGTGACCAAAGCGACGAGAGCGCAACCGCCTGGACGGGCCAGCAGGTGGTCCCCCACATCGCGACTGTAGACGAAGCCCTCGCACTCCTGGGGTCGAATGCTGCAATCGCGGGCATCAGTCGCTATGGGAAGACCCACCTCTGGGCTGCTGCGGCGGTATTGCTGGAGTTCGAGAATCGCGCCGGCCGCGCTGGAATCCTCGAAGCCTTGCGATACCCCAGCGAGTACGTCCGTGAACTCGCCGCCGACAGGTTGAGGGAGAGCGGGTCGCAGACGGATGCGGCCATTCCGGCATTGATCGACGTGGCCAGGAACGATCCCAGTTACGGCGCGCGTCTGAGGGCCGCAACGGCACTGGGGGCCATGGGCTCGCGGGGCGTGCCCGCCCTCATGGCTGTGCTCGCTCCCGGTGTATCCACAGATCGTTGGGGTGCGATCTTCGCGCTCGGCCAGATGGGCCCAATTGCCAGCCCCGCGGTTCCCGAGTTGGTTCAGATCTTGAAGACCCACCCTGATGGCGCGCAGCGGCGCCAGGCCGCCGAGAGTCTCGGGAAGATGGGCGAAGCTGCAGCGGCGGCCATTCCCTCATTGATCGACGCTTTGCGCGACCAGGATGACCACGTCCGGTATCGTTCCGTCGAGGCGCTCGGATGCATGGGGCCGTCGGCCAGTCAGGCGATCCCGGCCCTCAGGCAGTCGCTCCAGGACTCCTATAGTGAACTTCCCTGGGTTGCAATTGTCAGTTTGGGACAAGTCGGCCCCTTTCCACTCGCCGAAGTGGTCGCCGTCCTGAGGACGAATAAGAACTGGGGTGCTCGATGTGAGGCGGTAAAGGCTCTGGGTAAGCGGGGAAGAGAAGCACACGCGGCGATTCCCGCGCTGATCGACGCGCTGGGTGACAAGGACTACTCGGTGCGCTCGAATGCCGCCGAGGCGCTCGGACTCATGGGAGCGGCTGCCAGGGAAGCGCTACCCGCCCTTCGGAATTCCCTGCAAGACCGTTACGTCAAGATAGCCGCTACCCGCTCCATCGAGCAGATTGAAACCGATGCCACCTAAGCTGGTCGTGGCGCGGGCACCCTTGAAAGCACGTCCTTGTCAGATAGACGAGGCCGATTTTTCGGTGAATTGACAGGGGAGCCCTCCGAAAACCCGACCATAACAAAAATGGCCCCGTGAAGAGAGCCGAAGAGGCCGTCAGGATATGGAGGAAGAGCCAGGTCACATGGTGCTGGTGCCGATCCAAAATGCCGGTTTGATAAAAATACCTCGGTGCAAACTGCAGCCTGAGGCAGCGCCGCCGTATCGAGCGTGGTCCCGTCGCCTTTGGCTCCGAAATCGCGAATATTGTAGGTCTTGGCGCCGAGGCTCTGGTCGGCAGCCGTCTGGGCCTGTGCCGTGGGTGCCGCCAGCAGACCGGAAGCCGCCGCCCCGGCGCCCAACCATTTGCGTCTGGAGAGGAATTCATCGCTAAAGTGGCTCATTGTACATCCCGGTGACAGACTATCACGATGCGCCAGGACGTTGGCCGGAAGGCGTCGGAACCGAAAGCTCCGGAGCGCGTTAACATTACAGCAGGCCTAACGTCCTGATTATTATGAACGCACGAATCCTTACCACCGCGACACTCGCCCTCGCCATCACGGCCGTCCTTCCCGCGAAGGCCGCCGACCCGCAACTTTTGAACCTGGTGATGCCCGACGCCAAGGTTTTGGCGGGTGTCAACGTGGATCAGGCCAAGACCTCGCCCTTCGGCCAGTACGTGCTCTCGCAGATGCAATCCCAGAACCAGGAGATGCAGAAGCTGGAAGCGCTGACCGGCTTCGATCCCACGCGCGATGTGCACGAACTGCTGGTCGCGACGAACGCCGTGAGTGCGGCGACCGCTGACGCGGCCAACAACCAGACCGGCCTCTTTCTGGCCCGTGGAAACTTCGATGCCGCGAAGATTACGGCTGCGGCGACCGCGGACAACGGGATAACCGAGACCTATAAGGGTGTGACCATTATCGAGGACCCGAAAGCCACGCATGGCGTCGCGTTCCTGAACGCCACGCTGGCGGTGGCTGGCGATCTGGCCAATGTCAAGGCCGCCATCGACCGCCAGAACGGCGGGCCTTCGATCCCCGCGGCTCTCGCGGTTCAGGTCAACCACTGGAGTTCCACCGAGGACGCCTGGGCTATTTCCACGGTCTCGCCTGCTTCGCTGCATGCTCCGGCCGGCGCTCCGAATGTTCCGGGACTCAACGGCGCAGGCACCTTCCAGACGATTCAATCGGCGGCCGGCGGAGTGAAGTTTGGCGCCATGGTCGTCGTGACCGCCCAGGCAACCGCCGACAACGCCCAGGATGCTCAGCAGATGGGCGATGCCCTCAAGATGCTGGCGATGCTGGCGCAGATGCAGGCCGCCAAGGACCCGGCCGCCGCCGCGCTGGCGCAGTCGCTGCAGATCACCAATTCGGGTAGCACTTTGAACGTGTCGATCAGCCTGCCGGAGGATCAACTCCAGCAGGTGGTGAAGCCCAAGGCCAACGTCCGCCGGGCCGAGAAGGCCATCAAGCAGATGTAAGTTGGCACCCCTCTGGGTGGAGCCCGGGGTTAGAACAGTTGAATGTCCTTCATCGGGTAGTGCTTGCGGTTGCGCGTCCACAAGCGCGCAACCGTACACTGCCGCAGTCGCCGCGATCAGCGTGTCTCCCAACTCAAGGCCGTGACTCGGACCATATTGCCGCACGTAGTTTCCAGATTTGCGGCCGATTTCGAAGGTCACAGGCAGGCAGGTCATCACCCCCAGTAACTCCAGCACCGTCTCCTCTTCCCGCGGGCGCATGCCCTGCCACAATTCAGCAGCGGTTACGGGTGTATAGTAGACCCGTTCAGAGGTGGCGCCCAGTTGCTGCCACCGCAAAAGAATGTCTGCATCGCGCCGCCTGAGCACCTCGATGATGATGTCAGTGTCCAAGAGTACGCCCTTCAAAACCCAATCCTCTCGCGTCGAGTGCTCCGCCGGAGTTTCCTGACATACTCCTCGGTATCACCCAAATCAGTTCGGTCCTCCCAGAGACCGACTACGGCCTCGAACGCTGCTTTCCTTCGCGCCTGATCCTGGGCCTGCTTTTCCCGAAGGGCAGCACTGACAATATCGGAGATGGTCGTATCCTTCTCACGGGCGAGCGCGTGGAGGTACTGCCAAACTTCGTCATCCAGGGTGAGCTGTGTTCGCTTCACGACGTTTATTGTACCCCGCGGGGCAGAGGCCTTGGAAAAAGGGGCATCTGCGGCAGCGCTCGCTTTCGTTTAAGGGGAATTCCATCTTCGATTGTGCGTCCTGGAAATCGCGGATCACCTGCTCGGGGGAGTCCAGAAGCGAGGGCGACAAGTCCACCTGGATCGGCGTGTTGGGGCGCAGGAAGTGCAGCCAGGCGCGGTCGGGCGGACGCCCCGCAACGCGCTCCACTGCCAGGGCGTAGAGCCGCAATTGGAGGGCGTAGTCTCGGGCGCGTTGATGCGCCTCGACGGCGGTGACGGCGTCGGTCTTGTAGTCCACGATCACCAGTTCGCCGCCCTCTTCGAACCACAGGTCTACGGTCCCGCGAACCACCAGGTTCTCCACCGCCATCAGGAAATCGAACTCGCGTTCTACACGGCTGGCGCGCGCCACGCGGCGGCCGAGCGGGCTCTGGCGAAAGATCCCGGCCAGGCGGACGGCCTCCGGTTGCGGGTCGGGGACTTCGGTTCCGGCGAGCAACTCGTGGACCTGGGTGCCGAACTCGCCTGGAGTCAAGGCGCCTTCTTCGGAGGCGGCTTCGAGCTTGCGGACACGGCCTTCGAAACCCAGGTAGTGGCCGAGGTAGTATTCCCGCGGGCAGTTCGCGAATCTGGATACCGCGGTCACGGTGGCGTTGGTGTCGTACTGGGCGGCGACGGCCGGCGGGGGGAGGAGTTGCAAAGCGGAGCGAGGGGCGTCTGCCCCCGGGGCGGCGATGGGGTTCGGACCGGAGGGGCACCCTGTTTTTTCGGTGGGCAGGTCGGTGACGACCTGCCCCACTGTGAGGCGGAGGTTCCAGGGTTTGCCGTCGGGGGCGGTGTAGGTGACTACCTCGTCGCGAGGGGTGTCAAGGTCTAGATGCAGGCTGTTGGCTACCACGGCGGCCCAGTTGGAGAGCTTCCGGCCGTTGCCTGAAAAGCTTAGGACCAGGTGCTGTTCAGCACGGGTCATCGCCACGTAGAGCAGGCGGTTGCTCTCCTCGGACTCGCGGAGCTTGCGCTCGTCGCGGATGGCGTGCTGGAACAGGTCGTCCTTGTCTTCCCGTTTGGCCGGGTTGCGCCAGCGAGCGCCCAATCCGAAACGGCGCGAGAACGCCACCACCGAAAGGCTGGAGTCGATGCCTTTGTGGAGCGCTGCCACGAAGACGATGGGGAACTCCAGCCCTTTGGCGGAGTGCACGGTCATCACTTTGACGGCGTTCGCGGAATCCTCCGGCGGTGCGTCGGGTTCGCGCGGATTGGAGGCACGGACGAGGGCCAGTTCCTCGACGAACTGGTCGAGCGACATGCGCGAGGCGGCATCGCGGGCCTGCGCCAGGAACTTGTCGAGATTCGGCGATTCGGGGTAGCCGCAATCGTCGACGGCGGCCATCAGCAGGCGGTCGAACGACATCGATTCGCGGCGGACACGCCATTCGTGAAGGCGCTCGACGAAGCGGCCGAGCGTTAGCGCATTTTCCGGGGCGAGGCCGGTTGAGGTTTCCGCCGTCAACTTCATCAGCGACTCGCCCAGGTTGGTGCCCTTTAGCTTGAGCCACAAGAGCGTCTCGTCCGACACACCGGCCAGGGGCGAGCGTAAGACGGCCGCCAGGCTGACCTCGTCGCGGGGATTAGCTATGACCCGCAGTAACTGGGTCAGGTCGTTCACTTCGCGGCTTTCGTAGAACCCCTTGCCGCGGTTTACCAGGTAGGGGATGCCGGCCTGGTCGAATGCCGAGGTGAAGGCGGACAGCACTTCGGTGTTGCGGACTAGAAGGGCTACGTCTTTGAACTGGAACGCGGGCGCGTGGGACTCCACCGCGGACTGGCGCTCCGGCGCGGACAAGCCGACCAGGGGGTCGGCTGCGGACCTGGGGATCCGCCCCACAGTGCTCTCTGCAGTGCTCTCTGCAGCGCTCTCCACGGCGCCGCCTAGCAGGTCCAGGATGCGGCGGGCGACGGACTGGGCTTCTGCGGATTCGTCGCCGTCGATCGCCATCACTTCTACTGAGACTGGCCTTGGGTGGTCGAAACGTCGTCCGGCGACCAGGCTGCGGGGTTCGATTCCCTCCGCCTCGGCGGTGATGGTCTCGACCGCGCTGAGAATCTCGGGCCGGCTTCGGAAGTTGTCGATCAACTCGACGAGGTGCCTTCCCGTGCGGTCGACTTCGTCGCGGTACTCCTGAAAGCCCTGCGGCTCGGCATGACGGAAGCCGAAGATGGATTGGTTGATGTCCCCGACCGCGTAGAAACGATCGCGCGCCCGCACCAGCCGGAGCAACTTGGACTGCTGGCCGTTGGTGTCCTGGAACTCGTCCATCAGGATGTGGTCGAACTGCGCCTGCAGGCGGGCGCGGGTTTCGGCGTGGTCCTCCAGCAGCCGGACGGTGAACTCCTCCAGATCGGCAAAATCCAGCGCGCCGGCCTGGCGTTTGCGCTCCCGATACACGCGGTCGAAGCGGCAGAGGATGTCGAGCAGAAGGCGGCGTTCGGGGGCGTAGCAGGCGGTGATCAATCCGTAGACGGATTCTTCGATCTGATCCTTCATCCGCTTCAAGAGGTTGTAGGCGGCGGTGCCCCTTTTGCATTTGGTGAGATTGCAGGAGAAGTCCTCGATGGCGCGCAGGGCCTCGCGCGGACTGGGGGCGCTGACGATTCGCTCCGCGCCTTCGAGACCCGATTCCAGGTGCTGCTTCTGTGCATAACTCCAGGTGCTCAACGACTCCCCCCGAAGGGCGGACAGAGTCTCGGCGATTTCCGCGATGGTGGCGCCGGCGGGGACGGGGAATTCCGCGAGTTGTTCCACAGCGATTCCGGCGCCGCGCATGGCGTCGTAGGCCGAGCGCACGGCGTCTTCAAAATCGGGCGACGAGAGCGCACGGATGAGGGCGCGGATGGCTACGGGATGCTCCTGAAAGACGTCATCCATGGCCTTGGCCATGGAGTCTTGCTGCATGCGCCAGGACTCGCGTTCGTCGGCCACGTAGAATTCCGGGTCGACGCCCGCGAAGACGGCGTTCTCTCGAAGGAGGCGCGCGCAGAAGCCGTGGACGGTGGAGACCCAGGCGCGCTCCAGGCGGGCGCGGACTTTGGGATCGTCCTGGAAGGCCTCGGCGAGCTTCTTGCGCATGTTGCCCGCGGCCTTCTCCGTGAAGGTGATGGCGAGGATGCGGAGGGGATCGACGTTTTCGGCCACCAGGCGGCGGAAGTACTCCNNGACCAGGGGGTCCGCCCCACTTCCTGAGTCTCCACGCGGCAGACGTCGCGGCAGTCGCAGAAGCGGCAGTTGTCGGTGTCGGCGGGGGCGACCTCGATGCGGCCTTGACGGATTTTTTGTACGACTTGGAGGGTGCGCTCACCGGCGTGTTCCAACCAGCCTTCCGGGAAGGGGTCGCCATCGTAGGGGATGGGAGCGGGGTTGGGGGTTGGGGGCTGGGGGTTGGGGACCAGTCGGGGGCCGGGGGGCGAGGCTAGCGGCCGGCTTTCAGCCGGCTGACAGGCGGAAACGCCTGTCCCACCAAGACTCTGGTCCTTCCAGCCGGCGTACACGATGCCGCCTTTTAGGCCGATGTAGAACATGCCGGCGGGATTTACGCCTAGCTTTTCGGCGGCCATCAGGTAGAGAGGGGCCTGCACCAGATTCTCGTTCTTCAGGCGCTCTTTGGTGCGCTGCGCTCCACTGTATTTGTAGTCGATTACGTAGGCGATTCCGCCGGGGCCGACGTCGAGGCGGTCGATCTTGCCGGAGACCTGGACCGAGTCGTCCAGAGGGAACTGGAACTTCTCTTCCATGCTCGATTGGAAGGCGTCACGCGGCCATCGATCGGCGGCGGCGAACGTCTGCAAATCCTCGATCATGGCGTTGCGCAGGCGCTCGGTGTGGTAACCGGGCGGAATCTTCTTCTCCCGCAAGGCGCTCTCGAAAATCTGCTGGAAGAGCGCTTCCAGGTCATGACGGGTCGCCCACCAGGCGGCCAAGACGGCGTGGACGATGTTTCCCTGGGTGAGGAAATCCAGGCGATCCTCCGGTCGCACGGGCGCCGGCTTGAGGCGCAGCACGCGGCCGCCGAAGTATTGGAACGGGCATTGCATATAGCTCTCAAGAGCTGAGGGCGAGACCGTGGCGGTCTTCTGGCGCAGGAAATCGAGGAAGGCCGGAGTGCGGATCTCGACGGGGCCGGGAACGCTTGGGGCCTGGCGCGGCTGGGGGCGCACGGCGCGGAACTCCTGCGTGGGGAGGATGAGATCTTCCAGGAAGATCGAGGGCAAGTTGCGATCGCCGCGCGAATTGAACTCCGCGTAGAAGAGCGTCACCAGCAGGGTGGCCCGGGTGATGGCGGAATCGAACAGGGCGCGTTCTTCGCGCTCGAACTCGGCGGCGGTGCGGACGCGGATGCCCCTGGCGTTCAGGCTGCAGCGGGCCGCATCGGGGAAGAACGGGTCCTGACGGTGGAACTGCGGAAAGTCCTTCTCCACCATCCCGCAGACGAAGACCACGGGAAGCACCCACTGGCGGGCCTCGGGTGCGCTGAGGACATGGACCACGTTGCGGCGGCGGTCATCGAGGCGCAGGGGCTTGAGGCGGAGGACGGATTTCACGGCGCGCCAGAAGGCGGGGAGATCGAGCTCGCTTTGCTCGCGGGGGCTGGGTGCCGGGGGCTGGGGATTGGGCTCGCTTCGATCGCGCTCGTCGGGGTCGGTGGGCCACGGGCCGGGGGCGAAGGGGCGTAGGTTCGGGGACGGGGGGCGGGGACCGCGTTCGTTTCGCTCGTGGGCCTTGGGAGTTGGGGGTTGGCGGTTGGGGGCAGAGGGGCGGGCCGAGAAGGATTCGGCGGCTTCATCCAGGGCTTCGTCGAAGAGATCCAGGGCGGTGGCTTGGGCGCGCCATTCGAGCGCCATCTCGTGGGACGAAACTGGCAAAGGGGACTGCTCCAGCAGATTGCGCAGGGTCCGGAATCGCGCCGCCCAGTCGGGGGGAGTCAGCTTCAAGGGGAGCCATGCTTCCAGGGCGCCTAGTTCGTCTAGGAGATGCGTTAATTGCTCGGCGGCTTCCACCGGGAGTGGCCTTTTGGGAGCGGCGCGCACGGCGTCGGCAGGCCGATTGAAAATCGGCCGCAGGTTGCCAACCTGCCCCACATCGGACGCAGTATTCACGAGCTGAGGGCTGGGGGGCGAGGCTAGCGGCCGGCTGGAAGCCGGCTGAGAGGCGGAAACGCCTGTCCCACCAGGGTTGGGGCTGGGGGTCGGGTGCGCAATTTTGGCCCTCAGCGAGGGTAAACCGGCGTTGGGGGCTTGCTCGCGGACGGCGAATTCGAAGCGGTCCATGATGTTGGAATCGGCAAACTGCGGCGCCAGACGCAAGGCGGCCAGGGTCTCGTCGTGATCCCATCCGCTCAAGAGGGCTTCCATCACGCCGGTCAGGAATCGAACGCCCGGGTGGTCTTCGAGGTTCGAATCGAAGTAGAAGCGGGCGGGGATCCCGAAGCGGTCGAGGGTCGACCGGAGGATGGGGACGTAAGTCTCCTTGGCGCGAACCACGATCCCCATTTCCCGGAAGGGACGGCCGGCGCCGGACTGCTCCAGAATGCGGCGGGCGATCTCTTCGACCTCGCGCTCGATGCTCGGGGCCTTCACCAGCAGCTTGGCGGGCGAGGGGCGGGATCGGGGCAGACGCTCCTCGCGGAAACCCATGGCGGCCAGGCGGGAGTCGAGGCCGTCGAAGGTCAAAGTGAGGTCGGCGTGGCGGGCCATGGCGGCGATGACGTCCAGTTCGGGATCGGGCAGGGCGTGGAAGCCATCCAGCCAGATGGCGGCGATGCCGCCCAAACCTTCCCTGGCGATGCGCTCGGCGGCGTGTGCCAGTCGCCGGGCTCGGAGGGCGAGGCCGCGCTGGAGGAGTTCGCGGTCCACCTCTTCATAGACGGCCAGGAAGGCGGCGCTGAGCGGGGCCTCGGGCAGGCAGGACACCAGGCGGGCGCTGTCACATCCCGCGGACGAGAATTCCCCGATGGTGCGGGCGAGCGATGCGCAGAAGCCAGGCATGTGGACGACGCGCGCGAACTCGGGACGGGCGACGCGGCGGGCGGCCTCTTCGACGATGAGGTACAGGACGGAATCGGGCGCCTGGTGGAGGTCGGCGGCCCAGGTTTCGACGAAGGCAGAGAAGGTCTGGATAAGGTCGCGGCGGAAGACGAAGCCCTCTCGGGCGAAGCGGTTCTGGAGGTGCCGGGCCAGGGTGGCGGTGGGAACCAGGAGGCGGACGGCATCGTTTCGTGCGCGGAGGGCCTCGCGAAAGCGGTCGAGAACGAAGGTGGTCTTGCCGGAGCCCGCCGGGCCCGTGAGAAGGCGCATTGGCTCCAGTGTAGCGCAGGCGAAAAGAAGGCGAAGAATTTGTGGCGCGGACACTCGTGTCTGCCGCGCCGAGACTAGACTCATCTCGGCGCGTTCCCGGTGAGCACGCCAGACCCGGGACAGGGTGATTCTTTCGATCAGCCGCCTATTGGAACGACTGGAGGTTCGAAAACCTAGGATGTCTGGCCCACCGCTGCCAGTTTCTGCTGCTTGAGCCAGAGGAGGCGGCCCTGGTGCTCCTGGTATAACGTGCCGAAGCCCGCCCAGTAGTAACCGCAAACAAACAGCAGCAGGAAGGGAATCGCGAAGAAGTTGTAAGTCTCGATTGCGAATCCGATCATCGCGGCAAAGTAGGAACCTACCAGAATCTCCGCGTACGGCAGCCAGCCGCTGCGGCGGCGGTACTTCTTCACTTCGAGGTTCATCGGACGGTCGCCGATGGCGTACTTCGGTGTCCGCGCAAAGGCCGTCTCCACGCCGAATAGCGCTTCCAGCACNNATCACGTAGAACAGGGAAATCGACCAGAACGAAGCCGCGATCAGCGGCATATCGATCAACACCATGTGCCACACGCCCATGTAAAACCGCACGATCATCACCGGCAGCATGAGCGCTGACATCACCACCATCAGCGGGTACGAAATATTGGGCGTCAAGTGCATGAATGCCTCCGCCTTGACGCGTTTGGGAATGTCGGCCTTCAAGATGGCCGGCAGCAGTTTCTTGGCCACCTGGGTCAACCCCTTGGCCCAGCGTGACTGCTGCACCTGGAATCCGTGCATCTCCACCGGCAGCTCCGACGGACAGTCGAGGCCCGGCAGGTACACGAAACGCCAGCCTTTGAGCTGCGCCCGGTAGCTCAAATCGGAATCTTCGGTGAGTGTGTCGTGCTGCCAGCCGCCCGCATCGGCGATCATGCTCTTGCGAAGGATTCCGGCGGTCCCGTTGAAGTTGAAGAAATGCCCGGCGGTGGAACGCGCCCCATGCTCCAGGATGAAGTGGCCGTCCAGCAGGATCGCCTCCACTTCCGTCAGGAAATTGTAGTCGCGGTTGAGGTAGCTCCAGCGGGTTTGCACCACTCCGACCTTGGGATCGGCGAAATAGTCGACGGTCCGCAAAAGGAAATCGGCAGGGGGTAAGAAATCGGCGTCAAACACGGCCACGAACTCGCCCGTCGCGGTCTCCAGACCTTCCTGCAGCGCGCCAGCCTTGTAACCGTGACGATTCGACCGGTGGTGGTATTCGATGGGGTAGCCCATGGTGTGGTAGCGTTCCACCAAGGCGTCCGCGAAGGGTGCGGTATCGTCCGTGGAATCGTCGAGCACCTGGATCTGGAGCAGATCTTTGGGGTACTCGATCTTGAGGACCTCCTCGATCAGGCGCTCCACTACATACCGCTCGTTATACAGGGGAAGCTGGATGGTCACGGGCGGGAGTTTATCGAAGCGCAGGCGCGACGGCTCGGCGGTGGCCTTCTTGCGGTGCTTGAAATAGGTCCGGATGATGTCGTACCGGTGAAGTCCGTAAACGGAGAGGATCACGAGAACGGTGAAGTAGGGGATCAGGAGGGCCCAATCGAACCAGGTCAAACGATGGACCTCGGAAAAGGGTGTTTGAGCAAACGCCCATTTCAGACGGCCAGCGGCTGAATGCGCTAACAACAAAGCCAACGGTGCACTTACAGGCATAACGAAAAGCCCGTTTCCGCGCGGGCGAATGGGACCCTGAACTGGATTATGAGCAAGATAATGTTAACAGATCTCGATCCGCCAGGCTAGTACCGCACCGGCCAGAACCGTGCCGGATCAACCCGATGACGTCGAACAGGCGAAGATAAATACTATGCGCAAGCTCCTGCCTATGGCAGCGTGGATTCTGATCGCGGCATCGGCCGCTCATGGGCAAGCGGCGAAACCTGAGCCCGGCCCCGTCCCGCCCGGTTGGAAGTCCCTGTTCAATGGCAAGAACCTGGATGGCTGGGCGGTGGCCGATGCCGGCGGGAAGCCCGCGTACACGGTGGAAGATGGCACCATCCGCACGCAGGCGCGGAACGGCCTGCTCTGGTATGCGCGCGAGAAGATCGGCAACACCACGCTCCGGTTGGTCTACCGGATGGCCAATTCCCCGGGGAGTTGCGGGGTTTTGATCCGCGTTCCCGAGGCGCCGGGGAGCGAGGCTTTTGACGTCCGTAAGGGAATGGAAGTGCGGATCGACGATCGGGGCGACGATCGGCACGTGACTGGGGTGCTCAACGGCCTTACCAAGGCAATCAATCGGGCCGTCAAGGCGGAGGGCGAATGGAACACCCTGGACATTACGATCGAGGGGCCGCAGACTATCGTGAAGCTGAATGGCGCGCTCGTGACAGACTACGACAGCGGATCGGGTGGGCCGGGGTACATCGCGCTGGTGCACCATGACGGCCAAGGCGTGATCTGGTTTCGGGAGATCAGCGTGAAGGAGTGACCCGTGGGGTATGCTTTAGCTTGCCGATTTTCTTTGGGATGTCTGGGCAAGCTAAAGCATACCCTACGAAAACCGGTAGTCGGGTTTGAGCTCGCAACGGTAGACTCGGGTCTGGTCCTTATTTACCTGCACCTGACAATTGGCCCAACTCAGGATGAGCGATGGGCCGAGAGGGAAGACGATCGGGTTTTTGTCGAGTTCGGCCTGGATGCTGACACCCTCGGCCGCGGCAGGCAAAGTGAAGGTCAGTGCCTGGCCGAAGACTAATGGGTACGACTGTCTAAGAACATCGCTGGTCACCTCTTTGTAGACCTCTGCCTCCAATAGAAAAGTCGCCGTCTCGGACCAGTTCAAGGCCGAGACCCGGAGAGTCCGGGTGCGTGAGGAAGAGCTCAAATTGTTGGCCTCGATCCTGGTAAAGGGACAGGGTCCGGCAATACACGATACACGAGCGTTGTGAAACTCATTACCCGGATCGGCGTCGATCACGGCCGATCCAATGGCGGCCTTCCACTTACCGTCCGGCGAGCACGGTCGGTGCCCTTTGCAGGGGACGTTAGCTATATTGACCACCTCGAAGGTCTTGACGGCGCTGCCCACATTGACTATCGACGTAGTGTTGATCGAGTATCTGGCCACCACGTTCGCGATGGTCACTTCACGGCGCGGATCGGAGCCTGGCGCCGTCCGGACAACTGGAGTCAGGTGTGCGATACATAACTCATCGCCACCAACGTTTTCGAACTCCAGGGGTTGGTAGTCGGGATGATGAAAGCGGAGCGTGACCGGCAGTCCGCCGCGCACACGACGCTGAAGAGGGATCGGGATCGTGAAGAATCCCGAGGCGTCGGACCGGACTGGGTCGACCGCCGGGCCGCCGATCACCGTTACTTCCACATCCGCGACCGGGAGCTCCCTGGCGGGATCCGTATCGGAAGTCACAACCGCGCCGCGAATGGAGACTGCGCTTCCCGCAATCAAGCGCACGATCAAAATAGCTAATACGATAAGGCCTGCACCCGCGAAGGCTAGTGCGAGGGCCTTCTTCTTAGTGCCCACTCCTAATATTTTACTGCGTAACCAGGCAGCGTGGGGTATGCTTTAGCTTGCCCAGTACTAAACGAAAATCAACAGCGAAAGCATGCCCCCCACGCTCGGCACAATGTGTGGTTTGTCACGCCGATCTGGGGCGGGCAGACCTAAAATAGTACAAGGTGGTATGGGGGCTTTGCCCCGTTCCGTGCAGCCTCGGCGGTCCACCGGCGAATGGGGAATCGCGTGAGCCGGGAGATTGTGTCGCGTCGTACTCTACTGAAGCAGACGGCTTGGCTGGGCGGCGTCGGCCTGCGGTCGATTCTGCGCGCGGCAGAGGCGGGGGGGGCGCTGTCCGAGGACGATGACCGGTTCCTGGAGGAGTTGGAACATGCCAACCATCTGTATTTCTGGGACCAGGCCAGTCCACAGACCGGCTTAGTCAGAGATCGGTTCCGCGTGCATGGCGACGACCATGGAGGAGTGGCCAGTATTGCGGCCACTGGCTTCGGGCTAACGGCTTTGTGCATCGCGGAACGCCGAGGTTATCTTTCCCACGTGCAGGTGCGCGACCGCGTACTGGCGACGCTGCGCTTTCTCTGGAAGAAGCTACCGAACCATCGGGGGTTTTTCTATCACTTTGCGGACGTGAACACGGGCGAACGCCGGTGGGATTCGGAAGTCTCTTCCGTGGATACGGCCATCCTGTTGTGCGGAGTGCTGACCTGCCGGCGTCATTTTCATCACGAAGAGATCAGCGACCTGGCCAACGGGATCTTCAACCGCGTGGATTGGACCTGGCTTTCCGAAGACACCGCGCTGTTACCGCACGGATGGCTGCCCGAAGTCGGATTCCTGCCATATCGCTGGGATGGATACAGCGAATTGATGATGATGTATCTTCTGGGACTGGGATCTTCCTCGCACCCTTTACCAGAGGAAACGTGGAACGCCTGGAAGCGCACTATCTTCGAATACGAGGGGCAGCGCTACATAGGGGCGTTCGCGCCGTTGTTTGTCCATCAATACTCCCAGGCATGGTTTGACTTTCGAGCGAAGAAGGACAAGTACGCGAACTACTTTCGTAACTCAATCGTCGCCACTGCCGTCCACCGGCGTTTCTGCGTGGAGCTATCCGGCCAATTTCCCGACTATAGCGAGGACTTGTGGGGCATCACCGCCTCGGATTCCGAACATCATGGATACGTGGCTTGGGGCGGACCTCCCGCGGTGGGTCCGATCGACGGGACCGTGGTTCCCAGCGCCGCGGGCGGGTCACTGCCCTTTCTTCCCCAGGAATGCCTCAAGGTGCTCCGCAATATGAAGAACCGATACGGCGAGCGGGCCTGGTGCCGCTACGGTTTCGTGAATGCGTTCAATCCGCTCAAGAAATGGTATGACCCGGACGTGATCGGGATCGATACGGGAATCACCATTCTGATGGCGGAAAATGCACGTACCGGCTTCGTGTGGGAGACCTTCATGAAGAATCCGGAAGCCAGCCGCGGCATGGAACGGGCTGGATTCGCACCTTCCGGCTCCGAGTTGTGAGGAAACAGCGGTAAGAACTTCACATCCGGCAAACCTCGGGTCTTTTCCTGCGAGTCCTTCGAAACGGCAGTCCGAGTGCAGGGACGGGCGTTGCTCCCACTGCGAATGAGTATGGAACCCAACGGAACGGAAGTGAAATCTGCAACATCGAGTCTGTGGAGCAGTTGGCGAGTGCGGCTCCGGGCTCTCCAGCACATTCCCTCGCTGATGGGGATCGTGTGGCACTCCGGGCCGCCTGTAATTTGCGGCATACTGACCTTCCGTCTGATGGCCGCGCTGATTCCGCTGGCGATGCTGACGGTGTCGAAGAAGATACTGGATGCGGTGCAGAGTCACTACGCGGGGGCGCCACTCGCACCGCACTTCTGGTGGCTGGTCTGGGCGGAGTTCGCACTGGCCGCGTTCGGCGCCATCGCCGGCCGGACCATCGGCTATTTCGATTCGCTGCTGGCCGACCGTTTCACGCGGCATGTGAGCTTGATGGTGCTGGAACACGCCTCGCGGCTGGATCTGGCCTCCTATGAAGACCCGCTGTTCCTCGACAAACTGGAGCGGGCGAGGGTGCAGGCGACCGACCGCATCGCGATGATCCAGGCGATTGGCTCCGTCGCCGAGCAGATGATCACGGCTGTCAGCCTCGCGCTCGGAATCTTCTGGTTCTCGCCGTGGCTTTTGGCCGTACTGGTGATCACGGTGGTGCCGGCATTCCTGGGCGAGAGCCATTTCGCATTTCTCGGGTATTCCCAGAACATCGGGCAGACACCGATCCGCCGGCGGCTGGATTATCTGCGGGTGCTGGGCGCCAGCAAGGAGTCGGCCAAGGAGTTACGGCTCTTCGGATTAGGCGGCTTCCTGTCGGATGAATACTCGCGACTTTCTAACCAGATCTACGACCAGGACGTGCGGTTGGCGCGCCGGCGGCTGTGGGCTGGAGCCCTGCTGTCGCTTTTGAGCACGGCCGGTTATTACGGCGCCTACGCTTATGTCATCTATCGAACCGTCACCGGAGCGCTGACGTGGGGAACTCTGCAGTTTCTGGCTGGCGCCATTGCAGGCACAAGCAGTAACATCCAGAACGTTTTCTCCACGTTTTCCAGCATTGCCGATCAGTCGCTGTTTCTCACCAACCTGGTGGAGTTCCTCAAGGTCGCTCCGAAGATCCGATCCAAGCCGGACGCGCTGCCGGCGCCGCGTCCGATTCGAGACGGCTTCGCCTTTGAGCGAGTGACCTTCGCTTATCCCGGCGGCCGCCGCCCGGTGCTGGAGCGCCTGGATTTCCGTCTGGAGCAGGGAGAGCGCATCGCTTTGATCGGTCAGAACGGAGAAGGCAAGACCACGCTGGTGAAATTGCTCACCCGGCTGTATGACCCGACTGAGGGGAGAATCCTGCTGGATGGCGTGGACCTGCGCGACTACAGTATCGAAGATCTGCACAGCCAGATCGGCGTCATCTTTCAGGATTTCATGCGCTACGAAATGACCGCCCGCGAGAACATCGCGGTGGGCGACATCAAACTGGCGCAGAACGGCGCGGTGTATCAGGCGGCACGGAAGAGTATGGCCGATGAAGTGATCGAGAAACTTCCGAAAGGTTACGAGCAACTGCTCGGGCTGCGATTCGAGGGAGGTGTGGATCTCTCGGGCGGCGAGTGGCAGAAAATTGCGCTGGCGCGGGCCTATTTCCGCGATGCCCAGTTAGTGATTCTCGACGAACCGACGGCCAGCCTGGACGCGCGCTCGGAGTACGAAGTGTTCCAGCGCTTCGCCGAACTGACCGCGGGCAAGACGGCGCTATTGATTTCCCACAGGTTTTCCACAGTTCGGATGGCCGACCGGATCGTGGTTCTGGAGAACGGAAAAATCGCCGAACAGGGGAGTCACAGTCAGTTGCTTACCCTCGGAGGCCGGTACGCGGCCATGTTCGAACTTCAGGCATCGAGCTATCGATGAGATACGAAACCACTTACATTGATGACTTACCGCGTGGCGCTTCAGATGCAGAGCAACAGCAGTGGCACGAGGCGGGATTGGCGCTGGGACGCTCGCACGGCGACACCAAGAAACGCAGGCGCAGGGCGGGGGCTGCTCCCAACCGGCGCCGCCGGGTCCAGAAGCTGATCAATCGGGTGGCCGCCGACCCCCAACTCGAAAATGCGGCGTGGGTGCTCGACAATTTCCGCCTGATCTTTGGCACGGAGAAGGAAGTCCGGACCTTTACCCAAGGCCTGCGTGAGTTTCCGGTGGTGCCCGGTGTGTCAGGCGCCGAGACACCGCGGGTCTGTCTGGTGGCGAGGAGCTACCTGGAAGCCGGCAGCCACGGCTTCTCCGAGGCTGAGCTCACCGCGTTCCTGGAGGGATACCAGGAGGTGGCCGGTCTCGAAATGGGTGAAATCTGGGGACTGAAGCCGGCCCTGCAACTGGAGCTGATCGACCGCCTGACGGAAGCGGAGCCGGGCGAGTGGCCGGTTCTCTTGACCAGCCTGCGAAAAATTGGTGAGACGCCTTGGAAAGAGGTGTTCGAAGCTGCAAGTTTTGCGCACCGCGTACTGGCGAGCGACCCAGCCGGGGCCTACCTGCGGATGGATGTGGAGAGCCGTGACCGCTACCGCCAGGCACTTGCCGAACTGGCCAAGCACGGCTCCTTCACTGAAACGGAGACTGCGGAGGCGGCCATCGATCTCTGCCGGCAGGCGCACTTGGTATCCGACGGGTCGCGGGCATGCTCGCGCCGCACGCACGTGGGCTTCTACCTGGTGGATCGGGGGCGCGCGCAACTGGAGGCTGCGATCGGCTATCGGCCGCCCCTGGCGGCGCGCATCCCGCGGCTCATCCTGCGGCATCCTACCGCCTTTTACCTGACTGGAATCGAGCTGGTCACGCTGGCGATCGCCTTCGCGGTGCTCGCCAAAATGGACTCGGTGATGCCGGCCTACGCGGGCCTGCTGTTCCTGCTGCTTCCGGCGACCCAAGCCGGGACGGATTTCATCCGCAACCTGGCGGCGTTTCTGGTTCCAACACGGGCGCTGCCGAAGCTGGATTTCTCGGAAGGGATTCCGGACGATTGCGTCACCATGGTCGCGGTACCCACGCTGCTGATCAACGAAGCCCAGGTGCATGACCTGCTGCTGGATGTGGAGATTCGGTTTCTGGCCAACCAGGACCGCAATCTGTATTTTGCGCTATTGACCGATCAGCCCGATTCGGACCGTCCCGAGGATCGAAATGACGCGCTTGTGGGACTCTGCGCGCGTCTGATCGAAGGGGTGAACCTGCGCTACCGCGGGGAAGGCCGCTCCCCCTTCTTCTTACTCCATCGCCATAGCCTTTACAACGAGGCGGAGGGTCAGTGGATGGGATGGGAGCGCAAGCGGGGTAAGCTGTTGGACCTGAATCGACTGCTGTGTGGCGGCTTCGACGCGTTTCCGGTGAAGGTGGGCGATCTATCGATCCTGCCGGAGGTACGATATGTGATCACGCTCGATTCCGACACGCAACTTCCGCGGGACTCGGCAGCCAGGCTCATCGGAGCCATTGCCCACCCGCTCAACCAGGCCGTGGTGGACCCGGTGCAGCGTGTGGTGGTGGAAGGGTACGGCATTCTGCAGCCGCGCATCGGCGTCAGCATTCAATCGGCCAGCCGCAGCCGCCTGGCTGCCCTCTACTCGGGGCAAACCGGGTTTGATATTTACACACGCGCGGTCTCCGACGTGTATCAGGATCTCTTCGGAGAGGGCATTTTCACCGGCAAGGGCATCTACGAAGTGGCCACGTTCCACCACGTGCTGGGGCAGCGGTTTCCGGAGAATAAGCTGCTGAGCCACGATCTGATCGAAGGTGCGTACGCGCGGGTGGCGCTGGTCAGCGACATCGAACTGATCGACGATTACCCGTCGCACTTCAGCGCCTACAGCCGGCGCAAGCATCGCTGGATGCGCGGCGACTGGCAGATCATGCGCTGGACGAGGTCGCGGGTCCCGGATTTTTACGGGCGCCTGGTTCCCAACCCGATCACGCTGATCTCGCAGTGGAAGATCCTCGACAATCTGCGGCGGAGCCTGCTGGAGCCGGGGCTGGTGTTGCTGCTGCTGAGCGGCTGGCTGTGGCTGCCGGGGCGTCCGGAATACTGGACCGCGGCGACGATCCTGATGTGGTCGGTACCGGTTTTCTCGGGACTGTTCTTCGCGCTGCTGCGGATTCCGCTGAGCCGGAGGGCTTTGCCGGCGTGGGCCCGCGATTCCGCGCGGATCTTTCGGGAAATCTCGATCGAGACGATCTGCAGTCTGCTCTTTCTGCTGCATCAGGCGCTGATCTCAATGGACGCCATCGTGCGCACCGTGGCGCGGGTGGTCGTGACCCGCAAGAAGCTGCTGGAATGGGAGACCGCGGCGGAAGCGGAAACCACCTCCGGCCCGAAAGCCACGGTGGATATCTACCTGGCATGGACGCCTTGGATCGCCCTGGGACTGGGGGCCGCGATCTGGCTCGTGCGGCCTGGTGCTCTGCGGGCGGCGGCGCCCCTGCTGACGCTGTGGATACTTTCCCGTCCGTTTTCAAGTTGGCTGAACCGGCCGCCGCGGGCGGCACATTCGCGCCTGGGCAAAGAGGATGTGGAACTCATGCGCGAATCGGCGGACCGGATCTGTCGATTCTTTCACGACTGGAGCTCGGCTTCGACGAACTGGCTGATTCCCGACTCCGTGCGGGAAGACGGCGGCGCGGAACTCCGATTATCGCCGACCAATCTCGGAATGCTGCTGAATGCGCGGATTGCCGCGGTACACCTGGGGGTCATGCCACTGTCCGAATTCGTCTTCGAGACACGGCAGACACTGGACCGTGTGGTGGCCTTGCCCAAGCACCGCGGGCACCTGTTGAACTGGTACGACATCCAATCGCTGGAACCGCTGGCGCCGCTGTTTGTATCGACGGTGGATAGCGGCAACCTGGCGGCGAGCCTCTGGACCTTGAAGCAGGCGGCGCTGGCGTGGGCCGCGGAGTTCCCGGTCAAGCGCGGCGTGACCAAAGAACTGTCGGCGGAATTGCGAACCATCGCGGAGGTGTGCGAGCGGCTGGTGCAGGAGATGGACTTCCGGTTCCTATACCAGCGGCGCAGGAAGACGCTCTCGGTTGGCTATGACGTTGCCGCGGGCAAGCTGGATCCTTCGTGCTACACGCTGCTGGCGTCGGAAGCGCGGATGGCCAGCTTTGTGGCGATCGCCAAAGGCGACATTCCGCAAGAGTCCTGGTTCCGGCTGGGGCGGGCGCACACTCTGTTCCGCGGCGAACCGGTGCTGCTCTCCTGGACCGGCACGATGTTCGAATACCTGATGCCATCGCTGTGGATGCGGCAGTATCGGGACACGATCGTGGATCGGAGTATGAAGGTAGTGGTGCGGTCTCACCGGGAGTACGGGAAGCGGCGAGGCGTGCCGTGGGGGATTTCGGAATCGGCATTTTTGTCCGGGACGGACGGCGAGTACGGCTACGAAGCGTTCGGCGTCCCCGAGCTGGCGCTGAAGCGAAGGAACGCGCAGGCGCTGGTGATCTCTCCTTATTCCAGTTTCCTGGCGGCTAGTGTGGATGCCGCCACGGCGGCGGGCAACCTGCGCCAGATGCGGGAGTTCGACTGGTTCGGCCGGTACGGATTTTACGAGGCCATCCACTACACGGGGCAGGGCGCGGGGGTAGTACGGATGTGGATGGCGCACCATCAGGGCATGAGCCTGCTGGCCATTGTGAATCTGCTGTTCGACAATCCGCTGCGGCAATATTTCCACTCGGAGCCGCAGGTTTTGGCCACTGAACTTCTGCTGCATGAGCGTGTGCCGGCGGCGGCGCTGGCGGACGTGGACCTGGTGGCACTGCCGGCGGCCGTGTAAAGTGACAGGCATTCTTGCCTGTGTTGGTTTCCGGGCCGAGAATAAAGCAACACAAGGCAAGAAAAAGCAACACAGGCAAGAATGCCCGTGTTACGTGTTACTGCAACGTAAACTCGCCTGCCAGACCACGGACGGAATCCGGGGCAATCCAGACGCGATAGCGGCCCGGCTCGGTCACGAGCTGCATCTGCTGGTTGTGAAACGCGAGGTCGCCGGGAGCGAGGGTGAACGTCACGGTTCGGGTTTCGCCGGGTTTGAGGGGAACGCGGCGGAAGCCCTTTAACAGACGCACGGGCTGCACCACGCTGGCGGCTTCCGCATGGACATAGAATTGAACCACCTCGGTGGCTTCCCGCGCGCCGCGGTTGGTGACATCCGCCGATACCTTGAGTGCGCCATCTTTCGGGATGGTGTCCGCGCTTAAGCGCAGGTTCGAGTATGCGAAGTCCGTGTAGGAGAGTCCGTAGCCAAAAGGGTATTCCGGTGTCGGATCGACGTCGATGTATTTCGAGGTGTAGCCTTGCGGATCGACGGGGTCGCCCATCGGAATCCCCGCCTCATTGGCG
The DNA here is from genome assembly GCA_003167275.1 of Bryobacterales bacterium. Lineage (GTDB taxonomy): Bacteria > Acidobacteriota > Terriglobia > Bryobacterales > Bryobacteraceae > JAIQFL01. The sequence continues at coordinate 786 of PMTT01000635.1, read as the reverse complement.
GTGGCCGGACGGCCCGTGTTGAGATGGGCATAGTAGATCGGCACCTGTCCGACGGTGCGGGGAAACGTGACCGTGAGTTTTCCCGAAGGCACGGTGCGTCCGAAGAGCAGATCGGCGATAGCCGGCCCGCCCATGGTGCCCGGATGCCAGGCCCACAACACCGCTTTGAGCTTGGCGGCGGACTGGTGAAACGTGAGCGGACGGCCGGCTAGAATCACGGCCACTACGGGCTTGCCCAACGCTGCGATTTCGTTCACCAGGTCCTCCTGGGCACCCGGCAGATTGAGGAAGGCACGCGAGCGGGCTTCGCCTGAGAGAATCTGTTCTTCTCCCAGGAAGAGCAGGACCACGTCGGAGCTTCGCGCGGCGGCAAGTGCGGCGGCGAAACCGGACTTGCCAGTGTCCCGGCTGTTCTTCAGGGCGGGTGCATAGTGCACGCGGGCATCGCCCAGCATTCGCCGCAAGGCCGCGAGCGGCGTCTCGACATCTTCTGGGCGGGCGTCCATCACCCAGGTGCCCATCTGGTCGAGGGGGCTATCGGCCAGGGGCCCGATCACTGCCACCGAGCCAACCGACGGCGGCAGCGGGAGCAGCCGGTCTTCATTCTTGAGCAGAACTGCGCTCTCGGTGGCCAAACGCTCGGCCAGGGCTCGCGACTCCGGAGTGACGCGCGCCTGGCGCGGCTCGGCTGGCCGCTCATCGAACAGCCCGAGGCGGAACTTCAGCCGAAGCGTGTTGCGCACGGCTTCATCGATCCACTCCGTGGGAACTTCACCATCCGCCACC
>PMTT01000567.1 GCA_003167275.1 Bryobacterales bacterium | reverse complement strand
CGCATCGGCGGGCAACACCCGCAATTCCTCGTTGGGCGCCACGCGCTGGTAGAAGTTCTCAATCAAGACGTTATAGGATGCCGGTAACGGGGATACCCATCGTCTGCTCGATGTAGTGTGCGTAGATGGTTATCTGGAAGTCGGTTCAGAGTTTTTCGAGGTAATCCGAATCGATCTGCGCCGCTGTCTTATGTTCGAGGATGAAGTGCTCGCCGCGGATGCGGACGATGCCGTCCACCTTGCCGGCGAGCACAAAACTTCGCGACGCCGCGCCTTTGGCGGGGTTTACGATGGGGCCCTCGAAGTTCTTTTCCAGTGCCGATGACTTCGAAGCTCTCGGTGGCATACTGCACGGCGTAGGCCTTCGTCATCGCGATGGCGAGGTGCCAATCCCGGCGCTGGTTGTCATCCTGGAGGTGGTTGGGGCGGAGCTTGTCGATGAGCGCGAGCACTTCATCCAGGTCGCGCCGCTGGTGCCAGGCCTGAAGGCACTCGTGGATCAGCGAGCCGAAGTGCAGGTTCCGGTCGCGCTGCAGCGGCACGAGCCGCTGTTGGTAGCGCCAGTCCACTGCCTTACGGCAATTCCGGAACAGGCTCCACATCGAATACGTAGAAACGACGGGCGCGGCGGTCATCGGGTATCTCCGCGTTTCGCGAACCGCTCCGGAGTGAGCCCTGCTTCTTCGAACGCCGCGCGGATCTGCCGGATGAAATGGTTGATGCCTGAGCGGGACCTTCCCGTGCGCTCACAGATCTCGGCGACGCTCATGTCCCTGAGGAGCAGGGCGACCGCGCGGAGATGCTCCGGGAGCCGGAGGAGCACGCGCTGGACGTCGAGGCGGAGTTGCATCTCGGTGCGGGAGTCCTCGCCGGGCAAGTCCGTCAGCGGTTCAATGGCATTCTCGTCACCGCCGGGAGCGCATCCGCCGTCCTCGCCGCCGAACCGCACGGAATACCTCTCTCGTTCGGTAGCGAGTGCCGCCGATCTGTTGCGCATGACCCCGCGAACGAATCCGGGCCAGTCACCCCGCTCCGGGCGGAATGCCGTCGCCGAGCCCGTCCAGTTCGGCCAGAAGGCGTAGTGCTTCGACGCGCAGGTCGAAGTTGCCCAGGTCGTGTTCTTCACGCCGGCCATCCTCCGCGTCCAACTTCAGTTCGATGAACACGAGCGGAGCGGGGTTAAAGACCGGCTCGCCGCCGCGCACCTCGAGCCCGTCGACGTGGCCGAAGTTGATGGTTTGGAAGAGCCGCAGTAGCGCCTGCCTGGGACCGGAAAGATCCCGGAGCCGCGGGAGTTTGGGCGCCGCCGGTGGCGGGCCCTTGTGAGTGTTGGTAGCAGAAGGCGCCGAATTCATGTTCGCCTCTGGATAGGCAAGTCACCGATGCGATCTATACCGGGGGAGTGCTGAAGCCTCTCGGCAGTGAGTCGCTGAATGAGGCGGAGCGGGTCCGACTCATCATCGAATGCACCGAACAGAGCTATGCCGACTGCCAACTCGCGTGCGAGCGGCTTCGCGCCGGCATTGAGCGGATGCGCTTCTTTTTAGCCGGACCTCTCCCGCCTCGTGACGAGCTTCATGACCGGGTTTGACGGTAGCAGAGCAGGGTGGTGCGGCGATCTTAAGATCCACGCCTCCGGCTCGCGCATTCGAAACAGGCGATCCAGACCGCCTTCGATTCGTCGTAATGGAATGGTTCGCCTGCCAAACCTGCCCATTCCCGCAGCCGCCGGCCAAGGCGCGGCACGGACATATCATCGGCGCGGCGCTCCAGCCGGCCTTCACCTCGGACCAACGCGAGCAAAGCAAGGCCTCCCGGATTTGGCAGGCCGTGGCTGTTTGTGAGGCCGAGCCGTTCGAGAGGGTACTCCTGCCATAGGAGAGTCTCGCGTTCGGCAGCCTCTGACGAAGGCCTGTCCTGTTTGGGAGCGCGCGATCACCGGCCAAGTCGCCCTGGCGCATGTCCGCGAATCCGGATTCCTCAAAACTGAGTTCCCTCCGTGTTCCTCCGGCTGCAACGGCGAGGGACGTGTCGCGACCTCGATCACCAAATCGTTCCAGGCGACATGCTCCGGCAGCGGGACGCTGCGAAGATTCTGCGACTTCTCAACCGCACGATCCCGAGGCAGGGCATCCTCGATGTAGTCGAGGTCGACAACGAGGCGGTCCCCCGCGAGGAACGCTACGTCAGGAAGGAAGACGGTGGCAATCCCAGATTCCTTCCACGGACCGCGGCCATCCACCGCCAGGACAACCGGCGCGGCGTACGTCCGCACGGAATTCAGTGCATCGGCTCCTGGCCGGAAGGCAAGGCAAAACTCGCGGAACCGGCCGGCGACCCGGCGGCGTCCGAAGGCAGGATCTTCTCCAGCACAACGCGATGCCGCCAATTGTCGCCGAAGTCGTACACGTAGACCATCGAGTCGCCTTCAGCGGTAAGCACCGTGTCTAGCGGAACCCGACTCTCATTGATGATCTTGATATCGCCTTCAAATTGATCGGGATCGGGCACGGCCCAGTATTTGCCGTCCTTCTCGAACTGGTGCAGATGACTGTCCGTCCAGCCCATGGCCGCTTGGAAGACATCGTGGAGACCGCCCAGACGAATGGTGCTCGGCACCTGGACCCGACGCCAGATCGGTCGGGTGATATCCAGGAGCGTGATCTTCAGTTCGTAGATGGACGGGTTGGCTTTTGGCGTGGCCATAATGCATATTCTCCGACAAAACCTGCTCTTTCATTTGTAGGCGGCGTGGTCGATGGTCACTCGGAAGAATCCCCGGTCTCAAACAGGTTGGTCCCGAAATACCAGCCGATGCGCAGCCGGGTGGGAATGGTGTAGCCGCCGAAGCTGGCTTCTTGCTCGGCAACGCCGCCGAAGGCCTCGTACCGGAATTGGCCGCCACCCGGATTGCCCCACCGCTGCATATTCAGATTCTGGAGCCGACCATCGGTGGCGACGGTGAGCGCCACCTCGCCGGTCTCACCCGCAACGGTGAGCCGGGCCTGAGGGTGCAAAGCGCCCAACACGGTCCACGCCACTTCATCCCGGCAGAGCATCGACGGCAACCAAACCGACTCGGCCGTCACGCGACCGGCGGCGGAACGAGTGATCTCGGGACCAGAAGCGGTCATGATCGGGATGATTCCCAGCAGCTTCCACCGCATTGCACCCGCGCCATCGAGGAGCCGGTCGAATCCGGTGATCGGCATGCCGTACATTCGCACCGTGGCCCTCCAGATCATCCCACGGCCCCAATGGATCACCTGCTCCGCCGTGAACGGCAGCCAGCGGCCCAGCTTGATCTCGCCATGCATCCGCAGACGGACCGCCGAGGCCAGCGGTGTGCCGGGCGCTATGGCGTGTGTTAAGTAACGCCGCGCAGGTTCCGGAAGGCCGAGGAGTTGACCGGGCTGGAAAATGAGTTGGCCCGGCGAAACCGAATTCCAAAGTTCCTCGAGTGATCGGTCGCGTGCCATGGCGCTCATGCCAAGTATAGAAGACCGTAACCGGAAGCACGGAAACTTCGTCAGGACAGATATCAAGGTCTTAAACCAGCAACAGTGCCCAAGGCTACTGTGAATTTTAGGAACTCGTCGAGACGGCGTTGCGCGTACTGGTCGCCTGGAACGACGGACGCCGACCGGCTTCAGCCGATCTGGACGTTCTCAAAAAGGCGTTCCCCTCGTCGGCGAAACTGCCGGATGACGAGCTTGCTTGCCAAGTGATTCACGACCTGAGCGGACGAGCATTCTCAGAACGAGCCCAGACGGGGACCGCGCCGCCGGTGATTGACGAAGTGGCCTGACTCACCCATCCGGATGGGTCTCCCTGGGACGAGGGTGTACTTCCCTTTGATTCAGGATGTGTCCTTGCCCACGAAATACATGGGACCATAGCGAGCCAAACGGAACGCCAGGGAATTGGTGGGGGACCCTCTTCCTTCCTTTAGAGGCCGAGGCCTGAAAGGTGGATTCCCTTCCCTGGGGGATGGGGATTTATCACCGGCTGGTTTAGTAGGTGGGATACGGGTTTATGCGCTCACTTCCTTGAACCGTCTGAGGAATAGCCGCTCCGCCTCTACCGGCGGCAGTGGGTCCGTGATCTCAAATGGAGGCCGCGTGCCTCTGATGGCCTCGAGCGGCAGGGAGCCGAGCAGAGAATGAGCTTCGATCCACAGCATGGTGTCGTCGGCCTCCGCCACGCTGGCCGGTTGGTCAGGTTGGAGTCCAAAGCGCACCGCGATCACCCGCTGTAACCGGCGCTCTGCTTCGCGGTACGGCGCGAATTCCGGCAACAGTTTCAGCGGGCGCGGCAGGTCAACCAGGTAGGCTTCGCTGGCGTCGTGGAGCAGGCCCCAGAGGGCGTGCTCGGGCAAACAAAGTTGGCTGACGTGAACGGAGTGCTCGGCGACCGAGTAGAACTTGGAGGAGTGGCCGCCAAATCGGCACAGGTGGCCGAGGGCATGGGCGATGTCCTCGATCAGGATTTTGGCCGGGTCTGGGTCCAGCGGCCAGAATCGCAGGCCAGAGAAAGTACCAATGAAGCTGTCAGGTTGATCCACATGAAAAGTGGAACACGCTTTATGGGGTCGACACAATTGGCTGGGGGAGCGCTCCGCATCGGCGCGATCACTGGCTCTGGCTGGCGGATATCGCCGGTTGTCTACCTGGGCGATGGTCACCGGGCCGCCCATGCCCCTGGTTTTCCAGAAATACTTCCCTTCCCGTCAGACCCCTTCCCGCCCCCGAAATACCTGGAGCCATGGCCAAGCCCAAGGGAGCGCCCCAAGAATACCAAAGCGGGCAATCACGTAACGGAATCGTGATCTACTGGGAAGTGGACCCGGCCAGGGGGCCTGCATCATGAGAACGAAATCGAAAACTCCTAACTCCTCGAAATCCCCGCGACCTCCGAACCCGACTGATGAGGTAACTGAGAAGCTGTACACGTACAGGGTTTTATGTTCCTTTGAGCTTCAGTACACCTTCCCCCAATCCGAAGTCGAACGTGATTCGGACGGCGACGAAACAGACTTATCGCCGACGGAAGCCGCCTTGGCGGCGCTGGGAAGTGACTTGACTGAGGTGCTTGGTTACAATTATGTCGTTAGCGACTTCGAGGCCGAGTCCGACTCGAACCTCTTGATCGGGGTCCTAGGCGACCGTGAGGTCCAACCGCGCACAAAGCGTCGGCGTGTGCGGCACTGAATTAAGATGCCTTACTAGGCCGTGCGGTGTCGTGCTGGTGCTTATGCCACCCGTAAGACGGATACCCTGCCGACTGCATCAGCCATTCCTCATGTGTGAAATGCTCTTCCGCTTGGGCGGTCAGGCGGTGCAGGTGCTCCCGTACTTCCGTCGCCCTCGCACCCGCCGAAACCGCATTCTGCAGACTGTCGGCAAGCTCAAACAGGGCGCGATGCTCCGCATCGATTAAGGGGAGATAAACCTCGTTCCCTTCACTCCAACCGAAATGCCTCATTTCTGCATTCTAGCCTCATTTCGGACATCGAATACCTTTGTTCCACAGTCCATCGCGCCTGCGCCATCCCTGGTCGGATGGAACGTGGTTTACTTGCCGAATGGGACAAACGAGTCTGGCAAGTGGATCGGGTTCGCGCCGCCTTGGTGGGTCCTGTTAAGCGGGGAGGCACCTTCCTTCGCCTCCGGTCCAGTTCCGGCCCCCTGAATGCCGGGAACGATGACCAAGGTCAACGGAACGTCTCGGAAATACCAAGATGGACTATCTTCCGGGCCACGGTTACACGCTCAGGGAGGATGAGGATTCCCAGGACTCCTGCCTGACAGAGGGTGGGGATTATCACCGCGATCTGCAACTGCGAAACATGCGTCACGGCAAAACCGTTAGACTAAAGTGAGATGACAAAACAACAATTAATTGAGAAGGTCGCAACCAAGACGGAATTAGGGAAAGGCCAGGCTGAAGTCGCGGTGGATTCTGTTTTCGAAATGATCGGCGAGGCGCTTCGAGAGAACGAACGGGTTGACCTACGCGGGTTTGGAAGCTTCACCGTGAAGGATAGGAAGGAGCGCCAAGGCCGCAATCCTCGCACCGGGGAGCCAATCACAATTGCGGCAAAACGAGATGCAAGCTTCAAGCCGGGCAAGGAACTGACCGAAAAGCTGGCCCAAACCGAGACGGCCCCCGAGGCCGAAGAGGCCGCATGATGCCATCGAAAAGATCGGGCTGGACCGGCCCGGCAGAGCAAATCGGAATGATAGCGAATGCCGGAGGTGCTGCTTGGCTGAGGTAAAGCTCCAAGAAGGCGAGACGCTTGAGAACGCGCTCCGCCGCTTCAAGAGGAAGGTGATGGCCGAGGACATAATCAAGGAGGTCAAGAGACACGCCTTTTACTTGAAGCCCGGCCAGAAGCTCCGCGTCAAGCAGGCCTTGGCCCGAAAGCGCAATAGCAAGAAGGCGCACCGGGAAACTGAGTAGAGCGAAACCAATAGAAGCGACGTGAGGACGCTCGCGATTTGGAGGGGTTAGGTTGGCGCCAGGCATGCGTATCACTCCGTAACGTCGGATGCCAGGAGGCGCGACTCGGTTGCCGACACAATTTGACCGGCAGCGCGGGCTTCGCGGAGTTTGAAGTGGCCTTGGATTGTTCAGGCCCGCCTTTTTACGCTTTTGCCTTAGCTGCCCGATAAGCCTCCCAACGGGCTTTGGTAGCTGCTGCAATCCTGGCTTTTCCTTCCGCGCTCATCTGACGCTTTTTCGGACTCTTCACCTTCTTTGGTTTTCCAGGTTCTCCCTTTTCTTCGTGGAATGCTGCCCATCGCTTTTTCTGGGCAAGTGCAATTTTCTTTCGAGCGGACGGACTCATCGTGCGCGTGCCCGGAGCCGCTTCCTCTATTCCGTTCGTTGCCGCTTTTGGACCACGGCCAGGACCACGGTGGCCCAGTTGCGCTTGAATGTCGGCAATCGTGGCCTCAATGCGTTCACTTTGCACTTGGTATCCGATTAATGCAGCTTTAAGTAATTCCGTGTCGGCCTTAGCCATATCTGATTCTCCCTGTAATGATAATAGCTCCTGAGAACGTCGTCCTGGATGCGATTTGATTTGAATACGGTTCTGCGGTGTTAGGTAGCGAGTTCGGTTACTCCGCCAA
>PMTT01000435.1:8012-13218 GCA_003167275.1 Bryobacterales bacterium | reverse complement strand
GGTGCGCGACATAAAAGTGGGGCTGCCCGCGAAACTCAATAAACTCGCAAGAATCCTAGCGTACGCCTACGCAAGGGCCTCGGGCCGCGGGTCGGACGAACAGACATCATGACCGCTCCGGATTGACTTCGCGTGGAAACCAATTGTTGCGCGGCCACCGCATCCGCGAAAAATCAGGTTGCGCCGCCAATTCCACTTCCATGTCGCACACCCCCGGAGTAGCGTCCGGTGAGCCACTCGGAAACTGCCACTAGCCGTGAAACCGGACTTCACGTGACCTTCGTCACTCGGTCGGTGACGTCATAGGTCTCTGACCGCGTGATGCTCTGCGCTTGCCGAAAACCACTCCCTCACGGTCGTGGCTCGGAACCGAGCCGCGCGCGTCAGCAAGCGGTGTCATAATCGCCACGAATCTTGCGGTCGAGGCAATATCGTCCAGGACTTCTGCGGCAATCACGGCATCTTCCTCTTCATCTCGTCGAAGAAGTTGAGCAAAAATGTCACGTGGACGTTGACTTTCTCGTTTCCGGACGCATTGTCCGCGCCCAAGAACGCCGCAAAGCGCTTGCCATCCGGCGCCAGATCGAGAGGCGGAGTATTGATCACGGAGCGAAGCGTGGCGGGGGACCACTGGCGCGGCGGGCTCGGCGAAAACGTTTCGCCCGAAGTGCCATACGGCACCACCATAATGTGTCCGGTGGCGGCCACATAAAACAGCTCCTTTGAGGTACGCGACCAGATGGGAAAGCGCGACCCGGGAGTGGACGAGATCTGCCACTTGCCACCGTTCGGCCGCGCAGGGAACGGCCGCACTGACACAACGAAGTTTCCCGATTCATCCGAGCTGTAAGCCATCCAACGCCCGTCCGGCGAAAACATCGGGTCGGCATCTACACCGGGAGTGGCCAGGAACAGTTCCGGTTGGCCTGCTTTGGGATGGTCGGGGTCGGTCAGATCGAGCGGCAGCGTAAAGATGTCGCGGTTCTTTCCCGGCTTATGGAAGGCCAGGCGCTTTCCGTCCGGGCTTAAGGACCAGGCGAGCGCGCTGGACTTGGCCTCGTAGAGCAATTGCGGCTGGCTGGACCCATCGGACCGTACCCACCAGATTCCGCCGAGTGTCGGGCTGTAGACAAGGTGCTTGCCGTCAGGCGCCCACACCGGATAGTTGTTGATGGCGGCCGGCGTGAAGCTGAGGCGAAGCGGCGAGCCGCGCTCGAGATCATAGACCCAGATATCCCCGTTGAGGCTGACCGCCAGCCTTCCGCCGTCCGGCGAGAGCCGCGGAGAGACCAACACGCCGGGGGGCGAGGGCCAGAGCGGCTTTCTGGTTCCGGCTGCATCCAGCCACATGGCGGGAACCGATTCCCCGCTGGAGCCGGCATTCAGATAGACCAGTGTTCCGTGCCCGGAGGGCCCCCAGGAAAAGTCGAGTACTGTCTCTCCGGCTGACGCCGACGCTGCGACTTCCGCCTGCACGGGCGCCGGCACCCCGCGGGTTTCCAGGCGCCCCAGATCGAACGGCACTCCGAAAACGGTGCCCTGGTGGGTGTAGAGCAAATGGCCGCTGGGCAGGTAGCGTCCGAAGTGTCCACCGCGCTGCACGGTCTTGTACTGCCCGGAGCGGAGCGACAGCACCTCGATGGTGGCATCGTCCCAGCGCGCCACCGACCCGGGAGACGCGGCGGTGAAAAGCAACTCCCGTCCTCCGGGAAGGACTTGCGGCCAGCGGTGTGCATGAGAATGTTCGTTTGCCGCGGCAGCCGTCTCAACTTCTTGCCTCCCGCCTGCCGCTTCCGACACGCGGGAGATGCGCCCCTTGTCCAGCGAGCCCAGCGAGCCCAGCGAGGCGTAGATGTACCCATCCTCTCCCCACGACGCGCCCCGGAAAGTCAGCGCATCGCATAACGTCACCGCCGCGCCCCCGTTGACCGAGATCTTCTTGAGCTTCTGATCGGCCGAGAACGCGATCCATTGTCCGTTGGGGCTGAAGATCGCGTCGGTTGCGTTTTCGGTTCCGGAAAGCACCGTAGCTTTGGGCTGGTCCATGAGACGCGTCGCGATCATGTTGTTGCCACCGGATTGGACTAAGAACGCGATGCGGTTTCCGTCCGGAGAAATGGCGGCGGCGAGACGGGGGCTGGTAATGGCATCCGGGCCGAGATCCGCGCTGAAGCGCTCCAGGGGAAGATCGGAGGGACGCATGGCGCGCCAAAGAAGCGCGCCCATCGAGAGGAGCAAGCCTGCGGCCACCGCCAGCGTCCAAACCGGAACTCCGCGGCGCGTTGCGGCGGGTGTGGCCTGGGGCGCGGCCGGTTCCGCGGGCGGCGGCGCATCCAGCGCGATGCGAGCCTCCCCGATGTCGCGCAGCCGGAGCTTGGGATCTTTTTGCAGGCACCGCCGCAGCAGCGCTATCAGGTGCGGCGGAGTGTCGGGAGGCAGCGCGTTCCAATCCGGTTCCCGGGTAATCACGGCGGCCAGTGAATCGCTCACCGTCTCGCCGCCGCCGAACAGCATCTGGCCGGTCAGCAGTTCGTACAGCACCACCCCGAAGGCCCAGATGTCCGCCCGCTTGTCCACAGGCTTGCCGCGCGCCTGTTCCGGGGACATATAAGCTGCCGTCCCCAGGATCATCCCCGCCTGCGTCATGGAGAGCGAGAGCGTCGGCGACATCGTGGGGCCGGCGGTGGAAGCGGGCGCGGCCGGCTCGGCAGCCTTGGCCAGTCCGAAATCGAGGAGCTTTACGGTGCCGTCTGGCGTCACCTTGATGTTGGCGGGCTTCAAATCGCGATGGATGATGCCCTTCTCGTGCGCCGCCTCCAGCCCCGCCGCTATCTGCCGCCCATACGCCACCGCCGTGTCCATGGGAACCGGCCCTTTGAGATCCTCTCCTTCGACCAACTCCATCACGATCGCCCCGGCTTCGATCCCGTAAATCGCCGCGATGTTGGGATGATTCAGGCTCGCCAGCACCTGCGCCTCACGCGTGAAGCGCGCCATGCGATCGGGATCGGCGGCAAACGCTTCGGGCAGCACTTTGATGGCAACATCTCGATTGAGTTTCGTGTCCGTGGCGCGATAGACGGCGCCCATGCCGCCTTCGCCAAGTTTGGAGACGATGCGGTAGTGGGCAATGGTAGTGGGCGTGGTCATTAGTGCCGGGTTTCTGGCATGATATCACCCCGACCCACCGACGTGCTCGAACGGATGCACAGCCGTAGGACACGCGCTGCGAGTCTGGGGTTTATACACAAGCGCGGGCCCAAGAGTAGATCGTGCGCGGGCGAGGTCAATTTGGCAGCCTCATGGTTTTAGCGCGGCGACGAGAAACATCGCCTGTTCCACTGGCTGGTGCAGAATGTCCGCTACACTACCCCGGAATCGTGAATTTGAAAGCCGCGCCCTTTCCCACTTCCGACTCCACCCAAATCCTTCCGCCCCGCCGTTCCACTACCTTCTTACAAAGTGCGAGTCCGATGCCGGTGCCGGGGATTTCCTTTCCGTGCAGACGCTTGAAGATGGCAAACACCAAGCCAACGTCTTCCGGTGCGATGCCCATGCCGTTGTCCCGCACCGAGAACACCCACCCTTCCCCAGTCCTCGCAGCGGAGATGTGGATTCGGGGCGCTGCCCCGCCCCGGTATTTGATCGAATTGCCAATCAGGTTCTGGAAAAGGTGCACCAGCATCATGTCTTCGGCTAACACGGTCGGCAACGGACCGGAGGTCACCGCAGCTCCGCTTTGCTGAATCGCAGTCTGGAGGTTTAGCAGAGTCTCCGATAGCGCGTGATTGCAGTCGACCGGCGATAAGCTCCGTCCACCCCTCTCCGTAACCTCCCAGTAATTGAACAGCGCGTTCACGAGGGTCTCAATTCTCAAAGCGCCCTCCACGGCATAAGCCATATACTGGTCTGCGTCTTCTCCCAGCTTGCCTTCGTGCTCCTGTGCCAGTAGCTGAGTGAAGTTCACCACCATGCGCAACGGCTCCTTAATGTCGTGCGTGAGCGCATACGCGAAGTTCCGAAGTTCGGCGTTGGTCGTCTCAAGCGCCTGATCGACCCGTTTGCGCTCGGTAATGTCGCTCACCACGGCGCGGTAAACGGTAGCCCCGCCGGGATCCTGCGCCGTAGTCGTCTCCACCCTCGCCCAGAACGGGGCGGCGTCCTTTCGCACCAACCGCAGTTCGCAAACCTGGGGCAGGCCGGTTTCGAAGAGCTGTTTGCGGTGCCGGTAGTGGATGTCCTGGTCCTCCGGCAGGATAAAGCGGGATAAGGGCTGCCTGACCAGAGCGCTTCTGGACACACCGAGCAGTTTCGCGGCGGTTAGGTTGGCCTCCAGCACCAACCCGTGTTCACTGAGTGTAAAGTAGCCCACCGGCGCCAGATCGTACAGGTCGAAGTACCGTGCCCGCGAGGCTTCCAACTGCTCCTGCGTGCGGCGCAACTCCTCGTTCTGCATCTCCAGCTCGATCTGATGCACTTGCAACTCGTGGAGCAACTGCCGCGCTTCCTGGGGCGACAGCGTATCCAGGTTTTGCGGCAACCGGGCGGCTTTTTCGCGGGCTATCGCCTCGGCCTGCAGGCGCAGAGCTTGCCCTGGGTCTGCTTCAGGTGAGCCTGCCGAAGCCCTCGAAGGGGCGGCACCCTGGCCCGAACCGGTCTCGTTATCACTCATGGGTAGGCTCTTCTATTATATCTTTCGCTCCGTCGTGGCAATGGCATACGCTTCCCCGGCCTCGTTCACCAATGTAGTGGCGGTCAGTGCAATCTCCACGATCCGGCCATCTTTGGCGATCCGTTCGGTGCGGCACGGCTTCAGAGCTTCAGAGCAGCTCTGTTCGCGGACGATGGCCAGCGCTTCTTCGCGGTGCGCATCCGGAATCATATCGGAAATGTTCATCGCCAACGCCTCGGTTTCGCTCCAGCCGTACAGCCTCACCGCCCCCGGATTCCAGGCCAGGATGCGGCCGCCAAAGTTCTGCACCGTGATGGCATCGTGCGCGTCGCGCGCCACCGCGGCCAGGCGGCGGAGGACCTCGGATTCCCGCAGAGCCGCCTGCGCCTTCTTCATCTCCGTAGCCTCAGTGAAGGTGATCACCGCGCCCTCGATCACGTTCTCCAAGGTGCGATAGGGCCAGATGCGCAGCAGGTACCACGCGCCCGCCTGGGTCTGGACTTCAACCTCTTTGGGCGTGAGGCTCTCCAGCAC
>PMTT01000435.1:0-7878 GCA_003167275.1 Bryobacterales bacterium | reverse complement strand
TCTTCGTTCACGGACTGCATTTCCTCGTTGGAGGATTTGAGCTCTTCGTTGGATGTCTCCAGTTCCTCGTTGGTGGTCTGGAGGTATTCCTCCTTGGCCCGTAGTTCCTGCCTCAGGGCAGCAACGCGCGCGTCGACGTCCGTGGGGCTGTCGGCCGCTCCTTCGCCTGGTTCTACGGCAGCGGCCTTTACGGGCAGTCCCGGCTCAACGGCGGGCGCTTCCTCGAAAATGACCAGGAACAGTTTGGGCGGGACGGTCGCGTCGGTGCTCGCGTGCACCGGCCGGACCGTCAGATTCACGGTAGCGAAATCGCCGTTGGTCTTAACCCGCAGGCCCAGGTGGTGAACCGGATCTTTGAGCGCCACCGTCTTGCGCAGGGCGGTGGTCAACTCCCGCCGCAACCCTTCGCGGGCCATCCTCAGGATGTTCATGCCGGCCTCGCCCGGGGCTGGTTCCAGGTACTGGCCGGTGCGGCCGTGGAGGTAAAGTATGTCGCCGCGTTCGTCCACCAGCGCGCCGGCGGCGGCGTACTGTTGCAGCAGAGCCCGCTCGGTCAGCTCGTGCAGTGGGAGCTTGCTTTCCCCGGGCGCCTTCCCGGCGGGCCATGGGACGGATCCTTCATCCGAGAGTGGTGGGAGAAATCCCCCCATTCCCGGGCGGTGCGCGCTGTGCGCATCCTCTTTGCGTTGGTACAGCTTCGACTTCCGATCCACGGTGGCAAAGAGGTCCACGAACTCGCCCACGGTCTCGGACGTGCCCAGGAAAAGCATGCCGCCCGGGTTCAGCGCGTAGTGCAACAGGGGAATCAGCTTCTTCTGCAGTTCCGCGCCCATATAGATCAGCACGTTGCGGCAACTGATCAGGTCGAGTTTGGTAAAGGGCGGGTGCTTGATGACGTCCTGCTCGGAAAAGACCACCAGATCGCGGATGCTTTTGTGGATGCGGTAGGCGCTGCCGTCCGGCTCCTGGAGGAAAAAGCGCGCCAGCCGGTCAGGCGAGATGTCGGCGGCGATACTGGGCGGGTAAATGCCGGCGCGGGCATGTCCGATGGCGTGGCGGTCAATGTCGGTGGCGAACACCTGCACTTTGAAATTCTGCTTCAGTTCCTGCATGCGCTCCTGCAGCAGGATGGCGATGGAATAGGCTTCCTCGCCGGTGGAACAGCCGGGCACCCAGACGCGGATGGGTGCGCCGGCAGGCTTGCCGGCGAAGAGTCGCGGGATGACCTGTTCCTGGAGCGCGGAGAACGCCTCCGGGTCCCGAAAGAAACTGGTGACACCGATCAGGAGATCGCAAAAGAGCGATTCCACCTCGCCCGGGTTTTGCTGCAAATAGCGGACATACCCGTCCAGCCGCTCGATTTGGTGGACGGCCATGCGCCGCTCGACGCGGCGGACGATGGTGTTCCGCTTGTACTGGGAAAAGTCATGACCGGTTTGGGCGCGCAGCAGCAGGAAGATCTTCTTCAGCGCGTCCTCGGTTTGGGGGGCTGGGGAAGAGACCGGATGGGGCGCCTTTCCGAGCGCGTGGGCGGCGTAAGCGACGAGCTGGGCGGGCATCTCGGCGGGCGGCAGCACGTAATCCACCAGGCCGGTGGCGATGGCGCTGCGGGGCATGCCGTCATACTCGGTGGATTCGGGGTTCTGAGCCATCACCATGCCGCCCTCGCCCTTGACCGCCCGCACCCCCAGGGCGCCGTCGCTGCCCGTGCCCGAGAGCACGATGCAGATGGCCCGCTCATGCTGGTCCAAGGCCAGGGAGCGGAAGAAGAAGTCGATCGGCAGACGGCGGAAGCGCGGTGTGGCCGGTTCCAGCAACTGCAGCGTGCCGTTCAGAAAGGCCATGTCCCGATTGGGCGGGATAATGTAGGCGCAGTTGGGCTTCACCACCATCCCGTCGGCGACCTCGAAGACCTCCATGCGGGTATAGTGCTTGACCAGCTCGGACAGGATGCTCTTGTGGTCCGGGGCCAGATGCTGCACCAGGACAAAGGCCATGCCGGGATCGGTATCGGCGGGCATGCCGGAGAAAAAGGCCTCGAACGCCGCCAGCCCTCCGGCCGAGGCGCCGATACCGACAATGGGAAATCCTTCGCTCTCGGGCCCGGACGGCGGCTCGGGGGCGGTTGGTTCTTCCGGCTGGTTTGCCTTGTGCTCTGATGTCGACATGATGGCTCTTTCCAGATTGTACCGAGTGGGACAGGCTTTAAGCTTGCCCAACATTACCTTGAGGGCTGGGCAGGCTAAAGCAGGCTTTCCTCAAGTAGAGTCGAGCGACAGGCATCATGGCAGACTAGCAGTGGGCCGGCGGGCCGATCCGGTTATCTGGCGGCGCCATGCTTCCGCAGGATTTCGGCGACCTCTCGGTGTCCCCGCCGCTCGGCCCACGCCAGGGGCGTGGCCCATGGCGGGTCATCGGGGAGATTGGTGGGTGCGCCGCGGGCGAGCAGAAACTCCACCATCTCCGGCATGTTCGTGCGGGCCGCCCATGCGAGCGGTGTCGAACGGTACTCCTCGTCTCTGGCTGAGATCGAGGCGCCCGCGTCGAGCAGGATTCGCGCGCGCTCGATTGCGTCCTGGGTCTGGCCGCCCTTGCCACCAGAGCATAGATCATGCAGAAAGGTGCGCCGCTGCCAGGTTGGCAAGTCCGGATTCATCCCGCTCGCGAGGAGGATACGGAGCATCGCGGTGTTTTCGAGGAGGTAGCTGTGGCACCCGGTCACAACCGGCGGCACGCGGATGCCGGCGTCCAACAGGCGCAACAGCAGATCCTGCTTCCCTCGCGTGCATACGGCCGTGAATACCCCGCCGCAGCCGAGTTCCGCCGAACTTGGGTCTTCGGTCACGCGCCGAATGACTTCGTCGTCCTCATCCAGCCAGACGAGGTCATACGGATCGAGCGTGCCACCTCGCGCCATGAGCAGCGCCCGCAGCTCCGGAGTTCTCGCTGCGTAGACAGCATTGCCTGCCGAGTCGACATGGCTGTTGGGATCGGCGCCGTGCGCGAGCAGCAACTCCACCAGCTCGCGGTCACCGGCGCGCGCGGCGGCGTGCAGGGAAGCGCCATGGGGGGCGTCGGATTCCGGCCAATTGGGATCGGCGCCGCGATCCAGCAGCAGACGCGCGATCCCGCGGTGGCCGAATTTGACTGCAGCGGACAGTGCGCGTTTCCCATTCGGACGCACTTGGCTAATGCAGGCGGGATTCTGGTCAAGAAGTGCCGTGACCCGATCGAGGTCCCCGAGTGCGGCGGCAATCGTCAAATCACAGGTCGAGGCGCGTGACAGCAACAGCCGGGCGGTTTGGAAATCGCCCGTCGCCGGCGGAAGTGTCTTCCGGCGCCATACCGCAAGGTCGAGGGCTTCGGCGCCAGTGCCGTCGGTTGCGTCCCTGTCGGCGCCACGATCCAGTAATAACGTAATGACCTCGTGTGCCGAGCCCTCGACCGCCCGATGCAGCGGCGTCCTCCCGCCGGCGTCGCGACGGTTCAGGAGTGTTGCATCTCCATTCAGGTGGTCGCGAACGCGCTGGACATCATCGCGCTCCGCGGCCAGATGGATGGGATGATCCTCTGCGGGTGCAACTGGCCCGCGGCGCCTGCGGACCCCATCGAGAAGCAGAGCGATATCTTCATGACCGCGGTCTCTTGCGATTTCGATGAGGCTGTCGAAGTCAAAGCCGTTCCATTCCGCGTCTGCCGCGCCTGCGTCGAGCAGGATACGCACGGCCTCGAGATGCCCTTCTCGGACAGCGAAGTGGATAGGCGGCGCGTAGAAGTGTTCAGCACGGCTCAGGTTCCGATCGCGTTCCATCAGACGTTGAAGCGTGACCGTGTCGCCGGCCGCGGCAGCGGTGATCGTGTCCCAGACATCACGCCCTAAGCCGGACTCCATTTCCGGCGGTTTGATCATGCCTCCGCTCACGAAGGCTTTGAGCCTGGGCCAGCTATGGAATCCGTACGCCCTGGCGAGCACCAGTTGAGCATCGTGCAAGGCGAATTTCTGTGGGTCAGCGCCCGGATATCGCGCGGCGGCTTCGGACACGGCGTCTGGATCGCCGGCACGTACTGCGTCCAGCAACTCCTTCGCCTGACGTTTGAGTTGATCGAGATCCGGGTGCTTGGGGAGCACGCGGGTAGGGAGAGGTTTCTTCACAATGATCTCCTTTCCTGGCTGTCCGTATATGGATCAGCCGCCGCGCCCGGTGTCCGCTCTCTCGGGCAGAAAAGAGTTCATCAAAATCTACTGAAACTGCAAACATTCAGGGGGACTCGGTCCTTCCCGCGGACACGGCGGCGCCCTGAATGCGCCGATTCATATATTACCACCTCACCCGGCAGGACTTCTGATTCCTCGAATGAGGTTCATGAATACTACCCTGGGGCAAGGCTGCCGCTCACCCGCCCCGGACCTCAAAATGGCGCGAGATTCGGATGAGTGGTGGTAGCTGTATTGCCGCTTCCGGTGTCCAATCCAGGTATGGACAGTCCGATGGAAGCACGCCGCAGAGAAGGGAAAGGCTCTCTCCATGGGACGCAACGGGAAAGATGGGCCATCAGTTGGCTGGCGGTAGCGGTCGGCATCCTGCTTGGCGTTCTTGGCCTCGCGATGTCCGGCCAGGGGTGGGTCTCTGACGACCCCGACTCGTCAGTGTGGTTGACCCGCCGCTTTGAGGTCTTCGGCCCGAGTCTATTTGGACTGGTGTTCCTGATCGGCTCTTATGCGGCGCTCAGCAACCGGAGACGTGCGGGCCTGATTTTCCTCAGCGGCGCACCAGTGGTAGCTTCCGTCCTCAGCTATCCAGGCGCAGGTTACCTGGTTTGGACACCGGACGGCGCCGGGACGTTCGAACTGCCTCTCCTACCCACGGCGGTGGGACTGTCGTGTCTGTTCTATCTGCCCTTTGTCGCCCCATTATTGGTGAAGAGTAGTCGGAGGCGTGCGCTTTGGGTGTTCGTGATTACGGCGGTTGTCGTGGCGCTCGCTTTCGCCGCCTCCCGGTGGACGGCGGCATTGCTGCCGCGGTTGGCAGGTTGGTCCGCCTTGTTTCTCCTGTTCGGAGGCTTCTGGCTGGGAACCCACAAGCTGGCCTGGCCGGCGCTGCGCAGTGGGTCCACGAACTCCCGAAGGCGCCTGGCGATGGTCGTCGCGAATGCGTGCTGGTGGCATTTTTGGGCGTTGCGGAAATCCTGATGATGACGGCCGGGGGGTCGTCACTCTGGACTCCCGACTGCTCCGGCGGGCTACTGTTCGTACGCCCCGTGCGACCTGATCATGTCGTGATCACGGCGCGGGTAATTCGCACCGCCCATACCGCAAGAATTGGCGGAAGCTGGGCGGGAGATTGGGCGATTGGAATTGTGGAGGAACGGTTCTGGGGTTTGCCTGGTTGGGCTCGTGTCGTCTTCCTGACCAATAGCAGGTTCTGGGAGGGCAGAACATTCTTCGTTAGCGGGAGGCGATCACGGGGTATCCTGACCCGCTTTTTGCCCCTGGTGGACGCCATGGCTTGTGGCAGCTATGGTTCCGGGCCTGTTGCCGATGCGACGATTGAGTTACGCTTGCTCCGGGAAGCCCCGGCAGCCGGCGAATCGCGGATCCTCGGATACGTCATGGGTGCGAACCCTCCCATTCCGACAACGAAGCCGGTCGCCCCCCTACGCCGGGAAGCGAAGTATTTGGTTCAACGCCTGGCGCCAGCACGAAAGTGAGGAAGTCCACGAGTCCAGACTAAACTCCCCAAGGACACACAGTCCCATTGCCGGCGCACGGATCGGAGTGACCGGTCCTATCGGAACGACTGTTCTCACCACCGACCGGGACGGCGTTTACGAATTGGCGAACCTGCCCGGGGACGACTACACCTTGAGGCTGCTCGATGTCCCGGACAATCAGTTCTGCGAGGATCTTGCGCTGAAGAAGGAATACATGATGAAGCCGGGTTTGACGCGAATGAACATGGTCGCGGAGTGGGTGGGTAGCATTGAAGGCACGGTCAAGGACTCGACGGGCGGTCCGGCGAACGTCCTGGTGGAATTGCGTAATCCGGATGGGAAAATCGCCGATCGCAATCTGGGGGCGGATCTCCTGGCGAGCGGTTCGTTTCGCCTCGACCGTTTGCCGGCCGGTGGCCGCTACCTGGTGCTGATCAATCGGTACGGGCCGAGCGCTCATTCGCCGTACGCATCAGAATACTATCCCTCGGCGAATCGTCCTGCAGATGCGCGCATTGTCGAAGTTCGAGGTGCCGAGCATGTCCGGAACGTGGACTTCTCACTGACACGTCTCGCGGAGCGCAAACTGCGGGTCCGCGTCGAATGGCGGGACCATCAACCGGTAGACGGCGCGTCCGTCAGTGTGGAGTATGAGCGGGCGGGACAATTCGACGACCCGGGTGCGCCATCCGAATCGTTCACGACCGACCGGACAGGAGTAGCCGAAGTCAGGGTATTTGGCGATGGGCGTGTCAAAGTAGAAGCATCCATTGACTTGCCTTCTTTTTCCCTTTATCGCCGCGTGGTGGAATTGGAGGGCGCCCGGCTGCCGCCAAGCATGGACCTCGTCCTAACATTTGCTGGAGGGCACCGCTGATTGGAGATGTCTGCGGCTTTCTGAGCTCGAGACCCGCTCACATCTGCATATAGTCGACCCCTTGACGGTCGAAGGGTGGCACAATGGAGCCATGAGGCGAAAGGCGTTGTTTGCCGTAAGTTGTCTCGTGTGTACAGTTGTCTGCTGGAGAAGCGTTGTGATGTTCGCTGGGACGGAGTTTGGAAGTGGCTCTCTCGCCGGCGGCGAAGGCTTTGGTGGCCTCTTATTTGTTGTGGCCGCGAGTCTCATTTTTAAGTTACCTCGAATGGCTGCGGTAAGTGGGTTGGTGGCGTCTTATTTTTCCCTGCCGCTCTACCTCTACCTGGTTTTCCCTCGCCCTTTTCGTCAGGTGTTCGCGGGTAATTGGGCAGTGCTGGAGCTCCCACGAGAGAGGTTCGTCTGGGATGGATGGTGGATAGCAGGGATTTTCTTCATGGTGGTTCTGGCCTGTATCTGCTGTGGCATCCTCGTCCGTAATGTTTGGGCGCGCTACAAGTTGTTGGAGTCCATTAAGCAATAGAGACATGGGTATCTTGAAGGATTTCGCGAGCGATCACTGGGCCCGCCTTCTCACCGAGATAGCTCTTGATTTTGGTCCAAATTCGTTCCTGGCTTGCCCACCATTACATGAACGGCTGGGCAAGCTAAAGCATACCCCACGCTTGGGGAACTGACGGAGAATCGTAGGCATGGAACCGTTGTGCGCTGCCCTGCTGGCCAAGATTGAGGAACAGATCGAGCGGAGTACTCACCTTATCGAAATGCTGCCGGCGGACCGACTGGAGTGGCAGCCGCCGATTCCGGGCGCATGGACGCCTGGAGTGCTGCTTGGTCACCTGCTGGAGTGCCTCGCGGGGTTTTGCGCGGTGCTGTACGCGGTGGAACCGGAGCGGCTGCGGCACTTCGCCGGGCTGCGACAGCTTCCCGTGAATCACCTCTGCGGCACGGATGAGGCGCGCGACCGGATAGGTGTCTACGGGGAGCACATCTATCAGGGATTTGAGCTGCTTCGGGACTCGCAGCTCGGCCAGGCTGTGCCGACCATCTTCGTCGGTGTGGGGGAGCGGCTGTTGACGCTGCTGCTCGGGAATCTGGAGCATCTGATCAATCATAAGAATCAGTTGTTCACCTACTTGAAACTACTGGACGTGGGCGTGAGCAGCAGGGACCTCTACCACTTCCGGGGAGAATAGGAACTGCAGGAATGAATTCAGAGGCGAGCCAATTGGCGCCCTCAGGCGAAATGTGTCCCCATGAGTGGGGACACGGCAGACTGAGAGTCCGCGCCA
>PMTT01000499.1 GCA_003167275.1 Bryobacterales bacterium | reverse complement strand
TCGGCATGCAGCCGCTGGAACAGATCGAGACGCTCGGGATCGTAGGCCTTGCCTGCCACGCGGGCCGCGGCCAGGGGCGATTCCAGCGTGCTCTCACGAGTGCCCAGCAAGGCGCCAATCAACGTATCGAGGCGCTGGAACTCACTCGTCAGGCCAAGTGGCTCCGCGATGGCGCGGGCCTCGTCGCGAAGGCGCTGGAGTGCCGCCTGGCCGCTGCGCCGGAGCCATTCCTCCAGGCGCTCCTCGATCTCGCGCCTCGACAGGGTGCGGGCCACACCGCCGCGGGCGCGCGACGGCCGCAGGTTTTCCAGAAAGGCACGGGCAGGCGAGGCGAGGCGCAAGCCGCCGATGAAAGGCCGGTCGCTCTCCAGCGGCGGCGGTCCCTGGCGCGGCCGCAAGACCACCCCCGGCAACACAATATCGCGCTTATGATCGGCGATGAGAAACACCGAGCCGTCGGAAGCCGGCCGGTACTCCAGCGCCGTACGATCGGCGATCAGCGCGCCCGGCAGATATGCCGCCACCAGCGGCCAGAGATTGCGCTGGACGATCTGCTCCGGGCTGTCCCTGAAATTCCGCGTATAGAGGCGCGATGCCAGCTTGCGCAGCATGCCGCGCTTCACCTCGCGGGAAACGCCGGCGGCGAGCCCGGCGTTCGAGACAAAGGCTTCGGGCTGCGATGAGAAATCGGGCATTAGCGGGCCTCCTGGCCATCATATGGCAAATTTTCGGGGTTTAAGAAGGCGGAGGTGCGAGTTTTCGGGGGTTAAGGAGGAACGTAAAATGAGGTGGGCAGGCTTCGCCCCAAGTGCGCCCACGAGGAGTCAAACCCATTCCGAGGTCACCGCCGAGGCCATCAAGCAGGCCATCAATATCGTGGACTACCAGGCCGGGGTGCTGAAGCTCCATTCCATGCAGGAGTTCAAGGCACGGACCACTCCCTCTCCCGCCCCGCCGGCCAACACCGCCCCCGGCAAGGGTCCGGCGGCGCCTTCTGCGCATATTTAAACGATCTTCGATACAATTCATTCATGTCACCCGCCGGAAAAAGAAAGGAGATGTTCGTGACGTGTCCGGAATCGGGCGAGGGAACCCTGAAGGAGGGAATCCTGAACATTCAAGCTCAAGTGCGCGGTGAGCAGGTTCCTATCCAGTTCCCTGGTGCTGAGTGCCCGATGTGCGGCTTTCAGGAGATCGACTCCGCACAGATGGCCGCATACGGCCTCGCAACCGCGGATGCGTATCGCGCCAAACACGGACTGCTTACCAGCGACGAGCTGAGATCGCGGCGGCGGCGGCTCGGCATGAGTCAGGTGGAGTTCGCAAATCACACCAAGGCAAGCCTGCCCAGCATCAAGCGATGGGAACTCGGCGCCATTCAAGACGAGGCGATGGACGAGCTGATCCGGCTCAAAACGGACGCGGAAACGGCCCGGAAAAACCTGGAGAAAGTCGCTCGCCTGTTAGAACAACCAAGCCCTGTCGAGGTATGAATCTATTCCTGATTCAGCAGGAAAAGTCTGGGCTGAAATCGGCATCTCCCGTCGGACAAAGCAGTCCGATAGCGCTCAGAAATGGGAACGATAGTTCCCCTTTTTGCCCGAATTTTCAGTTAACTATCCTGTTTGCAACAAACCCGATGGGAACGATAGTTCCCCTTTTAGGCGAGCCGAGAGCCCGGGGAAACAAATCCGATCCCGTTATAATGACAAAGCATGCTTCCAGAGCAATGGCAAAAGCTGGAAGAGATTTTTCAAACTGCGGCCGACCTTCCTCCCGATAGCCAGACGGTGTATCTCGACGACGCATGCCGCGGCGATCTGGAACTGCGCCGTGAGGTGGAGGCGTTGCTCGCCGCCGCCCCATTGGGCCTGATCGAATCCGCCATTGCGGCCGGGGCGGAAGACCTGGTGGAGCAACCGGATCACGATCCCCTGGTCGGAACCTGGCTGGGGCCCTACCGGATCGACGGCGTGCTAGGCCGCGGGGGGATGGGCGCGGTGTACCGTGCGTTCCGGGAAGACGATCAGTTCCGGAAACAGGTGGCCGTCAAGGTGATTCCCCGCATGCTGGCCGGGCCCGATGTGGTCGCCCGCTTTCGATCGGAACGCCAGATTCTGGCCAACCTCGAACATTCCAATATCGCCCGCCTTTTCGACGGCGGCACCTCCGAGGGTATTCCGTACCTGGTGATGGAGTATGTCGAAGGTGTCCCCATCACCCAGTACGTGCGAGAGAAGGCCCTTTCCCTTCCCGATCGGCTGCGCCTCATGCAAAGCGTTTGCGCGGCCGTCCTGTACGCCCACCGCAGTCTGGTGATCCACCGCGACCTCAAGCCGGCGAACATCCTGGTGACCGCCGATGGGACCGTAAAACTGCTCGACTTCGGAGTCGCCAAGCTGGTGGATCCTTCCGTTGTCGACGGAGCGTTCACCTCGGAGATGATGATGACTCCGGACTACGCCAGCCCCGAGCAGATACGCGGCGAACGGGTGACCACCGCAAGCGACGTCTACTCCCTGGGCATGGTGCTCTACGAAGTCCTCACCGGGGAACGCCCCTACCGCATTACCAGTTCCAACTGGCACGATCTGGAGCGGGTGGTTTGCAAAACGGAACCGCGCAAACCCAGCATGATCGAGACCCTCTCGCTGCGCACCCGGCGGCGCCTGGCCGGCGACCTGGACAACATCGTCCTCATGGCGCTGCGCAAAGACGTTTCGCGCCGTTATGGCTCGGCCGAGCAGTTGTCGGAGGACATCCGCCGGCATTTGCAAGGGCGGCCGATTCTGGCGCGGCGGGACACCCCGTTTTATCGCGGCGGCAAGTTTCTGCGCCGCAATCGGTGGGCCGTGACTGCCGCTTTCGTGGTGGCGGCCTCCCTGGTAACCGGAACCGTGATCGCGCTCCGCCAGGCGCGGGCGGCCCAGGCGCGGTTCGATCAGCTACGCGGCTTTGCGCGGACGGCGCTGGTGGATCTCCATGCGCAGTTGAACGATATTCCCGGCACCGCGAAAGCGCGCCAGGCGCTGATTGCCTATGTGGAAGACTACCTGAAACGCGTTGCCTCGGAACACGCCGGAGACGATACCGCCCTGGCGACCGAATTCGCGACCACGTACCTGCGTCTGGGAGAGATGCAGGGCACCACACCGGCGGCGATCGCCAGCTTTGAAAACGGGCGCCTGCTGCTGGAACGGAAAGTGAAACGAGGCGCGCCCGACCCCCCCGATGTGCTGTTGCTGGCCCGCTTGCGAGTCACTGCCGGTTCCACCCTGATGGACCTGGACCGAACCCCGGAAGCCATCGAAAACCTGCAGGCCGCGGAAAATCTGGCCGCGGGGCTGCGGCCAAGAATCGGCTGGAATGCCGAGGCGGAACTGTTGAAAGCCTGGGCGGATTGGCGCCTGGCGCGCCTCTATCGCGCGCAGTACCTGCTGCCGAAGGCCGAGGATTGTGCCAGGCGGGCCGTGGCCGTTTGTGAGGATATGTGGCGGCACGGAGTCCACACCAGGGAACTGTACGAAATTTACGATGGCGCGCGGCTCGTTCTAGGAGGCGTGCTGCGCAGACAGGGCAATTGGCCGCAAAGCGTGGAGTTGTATCAGAAGGTGCTGGACGACATCGCGCGGCGCGCCGCCGAAGATCCGTCCAGTGCCAATCTGCAACGCCAGTTGGCCCACACCCATCAGATAGTGGGCGATCTGGTCAGCCGGATGCCGGGGCACCGGAAGGAAGTCCAACTGCACGTTCGTAAGGCCATCGAGATTGCGGAACGTTTCGCCGCGCTCGATCCGTCGGATAAAGCGGCGCAGAGCGATTTGGCCCAGTACCTTTGTTCCGGCGGGGAGACGCTGATGGACCCAGGGGATTCGCAGGAATCGTTGACTTACCTGCGGCGCTCCCTGCCGATTTTTGAAGGGCTCCTGAAAGAGGAACCCAACAACAGCGTTTTGCAACTATTTGCCGCGTTGGCCGAAGCCGATATCGGTGACCGCCTGGCCCAGAGGAACAGGATCCAGGATTCGATTTTCTGGCTTCGCCGCGGATTCTCCCACGTGGAGGAACTGGTGAAACGCGATCCCGGAAACACCACCCACTTTCTCGAACTGTTGAAAGTGCAGCGAATGCTCGTGGCCAGTCTGGCCCGTGCCGGCGAGACCGAGGAGGCTCTCGCCCTGGCAAACGATCTGATCGTCAAGGCGCAATCGGTGGTCAACCAGACCGGGCACCGCGAGGACATGGCGCGCAGTGGCGCGGACCTGGAACTGCCCAGGGCCTACACCACCATGGCAGCCGCCTGCCAGGTGTTACGAAAGCGGGACGAGGCCCACCGGTGGTATCGCATGGCGCTGGTAGAGTGGGAGGCCATGCGCGCGGCCGGATTCGTATCTTCCCCGGACATGGAAGAGGAGATGGAGCAGGCAAAGAAAGGGGCGGCACAGTAGAGGCTTGGGGCCGGCTCCCATCGCGCCGGCTTCCTTTTTGCAATGGCATTTCCAGTTCGATCAGGCTGCTATACTGTTGTTTCTGTTGTCTTCCGAAGCGATTCCGTAGGTCCTTGCAGATGTGGCGTGGCGATTACCTTTACCTCATTCAAAACCTCGTGATGAAGGATTTCCGGATCCGCTACCGGAACATGTCCTTGGGCGTGCTGTGGTCGCTGCTGAACCCGATCGTGATGATGGGGGTGATGACCTTCGTCTGGACCAAGATCTTCAAGGATGGCCGGCCGCATTTCCCCTTGTTTGTCCTTTGCGGGATGGTCCCTTACAATTTCTTCACGATCGCATGGAGCGGCGGAACCACCTCCATCGTCGATAGCGCCGGCCTCATCAAGCGCTTGCCGGTCCCACGCGAAGTGGTGCCTGTCTCGACGGTCCTGTCCTGCAGTATCCATCTGCTGGTCCAGGTCGGGCTTCTGCTTGCCATCGCCATCGGCTCCCACGTTGTGGTCAATAAGTATTGGTTCTGGCTGCCCGTGGTCTGGGCGCTGGAAATCGTGTTTGTCTCCGGGCTGTCGCTCTTGACCGCCGCCGCCAATGTCTTTGTTCGCGACACGCGCTACATTGTCGAATCCACCAATCTGGTGATGATGTGGCTGGTGCCGGTCTTCTACGATTTCAGCCTGGTCAAGGACCCCTACACGCAAATCTACGACCTGAACCCGCTGGCCGCCCTCGTCATCGTGATGCGCCGGATCGTGTATGAGGGCGTGGCGCCGAATTGGTGTTCGGGATGCGCGGAACACCACACCCTCACCATGTGGAAGCTGGTCCTGGCATCGTTCAGCGTCTTCTTTATCGGCCTGATCGTCTTCCGCCGTTTTAAACCGATGTTTTATGAGCACATCTAACGGGTATCCGGCCATCCTGTTTCAGGACGTGTGGAAGTCCTTTGACCGCCACGCCGGGC
Organism: Bryobacterales bacterium; assembly: GCA_003167275.1. Lineage (GTDB taxonomy): Bacteria > Acidobacteriota > Terriglobia > Bryobacterales > Bryobacteraceae > JAIQFL01. Next base: position 23,023 of record PMTT01000499.1, on the reverse strand, counting down.
AGATACTCCTCCGCGACCGTCTCCGGCACATGTTCCACTCCCACCGCCCCGAGAAGTTCCATGCTCTGCGCGATATCTCCTTCCGCATCGAGCATGGAGAGAGCGTGGCCGTCATCGGGCACAATGGCGCGGGTAAGAGCACCCTGCTCAATCTGACAACTAAATTATGCCGGCCGGACCGGGGAGTAGTGGAAGTACACGGAGGCCGGATCGCCCCGCTGCTCGATCTGGGCGCCGGATTTCATCCCGACCTGACAGGCGCCGAGAACGTCTGCATCAACGCCGCCCTCCTGGGCCTCTCCCGCCGCGATGTCCGCAAGCAGTTCGACAGCATCGTGGATTTCGCCGAGATCGGCGACTTCATCAACGAACCGCTGCGCACCTATTCCACCGGTATGATGATGCGCCTGGCTTTCTCGGTGGCCACCTGCGTGAATCCCGATCTCCTGATCATCGATGAAGTCCTCGGCGTAGGGGACCTTGGGTTTGCCGTCAAATGCCGGGAAAGGATCATGCAATTCCGGCGCGCCGAGAAGACCATCCTGTGCGTTTCCCACTCCAACGACACCCTCAAGGACCTCTGCGAGCGCGCCATCTGGCTGAACAAGGGCGAGGTGATGGACGATGGCCCCATCCAGCGCGTAGTCGAAGCCTACAAAAACGCCATGCAGGAGCACGCCGTAGCAGGCTGATACAATGACCCGGAACCATATGCGGTACTCGCTACGCTCGCGGGGTTGGGGGTTGGGGGCTGGGGGTTGGGCTCGCTGCGCTCGCGGGGGCCGGGGGCCAGGGGCCAGGGGCCTGGGGTTTGCAGCATTCTTCGCCGCGTGTTTCTCCGCGCCTCCGACCCGCAACCCCCAACCCCCAACCCCTAACCCCCAACCTCGCGAGCGAAGCGAGAACGAGGTGGCCGTCTGCCCAAGCGCGCGCTGATCACTGGGATTACCGGTCAGGACGGATCGTACCTGGCGGAACTCCTTCTCTCCAAAGGATATGAAGTCCACGGCCTGAAACGCCGCGCTTCCTCCTTCAACACCGAGCGCATCGACCATCTCTACCAGGACCCGCATCAGACCGAGCGCCACTTCTTCCTGCACTACGGCGACATGGTCGATTCCACCAACCTGATTCGCATCGTCGGCCAGGTCCAGCCCGACGAGGTCTACAATCTGGCGGCCCAAAGCCACGTGGCAGTCTCCTTCGAGATTCCCGAATATACCGCCGAGGTAGTCGGCGTCGGCACCTTGCGGCTTCTGGAAGCCTTGCGGATCACCGGGCTGCAGCACACCGCGAAGTTTTACCAGGCCTCTACCTCGGAGCTGTACGGGAAGGTCGTGGAAACGCCCCAGAGTGAGACCACCCCGTTCCACCCGCGATCGCCCTATGGCGTCGCCAAGCTGTTCGCTTACTGGATGTGCATCAATTACCGCGAAGCCTACGGCATGTTCACCTGCAACGGGATTCTCTTCAACCATGAATCCGCGGTCCGCGGCGAGACTTTCGTGAGCCGCAAAATCACCCGGGCGGTGGGCCGAATCAAGGCCGGACTGCAGGAAGTGCTGTATCTCGGAAACCTGGACGCCAAACGGGATTGGGGCCACGCCAAGGATTATGTGGAAGCGCAATGGCTCATCCTCCAGCAGGACCGGCCGGATGACTACGTCATCGCTACCGGGGAGCAGCACTCCGTCCGCGAGTTGACCGAGTTGGCATTCCGCCAGGTGGGAGTGGACCTCGAATGGCAAGGCGAAGGAGTGAACGAGGTCGGCCTGGCTCACATACCCCGGAGCGCCGGCGGTCTTGCCGCCGGTGATTTTGCCGCCGGTGAACATACCAAGCGGACAGTAGTAGCTGTAGACCCCAGGTACTTCCGTCCCGCCGAAGTCGACACCCTTCTGGGCGACCCTTCGCGCGCGATCCGAACGCTCGGATGGCGTCCCAAGCATACCTTTGAACAACTGGTAGCGGAGATGGTAGACGTAGATTTAAAGAAGGCGGAGCGCGACGCGATGAACCTGACCCATGGCTATTCCGTCACCTCCGGCCACCAGGAGTGATGATACCCGACGTGGCACAGGCCACGTCAGTCTTATGACCCCCACTTCCGCCATCTTCGTCGCCGGCCATCGCGGCCTGGTCGGATCCGCTATCTTGCGGAAGCTGGAGGCCTGTCACTATACCAACCTGCTGACCCGCTCCCGGTCGGAGCTCGATCTCACCGACTCCGCCGCGGTGTTCCATTTCTTCGAGCACTATCGCCCCGAGTTCGTCTTTCTGGCCGCCGCCAAAGTCGGCGGCATCCTGGCTAATTCCACTTACCCCGGCGACTTCATCCGCGACAACCTGGCCATTCAGTCGAACGTCATCGAAGCCTCCCGCCGCTCAGGCGCCGGCCGCTTGCTGTTCCTGGGTTCTTCCTGTATCTACCCGCGCGATTGCCCGCAGCCCATCAAAGAGGAGTATCTGCTCACCGGCCCGCTCGAATCCACCAACCGTGCCTATGCCGTGGCCAAGATCGCCGGTATCGAGATGTGCCGGTCGTATAACCAGCAGTATGGGACCGGCTTCCTTTCCGTCATGCCGACCAATCTCTACGGACCGGGTGACAACTTCGATCTCGAGACCAGTCATGTACTCCCGGCACTGGTCCGAAAAGTCCACGAGGCTAAGCATGAAGGCCGCACATCCATTTCGGTTTGGGGAACCGGGACAGCCCGCCGCGAGTTCCTCTACAGCGAAGACCTCGCGGATGCGGCGGTCTTCCTGATGAACCTGCCCGGCGCGGCATTCCAGGACGCCTGCCGCCAGGATCCGCCGCTGCTCAACATCGGTTGCGGGGAAGATCTGACCATCCGGGAGTTGGTGGATCTGGTGATGGAAACGGTAGGGTATCGTGGCAGCGTAGTCTACGACGGCAGCAAGCCGGACGGCACGCCCCGGAAGCTTCTGGACGTCAGCCGCATGCGCTCGCTCGGATGGTCCCCGCGGACGCCGCTCCGCGAGGGCTTGGCCCTCTTCTACAGCGCTTTTCTCGTTTCAATCCACGCCCCACGTTCAGGGCGAACCGCAGTGACAGAGGAGCACGTCAGTGGCCAAGTCTAAGGTGGCGCAGGCGGTACCGCCCGCGGATCCGGATTCTTTCTCAACTTCTGATGGCCTGAAGACCCCGCCCGAAGAACCGCTCGCCGGCACCCCCGAGGCCTACCGCGCTCACCGCCTCCGGAATTGGGACTCCATCGCCCAGAACCTCCCACGGTGGGATGCCGGCAACCGCTACTATCACCGGCGCCTGACCCAGGTCTTCGAGAACCTGGTCCCTCCCGGCCAGCGGGTCATCGAGATCGGGTGCGCGCAAGGCGATCTCCTGGCGGCCCTCAAGCCCTCCTATGGGGTAGGAGTCGATTTCTCCGCCGAGATGGTCGCCCGGGCCATGCAAAAACATCCGGAACTCACTTTTGTGCATGCCGATGCGCATGAGCTCACCCTGGACGAAACCTTCGATGTCGTCATCCTGTCCGACCTGGTCAACGATGTCTGGGATGTCGAGATGGTGTTCCAGCGGATCCGCCCTCTATGCACCCATTCGACCCGCGTGATCGTCAACTGTTACAGCCGGGTGTGGGCTCCGGTACTGGGACTTACCGCCAAACTCGGACTCTCTACTCCCAAGCTGGCGCAGAACTGGCTGGTTCCCGAGGATGTGAGTAACTTGCTCTATCTGGCGGGTTTCGAGACCCTCCGCAACCAGCCCGAAATCCTTTGGCCGTTGCCGTTCCGCCCGCTGAGTGCGCTCTTGAACCGCTGGCTGGTCAAGCTGTGGCCCTTCTGGTACTTCGCCCTCACGAACATCACGATTGCCAGACCTTTTCCGAACCCCGCCGGAAAGGATGCCCCGCGCGTATCGGTCGTCGTGCCCGCCCGCAACGAAGCCGGAAATATCGCCGAGATCATCCGCCGCACCCCCGAAATGGGCGCCGGCACCGAGCTGATCTTCGTGGAAGGCCACTCCACCGATGACACCTGGGAGACCATCCAGCGGGAAGTGGCGCGAAGCGGACGGCCTTGCAAAATCTTCCAGCAAACCGGGAAGGGCAAGGGCGACGCCGTCCGCCTCGGTTTTGCCCAAGCCAGCGGCCAGGTGCTCATGATCCTCGACGCCGATATCACCGTCTCACCCGAGGACTTACCCAAGTTCTACGAGGCGCTGGTATCCGGCAGGGGTGACTTCATCAACGGAGTACGGCTGGTCTATCCCATGCACGAGGAAGCCATGCGGCTGTTCAACTTCCTCGGCAATAAGTTCTTTAGCCTGGCTTTCAGTTGGTTATTGCGGCAGCCTGTGAAGGACACTCTCTGCGGCACCAAGGTCCTCTGGAAACAGGACTACGAGTCAATCGCCCGGAACCGCGCCTACTTCGGGGATTTCGACCCCTTCGGCGACTTCGATCTCCTGTTCGGCGCCGCCCGATTGAACCGCAAGATCGTGGATCTGCCAGTCCGCTACGGAGCTCGCACCTACGGTGAGACCAACATCCAGCGATGGAAGCACGGAGTCCTGTTGCTGAGGATGGCAGCCTTTGCCGCCCTGCGCGTGAAGTTTACCTGAAGACCGTGGCACAGGCATTTCCGGTTTGCGGATCCGTTCCGGACTTGCCTGTGTTGGTTTTTCTTGCACCAAAACTAAGGGTGACAGGCAACTCTGTCCGCCTTGGACAGCGAAGCCTGTCACCCTATTTCTGCCAGCCCATTGCCATCGGCCTGAGCAAGCTTACTGCTTCACACGGTTCGCGCTGTTCTCACTCTCCGACGAAGCCGTGGCTTGGTCGGCGCTGAACACCTTCACTTCCACGCGGCGGTTCTTCGCCATCGCGGCGCGATTGCGAGCGTCGTCCACGGGCTTCTCTTTACCTAGCCCGACCATCTGAATGCGATAAATCGGGATATCGTGTTTGGCAACCAGATACTCCACCACGGCGTCGGCGCGCTTCTTGCTGAGTACTTCGTTGTACTCGTTCGAGCCGATTCTGTCGGTGTAGCCTTCTACCGCGATGAAGAAACGCTTGTCGGACTTCACGCCCTCGACCAGTTTGTCGAGGTCTTGTTTGGCGTCGTCGCTGAGCGTCCACTTGTCGAACTTGAACGAGATTGTCGCGGAGGTCTGCATCTGGTAATCGTCCAGGTTCGCAACCACCGATTTCAGGCTGTTCAGCGCCTGGGTATTCTGATCTCCGACTTGGGCGGCCTGGGTGGCCTTATTCATGGCGTCGCCGGCATGCTGGTCCGCTGTCGCGGCATGCTGGTCGGCGCTCGACGCCCGCTCCTGCGCGGCGCTGACGCCGCTCTGAGCCTTCTCGTCAACCTGTTTGACCTGGTTGCGAGTGTCGTCGATCTGTTGAGAGTTCTTGGTCGTCTGTTGGCCTACCTCATCTACTTTGGCCTGGATAGGGGTCGTGGTGTTCCGCACGTATTTCTTGGTCGCGCAACCACCAGCGAGCACGGAGACCGTTACGATGCATATGGCAAGGAGCGATTTCATGTCGAAAAACCTCGTCTTGGTCAGAGCAATTCATGCGCCATTGTTTGTAAGACGCGTTTCTTCAATAAGAACAGCCTCAAGATGCGCTTCCAGGCCCGGCTTGATGCATGTAAGATTGACGCGAAACGCGCGCTTTTGAGACGAAACTTACTCAGACGATTGGAACTTGGTGCTGTATCACTCGTTTGAGGAAACGACGAATGGAGTGCGCGCGTCTCAGTTTGTGGGACTATAAAGAAGCAAGAGAAGCGAACTCTCTGGCGCAAAACTCAGTGCGGGAGGCATGGTCCCCCTGATCCTGCACCAAGCCCGGCATCCGACGCTAACCTCAGTCGTGTGCCGGGTTCTTCGTTTGCCCCTGCTGTCAGCCGGGAACCAACGGCCACTGAATTGCCCGTTTCACAACAGGAGGTTCCATCATGAGATCTGCTGAAATGCTAGATTGCAAGCGTCTGGAGCCTGGTTCCTTGATCGACGTCGAAACTTCGAGCCGGCATTATCAGATTGAGTGCCTGGGTGGGAGTAGGATCCGCATCTCCGGCCACCCGCGATTTTGCCCGACTCCTGTGGTTGCACAACTGGAGGGCTCTGTTACCAGCGAAGGTACGATCGAAGACGGCATTATCGAGCGTGGCATGCGTTTGGTGGTTTTGTTCGAGGACCATATCCCCGTAACTACCTCCAAGGTATTGCACGTTCAATGGGATCGCATCAATTGATCTAAAAAGCTGTCGTCAAGCAGCGGTCGGCTTTCAGCTAAACCCGGCTGACCGCTGTGTGCTTTTTGTAGCGCCGGCGGTTTGGCCACCGGTCGGCAGGTCACCGCCGCGCTACAAGCGCCCCTAATCCTAGCGGTGGAATGTAAGGATTTCCGACTGCCTCCGCGGTTTGCGTGGGTCCTGTTCAATCAAACGGACCGGCCGTGCCGAACCTGCCAGTGCGTCAGGCGGTTGGTTTGAGGGTTGCCGCCGGGGCCATGGCAGAGCCAGGCCGGATCCCGCAAAAACGCCCAACATAAACACCAGCGCCATTCCCAGTAACACTAGGGAAACCATCAGAATGGACCACAAAGACACAGCGTGCAGGAAGGCGGCGATGGTCACCGCGAGAAGCATTCCGGCAAGCGCAAAGGAGCATCTCATCAATAAGGGTCTCATCGGAAGAGTCTCAAGCATTTTTGCGGCCACCCCTCAGCCGTTTGCGTTGGCCTGCGGGATCCGGCTTTGGTTACCGGCGTGCTCCGGATAAAGAAGCAATAATTTGTTCCTGGATTGGATGATGGAGGAATCATGACAGATCAGCGTATCCGTGCGTTTTCCTATTTGGTGACCGGACTAGGAGCCGGTATCCTGGTGGGCGGTCTCTTTGCGCCGCGCTCCGGCGATGCCAGCCGCAGGCTCATCCTGCGAAAGGCCCAGAAGGTAAAAAGGGTAGTGAAGTCCGCGGCAGACGACAGCACCCGGTTCATTACGCGCCGGGGAACGGAAGTACTCGACCAAGCCAGCGAGTTGATGGACCGGGGCAAGGCAGTGTACCGCGCAGCGGGAAAAATGGTTCACGCTGCTTTGTAGGGGAGTTGCGAAATCTGGTGGCGAATCGCACCGCTGGGGACAGCGCTGCCTGTCACCAGATTTCGGCCTGTCACCATATTTGGCGCGGGCGATCCATGTTATCTTCGGTCCATCGTGATGCTCCGGCGCTGCTTAGCCCATCCCCTGACCCGCGGCCTCTCCATTGATTCCCCAGAGACTACGGAACTGCGCCGCCAGATCATTCGCGGCAACCGTTTCCTGCAACAGATTTATCGGGAATGGTGCGAGGCGATCTGCCAACGTCTGCCCGATGTGCCGGGCCAAGTGCTGGAACTTGGTTCGGGGGGCGGCATCCTGGCGGATTACATCCCCAATGCGATCACATCCGAGGTATTCCCGTGCAGCGGAATCCGCATGGTCGCGGACGGCCGCTCGCTCCCGCTGGCCTCGGGCAGCCTGCGGGCGATCGTTCTGTTGGACGTGCTGCACCATATCCCGGAAGTGCGCGGGTTCTTCCGCGAAGCGGCCCGCTGTCTGGCCCCAGGGGGCGCCGTCATCATGCTGGAGCCATGGGTGTCGCGATGGTCGAGATTCGTCTACACCCGCTTCCACCACGAGCCCTTCCAGAGCGAGTCCCCGGACTGGAGTTTCCCGGAGCAAGGCCCCCTTTCGGGCGCCAATATTGCACTCCCGTGGATTGTGTTCGAGAGAGACCGCGCTCTTTTTGAGGCCGAGTTCCCGGAGTTGCGGATCGAGCAGGTCCAGCCGCTCATGCCTTTCCGGTACCTGGTCTCGGGCGGCGTATCCATGCGAAGCCTGATGCCCCGCCCGGCTACTCCCCTGTGGCGCGCCCTGGAAAAGTCGCTCGAACCCTGGATGCGCCACTGGGCGATGTTCGCTCTGATTCTGCTGCGCCGGGTGTGACTTCAGCCTTTTGTGCGGGTGATGGCATTTTGAGATAGAATATCTGCACGTCCGGTGACGCGGTGCGCAGAGGGAGAGATCAAAATGTTCAAAGATTTGAAGACCCCGATTCTTTTGATCGCATCTTGCCTGCTTACGGGATGTTTCCAGATTGAAGGTGTGCACATCCTGCATCGCTTTGGAGAGACCGATACGGGCGCTTATCGGATCACGATGAACCGCCTCACCTATGCAGCGTTGAATAGCGATAACAAGTACTCCGGCATGCTCGATCAGCTCCGGAAGTGGTCTCGTCCTACTACGCGCATAGACGGCGACTCAGTCCATCTGGAGGATACCTCCGGGAAGGCGTCCATGGAACATTTCTACGACCGCTACAATTGCAAAGCCGCGCCCCTGAGCGGTTCCCGGGATTGCACCTTCGCCTTAAACATTCCCAAGGAGCTTGGCTCGATGCCGAACTGGTCAATCGATTGGGAAGTCGTGTTACAGCCGGACATGAAAGTGATCGCTTCCAATCACCAGCGTACACGGCGAGAGGATGGCCTTGACCGGTTGATTTGGTATTTCGACGGCAACCGGGTTTCGCAGGCAAGCGTGGACTTTACCGTTAGAATCCCGAGCCCGCAGTAACTAGTGGGTGAGCGGGCTGGTACCTGCTGCCCGTCCATGTTCAGACCGGCTCCCAGCTATTACAGACTCCCATCGCGGCTACCGGAAAAGATCTTCCAGAGTGGGAGCGGCCGATGCTCCGGCGATCAAATCCTTGATCTCCTGCTGGCTGGACTTGTCGATCCGGGCGGACGCCCATCGGGGCAGGCTGCCAAACCGGCTCTTGACCAGCACCTTGAGCGCTTGCCGCATCCCCTTCTCGACGCCCTTCTCGATCCCCTTTTCGATTCCTTCCCGCCGACCCTGTTCGATCCCCTGCCGGATCGCCGGGCCAAGCACCTTATTCTCCATGATGTCGATCATGTCCGTCTTCAGCCTCCGCCCGATCTCTTCTTCAATCCCCAGTATGCCCGAAATCAGCACGAACGTGCGAGCCGCCTCCTGCTGCTCTTCTCCGTCCAGCCGCCTGAGCCTCGCCTCCACCACCTGGATCACCCGCTCCCGGTCCGCCTTGGTGAGCAAGGCCAGCGCGTTGTCTCCCCAGTCGTCGCTTTCGAGCAGGTCCTCGCCATCCATCTGGCGAACGTCGAGAATCCTGAACTTATGGTGTGTGCTCGGGCTTTCGAACGCCGGCGTCATACTGAGCGGCTCGCGGCCGGCGTAGAGTACGATTTGCTCGACATGCTCCTTCAGCAGGCGTTGGAAGCCCACGTAATAATCCAGTTCGCGCAGGCCAATTTCGGGATCGTTCCTGGTCTGCAGCTCAACATGTCTCAGCTTGCCGTCGAGCCCTCTTACCAGGATGTCCGCCCGCAGGTTCCGCACATCGGGTTGTTCGATATTGAGCCACTCGGCCACTGGCCCGCCAAACAGAATGCGGCTCATCACGCCGCGAGAGTGCCTGAACAGAGACTTCAAGGATACGTCGAATTGCTGAGCCATCCCATTCAGTGTAGGCCGCAAGGAGCGCGGACTCGCTAGGAACCAGGGGGTACGCCCTCATTCATCAACGGTGGGTAATCGACCCACAGTGGGTATTAGGCCCGCACCCGTTGCACGCCGCAATCACGCACGCTACTTCGTCCTCCTTGCTCCCTTCCCACACCAGCACTGGGAAGAGATGATCGACCGGGTCCAACTGCGGCGGCACGGGCAGACACTCCACGCGGCTGACTGCTGATCCCGGCCCGGTAGGGAATGCGTAACCGTTTTGGGGATTTCGCGGTTCAATTCAAGCGGGCAACGGGCAACCCTGAGGGAGCGGTGTTGACTGGTGAGGAATTCCCCAAAATGGTTAAGCAACCCCGCCTGGTGCGCTGCGATTTCGCGGCGCACGATGTAGCGGCTACCGGAAAAGATCTTCCAGAGTGGGAGCGGCCGATGCTCCGGCGATCAGATCCTTGATCTCCTGCTGGCTGGACTTGTCGATCCGGGCGGACGCCCATCGGGGCAGACTGCCAAACCGGCTCTTGACCAGCACCTTGAGCGCTTGCCGCATCCCCTTCTCGACGCCCTTCTCGATCCCTTCGCGGCGGCCCTGCTCGATCCCCTGCTGGATCCCCTGCTGGATCCCCTGCCGGATCGCCGGGCCAAGCACCTTATTCTCCATGATGTCGATCATGTCCGTCTTCAGCCTCCGCCCGATCTCTTCTTCAATCCCCAGTATGCCCGAAATCAGCACGAACGTGCGAGCCGCCTCCTGCTGCTCTTCGCCGTCCAGCCGCCTGAGCCTCGCCTCCACCACCTGGATCACACGCTCCCGGTCCGCCTTGGTAAGCAAGGCCAGCGCGTTGTCGCCCCAGTCGTCGCTTTCGAGCAGATCCTCGCCATCCATCTGGCGAATGTCGAGAATCCTGAACTTATGTAGTGTGCTCGGGCTTTCGAACGCCGGCGTCATACTGAGCGGCTCGCGGCCGGCGTATAGTACGATTTGCTCGACGTGCTCCTTCAGCAGGCGTTGGAAGCCCACGTAATAATCCAGTTCGCGCAGGCCAATTTCGGGATCGTTCCTGGTCTGCAGCTCGACATGTCGCAGCTTGCCGCCGGTCACTCTTGCCAGGATGTCCGCCCGTAGGTTCCGCACATCGGGTTGTTCGATATTGAGCCACTCGGTCACTGGCCCGCCAAACAGAATGCGGCTCATCACGCCGCGGGAGTGCCTGAACAGAGACTTCAAGGATAACGTCGAATTGCTGAGCCATCACATTCGTTCCAGACCGCAAGTTACCTCTACCCTAAACCGCGCCCTCATTCATCAACAGTGGGTAGTGTACCCACAGTGGGTATTAAACCCACATGATCTAACCACTCTCCCAGCTATTGCACGCTCCCATCACGCACGCTACTTCGTCGTCTGTCAGGTAAGGATGGATCGGCAGGCTGACCTCGCGGTCGGCGATGCGGCGGGCTTGCTCCAGGGACATCGCAATCTCCCATTTCGCGTGGGCCATCGCGAGCTGATCGGAAATCAGAATGGGGTAGTGCTCCCCACACAGAATGCCCTTCGATCGCATGTGCGTGAGGAACTCCGCCTTGCTCCCTTCCAACACCAGCACCGGGAACAGATGATCCACCGAGTCCGACTGCGGCGGCACGGGCAGACACTCCACGCGCTGACTGCGGATCCCGGCCCGGTAGAGCGCTGCGATTTCGCGGCGGCGGGTGGTCCAACCTTGCAAGGCGGGCAGGTATACACGGTTCAGAATGGCCGCCTGTAGCTCGTCCAGACGGCTGTTATAACCAATCTCGTCGTGCCGGTATTTGGCGCTCTGCCCATAGTCGCGCAACACCCGGACGAGCCGGTCGAACTGCTCGTCATCCGTCAGAATCGCACCTCCATCGCCCAGCGCTCCCAGGTTCTTCGTGGGATAAAAACTGGTCGCCGCCAGGTGGCCCGCAGACCCCGCCGGCATGCCCGCGGAAGACGCCAGAATGGCCTGCGCGCAGTCTTCCACCACCCGCAGATCGAACTCCGCCCGCAGTGCCCGCAGGGCCGGCAAGTCGAAGGCGTTGCCATAGAGGTGGACGGGCACCAGGAACCGGATATCCGGCCGGCGGCGGAGCACCTCCCGGCACAGGGCCAAATCGATATGGCCCGAGCAGTCGGTATCCACGAACACCGGAACGGCGCCGATTTTGAGGATGGCCAGGGTGGTGGCGAAGGCCGAGAGGGGAGTCGTCAGTACGCGGTCGCCCGCCTGGCAGCCGAGGACGCGCAGCGAGATCTCGAGCGCATCCAGGCCGCTCGCCACCCCGGCCGCATAGCGCCGGCCCCATCGGCCGGCTAATGCCTGCTCGAATTCCGCAACGTTCTTGCCCAGAACATACCACCCGCTTTCCCCGACCGAAGCCACGGCCGCCAGAATCCCGGCGGAAGTATGTTCCCATTGGCGCTTGAAGTCATTCAGCAGGATCATCGCCGCGCTTTGGTTTTATCCGTGTTCATCGGTGTTCATCCGTGGCCCATCTTGTTTGGCGTTTTTCAGAGCCAGGAATTCCGCGTAATCCCGGATGTAATCCCCCGGATCGTACAGATCGGAGGTGAACGCCAGCAGCACGCCATCGCGGGAATACTTGTATTGCACGGCCCAGATCATGGGCGGAATGTAGAGCCCGATATTGGGCGAATCGAGGACGAATTCCTGCCCGTGGGCGCCGTCGTCGGCGACCACGCAACAACGCCCGTGAACGCAGATCAGGAACTGGTGCAGCGTCCTGTGGGCATGCTCTCCGCGCACCTGCTCGCTCGAGACGTCGAAGACCAGAAAATAGCGTTTGATCTCGAAGGGGATGTGCTGGCTGACCTCTCCGAAGGAAAGCGTACCGCGCAGGTCCGGGGCCACCGGCAGACGGCGCAGAATCACGCCTTCCACGCGGGTCTCTTCCGGTCCGGTCTCGGCCAGCGCCGCCGAAAGCGAAGGGGCGGCCGGACGGCTGGCTCCCGCATAGCTGATGATGCGCGCAGGGTTGCCGGCCACCACGGCGTTTCGCGGAACGTTGCGGGTCACCACCGCTCCGGCGCCCACCATCACCTGCTCTTCAATCGTGATGCCGGGCAGGATGGTGGCATTGGCGCCGATGGAAGCGCCCCGCTTCACCAGGGTAGGCAGCAGGCGTTCGGGGCGCTGATTACTCCTGGGGAAGCGGTCGTTCGTAAAGGTAGCGTTGGGACCGATCAGGACGTCGTCTTCCAGGGTCACGCCATCCCACAGTTGGACACCGCAGTGGATGGTGACCCGATCGCCGATCACCACGTCGCTGGCAATGAAGGTATGGTCGCCGATGTTGCAGTCGCGGCCGATTTTCGCTCCGGGCAGGACGTGGGCGAATGCCTGGATCCGCGTGCCATCGCCCACACAATCCGTCTCCACCACGGCCGTGCTGTGTTTAAAGGATGACAAGGCCGTGCCCGATCGGTTTACTGGATCGGCCAGACGTATTTCCCGTCCTTGCCGATGTAGCCGAACTTCTTGCCGTTCCAGACCTGTGACAGTCCATAGGTAAACTGGCCGGCCTGGTCCCAATCGGGGGGGATAACCATGGTGTTCTTAGCATCCACAAATCCCCATTTTCCGCTCAGCGCCTGAACGGGGGCCAGACCTTCCGCAAACGGCAGTGCGTTGGCGTATTCCGCCGGGATGGCCATTTTCCCTTGCTTGTCGACAAACCCCCACCGCACGCCCTGGGGGGTTTGGGCTTGGACTGGAGCCAGCCCATCCACGAATTCCCCGGCCGCCAGGAATTGCGGTGGAATTGCGGGTTTACCGTCCATGTCGATGAACTTGACGCGCTCCGTAAAGGAACGCACCGCGGCCAGACCTTCGCGATATGGCATCGCCATCTCGTAACGATTCGCCAGGGGAAACTCACCCTTGGTATTGATAAAGCCAAACTCCCCGGTAGGGCCTGTTCCGACCGCCGCTCTCCCGCTCTCAAAAGGTTGGGCGATCCCAAAGCTGAACGGGATGACGAGCTTGCCGGTCTTATCGACATAGCCCCACTTGTGGTTAACCATCACCGCGGCGACCCCTTCCGAAAACCAATCGCCGAGATCGAACTGCAAGGGGATCACCAGTTTGCCGGTCGTATCGATGTATCCGACTTTCCCGGCCTTCTTCATCTGCACCGCGGCCAGGCCTTCGGCGAATCGCGAAGCGCCCGCATAGGGGCCCTTCAGGACGAGCTTTCCGCTGCGATCTATATAGCCGTACTGGCCCCCTTCCGTTTTGACGGGGAACAGAGCCTCGGGGGGCTTGCCGTCATCGCTTCTGGCTACAACGTTGTCCTGGCGTGGTGCACACGAACATAACACCAGCGGAATCAAAAGTATTGCCGGCTTAAACATCGGAATCTTTCTCCCAAAAATAACAAAGCTTTCAGCGATCGGCATTCAGCTTGGAGCGTTCACAGCCGTGCGGGTGAAACTGAGAGCTGATGGCTTGATGGCTGACAGCTATTGTGGGTTCGGGGCGGCACAGGTTCCTGGCAAGCCCCGTTCACCGCCTATTCTAGCAAAAGCTTTCAGCGAACAGCGGTCAGCGGTCAAGTGCGTAACCGTTTTGGGATTTCGCGCTTCACCCTGGCAACCGCTCCCTCACGGTCGCGGCTCGGTTGCGATTGTTGCTGCTTCAGCGTGAGTTACCGAGCCGCGACCGTGAGGGAGCGGTGTTGACTGGTGAGGAATTCCCCAAACGGTTAAGCACCCGCGGTCGCCCGGCAAGCTGAATGCTGAACGCTGAGAGCTTCTTTATTGCGAGCTTGGAACCACGCAGATTCCGACGCCGGCAAAAGAGGTCGTACGTTTGATATCGACCGTCAGGTTGGACTGTACGGTGCTGCTACAGGCGGATACGCCTGGAGGCAGGGCAGGAACCAGGAATGTAATGTTGTAAATGCCCACCGACCCGGGAAGCAACTGCGCCGAATTCACGGGAAATGAGGATGTAGGGACCAGCATGCTAGGCGATGCATTCTCCCGCGCGTCATAACTGATCGTGACGCCGTCCAGCATGGGGGCGACTTCGGGTGCGGGGGCCCCGGTCGTCACCGTGCCCGCCGGCTGCCCCAATCCCACCAGCGACATGGTCAAAGTCTCGTTGGCCTGAGCAGGATTAGCCGCCGTAACCAAACTCCCGTCGCTGTGTGTAACGATCGGACCGCAACCGCCGGTTTGGTTCACCCCGGAGACCACATCGCAGGAATTCAACACATGAATGCTGTCGGGGACCGGATTGAGGAACAGGGAGTTTGTCAGGGTGTCGTTGTAATTGATTTCCAGGCGCGCGAAGTTCTGGGGCAGGCTGACATGGGGGGTGTTGGGCATCAGCTCGTAGGGAACTTGCACCGTGATCTGGCTAACCGTGTTGCACTGCATGGGCGCCACGTTCGAACAGGACAAAGTATCCACTACCGATAAGATCGGAATCAGCATCGGGTCGGTAAACGACTGCCGCAGAAGCACGGAGAACCCGCCGAGCGAGGTCGGCAAGGGAGGGGTGGCATTCAGCGGATCGAGTGCCTGTTTTCCCGCCACGGTCGCAAAAATGGTGACCACCTGGCCGGGCGAAGCATCGATGGGTTGGGGAGTGGTATAACCGGCGCCGATGACTATGGTTTGGGCCTGGCTGGGTAACGGAAATAGAACCAAACCGGCCGTCGCCAGTAAGCTCGCGGCCTTTACAGATACGTACTGTTTCACACGCATCGCAGTTCTACCTCAAACTCTACTTTACTCCCGATTGAGCGCTTCGCCAATAGCTGCCAGGCAAAAGGCGTTAAACAAGGCCATTCGGGGGGATGGCTTTGGCTGCAGGGTGCATGGATGGCGGGCCGGGCTGGGAGGACACCCTGAAAGTGGGGGGCTGACGGAACGGAAGAATCCGGGTAAGAGGGCACGGGACCAGTGGGAGATAGAGTGACTGGTCCCCTCCGATTCGTGCCCATGTCACGCATTGACTCACTACTGTTACTGGTGGATGCCGTTGTGCTTGTCCGCGAAGATGGCGCCACTCAATCGATTCTGCTGCCGGTTGACCTGCGCGCGCTCCCCAGCAGTCAGTTTGCCGCCATTGCCTTCTGTATGGTCCAAGCACAGGTCCAAAAGAAGAGTTGCGCGTTTTTGCGGGAATCGTAGTACTACGTGGCGCGGACACTCGTGTCCGCGCCACGAACGAGCTAATTGAGGAAGGCGCGTGTCAGGAACACTGACACCTGCTGCCGGGTCAGGGTGTCGTTGGGGCAGAATTGGGTGGTCGAGCACCCGGCAGTGAGTCCCAATTCGTACATTTTCTGGACATAGGGGAACTGAGGAAGACTGGCCGGCACATCCGTGAAAAATGGCGTCGTGGGGTAGGTAAAAGTATCGCCGAACAACGATTCAAGTTTGCCGCGGACGAGCAGAACGGCCGCGTCCTGGCGGTTGACCGCGGCGCTGGGACAGTAAGTGGTGGCCGTGCATCCATGCGTAATCCCGAGATCGGTCAACTTCTGGATATACGGGAAAAACGAGGACGAAGCGGGCACATCCGTGTAATACGGCGTGCTCGTAAAAGTAAACGTGTTGCCCAGCATGGATCGTATGATCAGAGCCGCCATTTGATCGCGTGTGACCGTGTTCGTGGGACAGAATAAAGCGGGCGAACACCCCAATGTGACCTGCCACGAGCTCAGCACATTGATGTAGTCGGAGTACGGGGAGGAAGAGGGGACATCGGTAAATGCCTGAATCGTGAGCCACGGATAGTATCCGGCCCATGTTGACCATTGGCCGTAGCCCCCTGCCGCAGGCGTTAGCGCATATTCGCCGGACGTCCACAACCCCCCGGAGACCGGGTCTACGGCGCCCCCGAAATAGTCGCCCCAACGGTTGACTCCGCCGAAAGAGACGTCAAAAAAGCCTTCGCCGACTTTCAGATTGTTGGAAAGCCCCGGATACGTTAACGCCCCAGTGGCCGACGTGGTGGTGCCAGTCGTGAGATTCGCCGTGGCGAACTGGGTTCCCAATGGGGTGGTCGCCGGGACGTCGAACGCCGGGTAGAAGGCATTGGTATTCACCAGCCGGGCTTGCGAGGCGAGCAGCATGGTGGACGTATCGATTACGTCATAGGTGACCGTTGTAGCCTGGTCGGTGTACCCGGTGTCCCTGGCGGTATAGAGGAACCCACTTCGGTAAATGGCCTTCAAGACGCGGGTATCGCCGCTGTCGAGTGTAGCGCCCGTGCCGAGTTCGGGCGCCGGCGCCGGCACGCTGTACGGCATGAGTCCGGTGACGGTGGTTCGAGTCATCGTCAGGGTGGCGGCCAGAGGGTCGGCAATCTTCCAGACCGTAAGATAGTTGCCGGTAGCAGGCGGCTGAAAGCCCGAAGGGCACGCGGGGCCTACTTTCGATCCCAGGGCATTGACAAACAACGCCGCCGCTGTGGCTGTGGGCTTGCCGCGCAGACGTATGGGGATCAAAGAATCTGCCACGGTGCAATCCGCATTCTGCAGTATCGTGGTGGCCGAGCCGATCTCTTGAAAGGGCAAGGTGGTGGTTGCCGGATTGTACAGGTCGGATTTCTTCAGGACGCGAATCTTCGCATACTGCAAGATGACCGACACGTTGAACATGTTTCCGGAGAGATAGATCGCCTCGTCGTCGAAGCCCAGCCGCCAGGAGTCGCCCCAGTGCTGGGTGACGACGGTGCCATCGAGCGAAGAGTTCATCGCCCAGTTTTTCCAGCCACCGGCATAGGTGGCGCCGTTGGAGACCGAGAGCAGAAGAAAAGAGACGGTGCGGTTTTGCACCCCGGTGGGCGTGGCGCCCGCCAGAAACAGAAAACGGCCGTGCAGTTGATCGTAGACGATCCACGGATCGAACAGCAGGCAGCCCGACGGGCAGGTAGTTGCGAGGACATTGCTAAACCAATCCTGGAGTGCGGTCGATTTTACCAGCGTGCCGGATTTGGTGAACTGCGCAATGTTGGAGTTGACCACCATCAACACGTCGTTGGGGCCGACGGCGATGTCCGGAGAAGGTGGCTGATATCCCGTATCCTGGGTGCCTTGCCAACTGAAGGTGGGGGCGGAGACGATGGGGGGCGGAATCGTGGGAGCACGAGGGGCCGGCGAAACCTCCACTCCGGAAGGCAATGAGAAGTTCGACTGTGAGTACTTGGCGATCGCCGCTTTTTGGGCGAGATACTGATCCATGGGGGCGGCCGGCAGAAACGGCAAGATGGATGTCGAGGGGGTGGGGTTAGGGATAGGGGCCTTGGGCGCCGTCGCATTGGGGTCGTAATTCGCGAAAATGGACGTCTTGCCGGGGGTGGAAGTATACGTAGTCTGGGCATTCAATCTGGCATTACCCGACCAAGCCAGCCAAACCAGAAACGCCAAAAATGCAAATCGAAATCCTTTACTGCGCTGCGGGTTCGTGCCCATGCTGTATGCTTGATCTCCCTGAGATTTACGGTTCATTTTAGCGCAAACGAGGAACCAGTCCGTGGGGCATGCTTTTTAGCTTGCCCATGCAACGCTTGCAACGAAAATGGCAAGCTAAAGCATGCCCCACATGGGTTTAGCCTGCTAACCTGTGGGCATTGATACGCGTTACCATCGACGCCGTACCGCTGCTGGTGAGAAGCGCGGGAGTGAAGAATTACCTCTACTACTGGACCCGGCACTTACGCCAGGAAGCCCATGGGGCAGACGCGGCGCATGCGTTCCATATCCGGCTCTTTCCTTTCCTCGACGAGGCCTCCTGGCTGAACCACGAAGGCTCCGTGGCCAACCCCCTCGCCACCTGGATGCGCCTGGGGATGCTGTTTCTGCTCAACCGCTTTCCCAACGATATCACCGGGTGGAGCGACCCCGACGTGGACCTCTTCCATACCTGTAAACTGCTGAATCCGCCGCGGCGCGCGAAACTCACCGCCACGGTGCACGATCTTACCTGCTGGCTGCTGCCGGAGACACATGCACCGTCGAATGTGGCCGCCGACAAACTCTTTGCCGAGCGGATTCTCCAACGCGCCGACGCTCTGATCGCCGTGTCCGAGGCCACGCGCTGCGACGCGGTACGCATCTTGAACCTGCCGCCGGAGAAGATCCGGGTCATCCATCATGGCATCGCGGACCCGTTTTTCCAGGTAAAGCCGGGGGACGCCGATGTGGTCCGGCAACGGCTTGGACTCGCCCGGCCCTATCTTTTATTTGTCGGCACCATCGAGCCGCGCAAGAACGTCGACCGGTTGCTGAATGCCTGGCGGGACCTGTCGCCCTCCACCCGGAACGAATTCGACCTGGTTCTGGCGGGCCCGCCCGGCTGGGCGCAGAGCGATACCATGGCGCGCCTGCGGAATCCCGCCCCCGGAGTCCGGTATCTGGGCTACGTTGCGGAGGGGGATCTTCCCGGGCTCTTCGCCGGCGCCACGGCATTCGTCTATCCCTCCTTATATGAGGGATTCGGCTTCCCGGTGGCGCAGGCGATGGCGGCCGGGACCCCGGTGATCACTTCGTGCGTATCGGCCCTGCCGGAGATCGCGGGCGGCGCGGCCCTGCTGATGGACCCGCTGAGCGAAGCGTCGCTCCGGGACGCCATGGAGGAGATGTTGACTTCCCCTTCGCGGAGGGAAAGGTCGATCGAGCTGGGCAGGGCGAACGCCAAGCGCTTCACCTGGGAGGAATGCGCGCGGAAGTCGCTGAGGTTTTTTGAAGAGGTGGTGGGGAGGGCCTGAGCTGACCTAATAGGCCCTGCGGGGGGCGCCCCAGTACCGGGTCCAAGGGGACCACGCGGATCAGGTCGGTGACATTTAGCGCCGGAACCTCACTTGGAGAGGGATGACCACCTCGGCATAGCTGCCCGGCGTGGCGGCGTTCACGGTGGCGGCAATCTTTTCGATGTGCAATCGAACAAGCGGCCATTGTGGCGTACTCAGTACCACAAGGGCGATTCTGCGGCCTGTAAGATTCTGCTGATAGCGCATATTGTTGTCGGCTGTCAGAAGCACGTCAAACCCGGCCCGATCCGCTTCAGCCAGCAAGTCGCCGTTGGTCAGCCTATCCCACCCTCGGTCTTTAGCCTTTGTGACGATGTGCCCAGTCAGGCCGGAAGCTAATGGGGCCGGGGTGCTGTGATCAAACAGGATGAGCATCGAGTACAGGGGCCGTTTCAGCGGGAACCGGAGCGGCAACGCTGCGGGCGGCAAACTCCAACACCTCGATTATCTGCTCCTTCGAGATGTCAAACCATTCCGTGATCTCATCTACGGTGGCTCCAACTTCCAGGTTTAGAAACACGGCGGAGACTGGCATACGGGTATCGCGAAACACCCATGCGCCGCTTAATCTCCCCGGCACGCTTTCCACGACGGGGCATTGGGACCAATCGAGACTTGCCATGTTCGCCTCCATTTCCATTCCGTTACTATACCGGCAGGCGATAGGGTTGGGGTGTAAGATCGATGTCCTGGTACGGCGAGGCCTGCATGGCGGCGATCAGCTCCGCGCCGGTATGGGCCCATTCTTCCGGCCCGCCCGCACTCTCCGCGGGAGGCGGCGCGGATTTCAGGGCCTGCATCAGGACGTCCTCGACATCCCGAAATGCCCCGCTCTTCATCCGTTCCAGGATCAGGGCTTCGAGTTCCGGCCTATGAATCTCAATGGTCATCGCGGCAGATCTCCTGTTTCCATGGTTCCATACCATACGCCAAAAGCGCCACTGGGCTTCCGGCCAAACAGGTTCTGGTCCAACTGGTAAACTAAGTAGCGGAGCCGGTATGCAGACCATTTCCGTACGTCGGGCTAACGAGTTGGGGGATGCTGCCAGAAGCGCGATTGAGAGCTTGCTCGGCCGGAAGGTCGCGGATGAGGAGCACGTCACGGTGATGGCTTATCCTGCCCTACCCGCCGAAGGCGAGCCAGATCGCAAGGCGGCTGTTCGGGATTTGATCGAGGATCTGGACAGCATGGCCGCCAGTGCTAGCCATATCCCGGACGAAGAGATGGACGCCTTGATCGATGAAGCAATCCGGCACGCCCGTCAATGACGGTCGTGATGCGCATCGTCCTTGACACCAACATCCTGGTGCGTGCCGCCTGGAAAGCCGGCGGACTCGCGAGCCTGTTGCTTCGAAGTGTCCTTGAGGGACATCGCTTGATCGTTTCCCCGTTCATTCTCGCAGAGGTGGCGCGCGTTCTTGCCTACCCTCGTATCCAGGCTCGCTGGGGGCTGACCGAAGAGCGAATTCAACAGCATGTGAATCGCCTCGCCGCGGCTGCGGAGATTGTGGCCAACACCAGCGTTAATCGGGTGGTGCCGGATGATCCAGACGACGATTTCATCGTGCAGACGGCAATCGCTGGCAAGGCCGACGTGCTTTGCACGCGGGACTCCCATCTGCTCAGTCCCGAAGTCGTAGAGCACTGCCGACATCACGCGGTCCGAATCATGGACGACATTGAGCTGTATCGAATTCTGACCGGATTGTCTGAGCACAGCTTAGTCTAAGACTCAGCCTGGACGAAGCATCCTGGCATGAACCACGGAAGGCTCTGTGGCGAACCCTCACCACCTGAAACCTCCCGGCCAGCATCACCATAGAGTGGCAACGGCCCACCTTAGCCCATATTACCGGTGTGACAGCGCCCAATCCAGATTGCTCCTGGCCGCTTCGTAATCCGGCTTGATCCGCAACGCTTCGCGGGCAGCCTCGATGCCTTTGTCCCACTTTTGCATCGCGATGTACGCCGCGGCCATGTTGTTGTAGGCCTCCGCATACGAGGGCTTGAGCTCGGTGGCTTCTTTCGCCGTCGCCAGGCATTCCACGTAGTTTCCGGAGTTGCAGTATTTGGCGGACAGGTTCAGCAGACTCTCGGGAGTGGCCCGCTCCGCCATGTAGCGGCGCGCCAGGTCCTCGTTGTTCGACAGGCGGAGACTCTCCTCGATGAGCCGGTCGCGGGCCTGCCAGTACTCCTCGGTGGTGTAGAGTTCGATCAACAGTTTGCGGGCGCCGAAGTACGCCGGGTTGGCCTGGACGGCGGCCTCCAGTTGCGTCTGGGCGTCCGCCAGGCGGCCTTTGGATTGGAGCCAGCGGGCGTAATAGACATGCGGTTCCGCCAGGCTCGGAGCGATCGCCACCGCACGCTCGAACTGCTCGACCGCTTCCGCGTCACGGCCTAGCCCGCCATAGGCAAGGCCCATGTTGAGCTCGCTGGCATAATAGCCGGGCATCAAAGCCTGGGAGCGCTTCAGGTAGGAGAGCGCCGTTGTGAAGTCGTTGCGGCCCATCAAGGCGATGGCGTAATTCATGAGGCCGACTGCGTTCTTGGGACTCTTGATGGTGACGTCGCGCCACAGCGATTCCTCGGTGCGCCACACCTGGTTGCGTGTGTGCGTGCCCGCCGCCTCGGCCGCCANNGCCAGCCCTACAAAGGGGAAGAACATGCGATGGTCGTTGGTCACTTCCGCCAGCGGCAACAGCGAGGTGGGCAGCAGCGCCAGGAAAAACCAGCAGATGCCGAACGCGATGGGCCGCGTCTCGCGCCGCCTGGAGGCCCAATATCCCGCCCATAGCAGGGCGATCACGAACAGGTAGCCGGCCAGCGCCTCACCGCTGAACGGGCCCGACACGTAGGTCCAATCGGTGTCCGCGCTCAACTCCGTAGGAAGGAAAAAGGACTTCGCGTAGTGCAGCGCTACCCAAGGCTGCGTCAGCCGGTACAAAGAATCGGAGATGGCGCCGCCATGGAAGCTGGGAGGCGTGACCATGGCGGTCAGAATCGCCACCGCCGCGGTCACCAGGAACGGCAGCGCCAGAGGTTTTAGCCCCTTGTCCCTCTCGAACAACCACACATACGCCAGGAGGATCAGCGGAAAAACCAGGGCCGGAGCCTTCGACAGATAGGCCGCCAGCGCCGGAATCAGATACCAGCCCCACTTCCTGCGGCCCGGATCCATCACGAACCACAACAGGCCGGCCACCACCCCCAAGGTGCAGTACAGATCCGCGCGTTGGACGATGTAATTCACGGTCTCGGCATTGGCCGGATGCAGCCCATAGCAGGCCGTGGCGAACAACGCCGTCCAGAAGTTCGAAGGGTGCGGGTCCCGCAAGGGCCGCCCGTAAGGTCCGGGTCTTGCGGAGGTCTCAACGACCGCCAGATCCATGATCCGGCGAAACAGAAAAACCATCAGCACCAGTTGGACGGCGAACCAGAAGAACGTGGAGAGATGGAAGTAGAACGGCTGAAAGTCATGACCCAGCCGGTAATCGAGCGCCAGCGATGTGGATACCAACGGCCGGTACACAGCATGGTCGGGCAAGGTGCTGGAGGTCGCCGGATCGGTGAAAAAACGGGGGATGTTGCGCAGGTCCTGAAGGAAGACGTTGCCGGTGATGGAGTGAAAATCGTCGAAGTGGAATTCATTGTGAAAGTG
>PMTT01000745.1 GCA_003167275.1 Bryobacterales bacterium | reverse complement strand
GGCAGGTCCAGTTGCGAACCCCAGGCGTTCTTCCCGCGATCGGGCATCAGCCCGGTTTCTTTGATATCGGCGAAAAACGCCTTCATGGAGTAGAAATCGCGGGAGGTGAACGGATCGAACTTGTGATCGTGGCACTCGGCGCACCCCACGGTGCTGCCCATCCACACGGCCACGGCGGTGCGCACGCGGTCGGCGGCATACTTCGCCAGGTACTCTTTGGGCTGCAGGCCGCCTTCCGCGGAGGTGCGGTTCAGGCGGTTGTAGGCCGAGGCCACGCGCTGCTCGGTAGTGGCATTGGGGATCAGATCGCCGGCCAGTTGTTCGCGAGTGAACTGGTCGAACGGCTTATTATCGCGAAATGCGTGCAGGACATAATCGCGATACGGCCACGCGGGGAAGGCGTTATCGCCGTGGAACCCGCAGGTGTCGGCGTAGCGGACGGCGTCCAGCCAGTGCATACTCTGCTGTTCGGCATACTGCGGCGACGCCATCAGGCGGTCCACCAGCTTTTCATAGGCGCTGGAGGATGTGTCCTTGAGGAACGCGGCAGTATCTTCGGGAGTGGGCGGCAGCCCCGTCAGGTCGAGCGTCACGCGGCGGATCAGCGTGCGGCGATCGGCCTCGGGCGAGGGGTGCAGTCCTTCACGCGTCAGGCGCTCCTGGAGGAACGCGTCAATCGGATTCAGGGCGGAGTTCGGCGGCGTAAGGCGTTGCACCGGCTGGTAGGCCCAGTGGCCTTCGTACTTCGCGCCTTCCGCCACCCACTGGCGGATAGTCTCCTTCTGCGTGGTGGTCAGGTCCTTATGGATGTACGCTGGCGGCATGGTGCGCGCACCGCCGGCGAAGACGCGCTGGATGATGGCGCTCTTCTCCGGATCGCCGGGAACGATGGGCGTCTGCCCGTCCGGCAGATGTTTGAGCGCTTCGTCGCGGATATCGAGCCGCATCCCCGCCATGCGGGAACTCTTGTCCGGCCCGTGGCACCGGAAGCAAGTCTCCGCCATGATCGGCCGGATATCGCGGTTGAAGCGGACCTCCGCCGAGGCAGGCGCCGCGGCCAGGATGATCGCTGCGCAAGCCAGCAGGCTCGCGTTTCNNTTCACCGCGATCATCGAGCAAGACGGACCTTGGCACATCGCCTACTGTGCGGAAGTACCGGGCGCAAATGGTCAGGGCAAATCGCGTGAAGAATGTCTGGCGAACCTGCGCGAAGCCATCTCCCTAATCCTGGAGCATCGACGAGAAGAATCTCTGCGTGGTGTACCTCCCGACTCCAGCCAGGAACTTGTCGTGGTCGGATGAGACGCGAGAAGTTCCTCAGACATCTGCGGCAGCACGGTTGCGTCGTACGAAGAGAGGGCAAAGAACACTCTCTTTGGGAGAACCGCAGACAGGTCATGCCGAAGCTGTTCCTCGCCATTCTGAAATCGCCGATCTCCTCGCCAAGAAGATCGCGCGCAAGCTTTCCATCCCGGACCCGCCCGGCTAGAACACACTCGGGTACCCGCTCACGCGGCTAACTTGCTCTCTTCTCATGAAGCAGCATATCCAGGGCATGTTCCATCGAGCCGGCGAGTGCGATGGCTCCGGAGTTCACGAAGAAGATCTGGTCCACCTTGTCGATGGTGTTCAGGCGGTGAGCAATGATCACCTGGGTGGTTTGCGCGGGGAGCCTGGCCAGAATCTCTTCGAGAAGCTGCTCGGTGACGGTGTCGATGTTGGCGGTGGCTTCGTCGAGGATCAGCAGTTCGGGACTCCGCAATGTGGCGCGCATGAAGGCAATCAACTGCTTTTGGCCCAGGCTGATGCTGCTGCCGCCGCTGGCGACTTTCGTCTCCAAACCTTCCGAGAAGCGCGAGAGCAGACTCGAGAGATTGGATTTCTCTAAAACGGCGGCGAGTTGCTCGGTCGAGCAATTCGCGTAGTCTTCGTTTCCATACACGATATTGTCGCCGACCGTCCCGGTGAAGAGGAAGGGCTCCTGCGGAATCACGCCGATCTTGCGCGCTCGCTCGGCTGGAAGAACCGAGCGGAGGTCGCGCCCGTCGAGCGAAATGGATCCCGCAGTGGGATCGTAAAGGCGGGCCATGAGCGACGCCGTGGTCGTCTTGCCGCCTCCCGTCGGGCCGACCAGCGCGTATACCTTTCCTTTCTCCAGCTCAAGCGTGATGTCGTGCAGAACTTCCTTGCCGCCGGGATACTGGAAGTGGACTTTGCGGAATTGGAGAACGGCAGTCGATTCGGACGGACCCGCGGGCAATACCGGCATGTCCGACTCTAGCGCGAGCACTTCGGAGATCCGATCGAGCGCCGCCAGCGCGAGCTGGTAGGACGACCACACGGTTGCCAGTTGCCGCATCGGCCCATAGAAACTATTGACGTAGAGCAAGAATCCGATCAGGAGGCCGGCCGTGGTTTCCGTCGCTCCGATCAGGATAATGCCGTACGCCAGCACCAGGAGCATCGCCAGGTTGTGGGCAAATCCGTACATTGGCAAGAATATGTTGTTGGCGAAACCGGCCGATACCGACGCGGTGTAGTTAGTGTCGTTGGCCGCCTTGAACTTGCGCTGGAAGTATTCCAGCCGGTTGAAAGCCACAATTACTTTAAAATTCTGGAGGCTTTCCTGAACCTCGGCGCTTAACCCTCCGAGGGTCTGCATGCTCCGCATGTTCCGGCGCTTGACCCACGCGCCGGTAGCTTTGGTGACCGCGAACACGGCCATGGCGGGCAAAAGGGCCGCGATTCCCAGGCGAAAGTTGAGCGATAGAACAAACACGGCCACGCCCGTCAACAGAAACAGGCTGCTGACAAACTGCATCAGGGCCTGGGCGACGAACTGGTTCAGTTTGTCGGTGTCGTTATTGACGCGCGAGATCAGGTCTCCGGCTTTGTTTTCGGTGAAAAATGCCAGGGGCAGATCCAGCAGTTTCGCAAAGAGCTCATTGCGCAGGCTAAACAACACTCGCCGGCCCACGCCGCCCATGGTGCGGATTTGGCTATAGCTGGCGACCACGCCGATCGCGTAAACGGCCATCAATAAAACCGAGGTGAGCAGCAGCCCGTGGCTGTCTTTCAGGCGGACGTAGGTATCGATCGCGCGGCCGATGATGACCGGGCCGACCAGCGTAGCACTGGAACTTACCAGCATGGCGGTCAACGCCACGGCGAGCGAACCGCGCTCCGGTACGATCAACGGCGCGAAGCGCTTGATCCCGGCGCGCAAGGAGCGCTTCCCACTGGGCGCCTTGGTGGTTTCAAGCTTGTACTTCATAGACATTGGTGCTCCGCTGCGAGTCGTAAATTTGCACGTATTCCGGGGACGTTTCCATGAGCTTCGCGTGGTTTCCGCAGGCGAGCAACTCGCCTTCCATCAAAAGAATGATCTGGTCATAGTTCTCGACGGATGAGATTTTTTGCGTTACCGAAATCAGAGTGATGCCCGGATACTGTTGGTGGATATTCCGCAGAATGGCGCGCTCGGTGGTGGTATCGACGCGCGCGGTGAAATCGTCGAGTAACAGCACCTTGGGATTCAGCGTCAGCGCGCGGGCCAGCATCACGCGCTGCTTCTGACCGCCGGAAAGAGTGGTTCCCCGCTCGGAGACCACCGTGTCGAGACCCAGCGGCATGCCTGCGATGAAATCGCGCAACTCCGCGGCCGCAATCGCCTTTTCCAGATCCTGATCCGCGATGTCCGCGCTGAAGGCGATATTCTCCCGGAGCGTCATATTGAACAGGATGCTGTCCTGAAACACGAAGCCGACCTGGCGGTGAAGGCTTTCTTTGTTGTAGGCGTCGAGCGGCTCGCCATCGTAGGTGACGGTTCCGGAAGTCGGCTCAAGCAGCCCGATGAGCACGTACAGCAACTGCGTCTTTCCGGCAGCAGTGGGGCCCACGATGGCGGTTTTCGTGCCGCCCTTGACCGAGAAAGAAACGTTCTTGAGGGCTTGCTTGTCGCCGAAGGCCAGCGAAACATTATTGATGTCGAGGTCACCGCGAAGAGTCTCCCGCAGCGTGCCGGATTTCCTGGTCTCCGCCACCATCAGGACTGTGCCCAGACGCGCGTAGGAAGCGCCGGCCTGCGCCATCAGGTTGCTCATCAATCCCAGCAGGATTATGGGAAAGATGAGCAGCGCGAGATAACTGTTGAATGCGGTGAAATCTCCGAGGGACATGCTGCCGAGGATCACGAAGTGGCCGCCGAGCACAAGAATGATGATCGTGGCCAGATTGACGGCCAGGGTGATGGCCGGGATCATGGCGGACATGACGCGGATGATGGCGAGGCCGATATCCCGGAACTCGGTGTTCGCGGCAGCGAATTTCTTGGCCTCGAAGCGCTGAGAATTGAGGATGCGGATGAGGGTGGCTCCGAGGATACTCTCATTGATGACGCGGTTCAGCCAGTCGATGGCTTCCTGACCGCGCTTAAATAGAATTCGGACCTTCCGGATCGCCAGGAAAAAGGTGCCGCCAATCACAGGCACCACACCCAAGACGCTTAGCCCTAGCCGCCAGTTGATGGTGAGCAGCATCACGCTCGCGCCGACGATCAGGAAGAGCGAGGCAACAATGGTGGCCACCGCCTGAGAAACAAACAACTTGACCCCGTCGACGTCAGAAGTGAGATTCGTCAGGAGTTTGGAGGGCGTGAGGCTCTCGATGCTGCTGTAGGACTGGGTGGCGATCTTGGCGGCCAATCGCGTCCGCAGGTCTCGTGCGACGCGCTCGGAGGCGTAGGTCTGTATGATGTTCTGCAGATAGTTCAAAGCGAACACCAGGAACGCGACGACGGAGAATTGGAGGACTACCGCCGAGAGAACAAAGGCCCGCTGCGTGTAAGCATCGATGGCGCGCGAGATGAGTTTGGGCACTACCAGAGTAAGCCCGTTCCCGGTAATCGTCAGTACGACGAGTAGGGCGACCAGCCGGCGGTATGGTTTGAGCAGGTCGAAGAGCCCCGCTCCGGCTGGCCTTCCTTGTGAACTGGCACGTTTTGGACTCATAAAGGCAAAGTATGGTCAGAACGGGGAACGATCTCTTTTGCTGGGATACCAATAGATTGAACCACACCCGCGACAGGTGTCAAGGTTGGGTGACACGTAGCACGGGCATTCTTGCCTGTGTTGGTTTGCTGTGTTGGTTTCCAGAGCAAGAAAAAACAACACAGGCAAGAATGCCCGTGCTACGGTGGTCAGCGCAGATTCATGCCCATCCACTTCACGATTTCGTCCTGCGTCTTGGTGGGCAGGCGGTTGTAATCCCAGGGCTCCTGCAATTCCAGCTTCGCGGCGGAGCCATACAGGGCGTACACCCGCCTGGCCTGCTCGACTGCGGACTTCACATCGGCAGGGGTGGCGTCGCGGTCTAGCTGCGGCTGGACTACCAGGACCGGGCGCGGCGCCACGGCGGCTAGCAATTCGGGGAAGTCGTAGGGGATCTGGTCCTCATGGCCCACGAAGAAGCCGAGACGCGGAATCAGGCCGCGCTCGTGACTGTAGCGGGCAATGCCGCCCGTTCCCTTCGCCGCGGTGTCTGTGCGCATGGGGGTGAATCCACAGATGGAGACGACTCCCTTGACGCGCGCATCGAGCGCCGC
>PMTT01000180.1:16897-43511 GCA_003167275.1 Bryobacterales bacterium | reverse complement strand
GAGCGCGACTGGACGCGCCGCTCGGCTTCGTACATGCGAATCCCCAGCGTAGAGGTCTCGTCGAAGACGATCTGCGCCAGTTTCTCGCGATGCTCGGGCCGGGCGATCACGCGCAGCAGGTTCCCGGGCCGGTCCTTCTTCATCAGGAGCGGCTGCACCGTGACGTCGAGCGCGCCT
This sequence comes from Bryobacterales bacterium, assembly GCA_003167275.1. Lineage (GTDB taxonomy): Bacteria > Acidobacteriota > Terriglobia > Bryobacterales > Bryobacteraceae > JAIQFL01. Next base: position 43,334 of record PMTT01000180.1, on the reverse strand, counting down.
TCGGCGAGCAGTCGCTCGGTGGCGTAGCCCAAGATTTGCGGGTTCAGGTCGTCGATATTGGCTTCGATGATGGCGACATTGAGCGCTTCGTTGGCGTCGGTGCGCTCGCCCACGACAGCGCGCAGCACGTTGGCATGTTCCGTAAAATCGTGGCCGCCCGCGCCGTATCCGGTGCGGATGAGCTTCATGGCCGGCATCACGCCGAACCGCTCGGCCAGGCAGGAGGCGACCGCCGCGCCTGTGGGCGTCGTCAACTCGACGGCCGGACCTCGCGAATAGACCGGAGCGTTCACGAGGAGCAGCGCGGTCGCCGGGGCCGGCACTGGCAGCACGCCGTGTTCGGTCTTGACCGTGCCGCTGCCCACGTTGATCGGCGAGCAGACGATCGTCGCAATGTTGAGTTGGTCGAACGCCACGCAGGCGCCCACGATGTCCGCGATGGAATCGGCCGCCCCCACCTCGTGGAAATGCACCTTCTCGATGGGCATCTGGTGGACGGTCGCCTCGGCCTCGCCCAGGCGTTGAAACACCGCGATGGCGTCGCGCCGGGCGCGCTCGGAGAGGTTCGCGCTCCCGATGATCTTCACGATGTGGGAAAGGTGGCGATGCGCATGCTGGTCGTGGACCTCGACGTGGTACTTGGTGGCGGCGATGCCGCAGCGCTTCACGCGTTCAAACGAGACGGTGGCGCCGATTTCGAGCGAGGCAATCGCGGCGACGATGGCATTCTGGTCCGCGCCGGCATCCGCCAGCGCGCCGACCAGCATATCGCCCGAAATCCCCGAGAAGGCGTCGAGATAGCAGGTAAGGGGCACGTTCCTCTTATTGTATCGTGGGGCATGCTTTAGCTTGCCCGTCGCTGGCGTGTGACGCATCTTCGGTGGGGAGCAGGGAAAATGCGTCGAATTCGAAGTGAATTGTTTTCTGGCAGTTGCGCGGATTTTCCCGAGTTTTGTGACGCATCTTTGGGGTTTGCGGGAAAGATGCGTCGCGCGGGTTTGAGGAGTGCGCAGGGGCGTCGAGGTGAGATGGTCGCACATGATGGGTTCGCCTTAGAGACAGGCCGGGAGTCCTGTCCTACATTCGGTATAGCAGGCGGACACCGGGTATTCAGGGGTTGAGATCTTTAACTACTTGAAATTGTTAAGGAAATATAGTGCGTTTCGGCGTGATCGTACGTCTGAATCGCGTCGCGGATTCGGTGCCGGGCCGAAACCGATATCCTGGTATTGGGTCCCGGCGAAGCAGCCCCCGCCTGGACGCGTGGCCTTGGTTCGCCGGGACACCGTTTTCGCGCTTGGGAATGACATGTCAACAACCATCGGATCGACTTTCCTGCAGTTGGCCGATGCGGCCGCCCGCGCCGAGCGCATCGCCTATCCTCTTGCGGAGCTCAACGATCTGCTCGCAGCCGGATCCCGCTCATGCTGCGGACACTCCTGGGGGATCGCTTCAAACTCGCCATGCACCTGGAAGCTCGCAAAGAGTCAGTCGAAATCCTAGTGGTGGATCACGCCGACAAAGTCCCCATCCAGAATTAACGAGCGTCATTTCTTCCCGGCGTCCGCATTGATCCGCGCGGCGAGCTCGGCGGCTTGCTGTTGGGTGAAGTCGCCTTGAATGGGAACAGCGCCTCCCGTGAGTTCAGCTTGAATGATCGGAGCTTCGCACAGTTTTCCATCGAGCAGGACGGCAATCCTCCTATGTAAATTCTGCCTGGTGACTTCGGCCAGACGCTTCCGGCCCTGGGGCGTGAACATAATTTGGATCCGTGGCTGCCCCGTTTCCGAATCCTGAGCGACGGCTGCCGACTGCACGTCCGACTGGTCGAGCAACGGAACTCTCTGAACGTTGAAAACTATGGCTTGGCCATCCGGGCTCTTCATCTCCAACTGGTCGGAATCGGCGGATGGGGCGTCGAGAACCAGGCGGACTTCGAAGATGGAGGGCTTGGGCGGCTCGGCGGCTATTGCGGCGAGCGTGACGCAAATAGCTAATGGAAGGAAGCGTTTGGGGTTTATGAGTCTCATATCTCTAGCACGCCACGAGCCATGCCAGATGAGGGGATGTACGGCGGAATACGGGTGCCGCACTAAATCGGCCAGGACGAGTCCAGGCCAGCGAATAGTGGGAAACGAGACCTTCAGGCTGGGGCAGGCGGCGACCGCCTGCCCCACCACGAATCATTTGCCTACCATCACGATGGAGAACGAATCCGGCAACATAGGAGCCCGGCCACCGCGGCCGCCACGGCCCTTGGGCGCGTCCTTCGGTGCATCCGCGGGCGGGGCCGGCGGCGGACCGTACTCCGCTGCGATGATCAGGATGTGACCCGTCTTGCTGTCGAGCGTCAGCGTCTTACCGCCCTGCATGGTGGTCAAGACCTGCTCCTGCTCGAAGCTGGTCGGGCTATTCTCCTTAATGACCGTCAGGGTGGCGTTGGCCGCCGAGCTGAAGGCTTCCATGGTCTTGGGATTGAAGACGGCGCCATCCGAACCGCCGGCCAGCGGCACGGTGGAGATGATCTTGCCGTCCTGGGAATTCATGATGACCATTACGCCCGGAGCGGGCTGGCGGCATGCCACGAAGAGAATGTGATTCTTGACATCGAAGCCGAGCCCGGCCGGCGTGCTGCCCTTTCCGCCGAGGTCGTAGTGCGCCGTAACCGTCATGGTCTTGGTGTCGACGGCCGCGATGTTGTCCTTGTCTTCGATATCGACATACATATGGCCCATACCGTCGGTGACCGCCTGCTCGGGCGCTCCACCCAGGTCGACCGTGCCGATCACCGAGCCGTCTCTCGAGTCGATCACCGTGGCATTCGGCGCGCCGTGGCTGAATACCCAGACCCGCTGATTAAACGAGTCGAACAGGATCCCGTCCGGACCGCCCGTCACGTCGATGGTCTTGACGAGTTGCATGGTCTTGGTGTCCCACATCGCGACCGGCTTGCTGCTGGCGAAGCCGTGACCGGACTTGGGGTCGACAGCCGCTCCGTTCGCGCTGGTCTTTTCGATTACGCCTGCAGGCTTGAGGGTATCCAGATCGAAAACTGTGACTCTGGGCTCGGGACCCTTGCGCGGAATGTACAGCGTGCGTCCGTCGGAGTCCGCGTAAACGTAGTCAAAACCACCTTCTCCGCCCACTTTGGCGGTCTGCAAAACCTTATAAGGCCCCGTGCTGGGGGCTTGCTGGGCCAATCCCAGGAACGCCACAATCGCGATCCCTACCACAATGACCAGGCATAAACGTCGCATTCAGCTATCACCTCAGAGCGTAAAGGTGGAATTGGGTAGCGATATGTTACTACGGGCCTAATATTTCGGAACTTTTATGCGAATCAGCGCATCGGGGCGACCGCCGGCTGAAAGCCAGGCTGCAGCCGGGATTGGCTGCCCCACAGGGCTACTCGGCGCGGCGGGCGGGCAGATGAGCGCCAGAGCCGCCACCGACGGCACGATCACCGTCACGATTCCGAAGGCCGAAGGTCGGTGTGTCGCTCATGATCCGGTATGGACGGAATTTCGCGGATTTTGTTTCAGCTCCAGTCCCGTGGGGCAGGTCACCGGCCAGCCCTGTTCAGGACCGATCCCTGGCTTGCGCGTTGGGCTTTTCTTATAGGTACCAGTACTTCCAAAATGGTACGTAAAAATACGGTTATGAAATACTGAATGAATTCTCACGGAATTGTAACTTGATACCTGTATTTACAAGTATATCCCCAAAGTTAGTATTGCTAAGTCGATCTCCTCAAGCGTACTCTCTAGACCAATAGGTACATGAAGTACTGGTACCGATAAGCCACTAGGCCGTGGGGGGCCCTTTTTCAAGACACCATTTCCCCGTTGGGGGGACGATTCGGAGGAGATTCTATGCGAAGATCTGCGATTCAATCCGTTGCATTGCTTGCCGCTCTGCTCACTTTGCCCACTCACCTTGCCTTCGGACAGGTGGTGGGCGCGATTCTGTCTGGCACCGTGACCGATCCTTCCAGCGCCGTGGTTCCTTCGGCTAAGGTCACCATCCGCAACGTATCCACCGGCGTGGCTACTCAAGTCACCACCAATGAGATCGGCATCTACAATGCCATCAACCTGTTGCCTGGGGACTACCAGGTCAATGTGGTGGCCGCCGGATTCGCTCCCCAGCAGCAGTCTGGCCTGAGCCTGACGGTCGGCGAGCGCCAGATCCTCAACATGAAGCTGCGCGTGGGCGATGCCGCCGTCGCGACCTTTGAAGTCGGCGGCGAATCCCCCTTGATCGATCTCGGCGGAACCTCCATCAATACCGTGGTGAAAGGGGAAGTGGCCCGCGAGTTGCCACTCAACGGCCGCGATTGGACCCAACTGGCGACTCTCGAGCCCGGCATCAGCCCGATTCGCGCGCAGCCCGATCCCAATGGCCTGAACAATCGCGGCAATCGGGGTTTCGGCTCCCAGTTGACCATCGCCGGCGCCCGCCCGTACCAGAACAACTATCGGGTGGACGGCATCAGCGTCAACGACTATGCGAATTCTGCTCCCGGCAGCACCATCGGGCTCAGTCTGGGCACGGACTCTATCAAGGAATTCTCGGTCATTTCCAATAACTACTCGGCGGACTATGGACTGACTTCGGGCGGCGTGGTGAACGCCATGACCCGTGCCGGCGGCAACCTGCTCCACGGCTCGGTCTACGAGTTTCTGCGCAACGATGACATGGACGCCCGCGGCTTCTTCGACGCCTCCAAACTCCCCTTCCGCCGCAATCAGTTCGGCGCCTCGGCCGGCGGGCCCGTGCTCAGGAACAAGTTATTCTTCTTTGCCAACTATGAGGGCCTTCGCCAGTCTCTGACCACCACCACCATCGACACCGTGCCCTCCGTGAATGCCCGGAACGGCCAACTGGCGGCCGGTACGATTAAGGTCGACCCGTCGGCGACTCGCTATCTGCCGCTGTTTGCCTTACCCAACGGCGCAGTCAGCGGCGACACCGGAATCTACAGCTTTGCCGGAAAGGCTCTCACGCCCGAAAACTACTTCACTACCCGCGGCGATTACACCATCAGCGACAAAGACAGCATGCACGGCACGTACGTTCTGGATCGCGGGACCACCACGCAGCCGGACGGCCTCAACGTGGTCACCAATGTGAACACCACCAATCGCCAGGTGGCATCGCTCGAAGAGACCCATACCTTCACCCCGGAGCTGCTCAACACCGTACGGTTCGGAGTGAACCGCGAGGTTGCCGGCACCCTGCAGACGGGGCCGGGCGCCAATCCGCTCGGCGTGGATACCGGCCTGGGCATCGCCCCGGGCCTTTACGCGCCAGTGATCCAGATCTCCGGCCTGGCCGCGTTTCAGGGCGGCTTGAACGGCACTTCCTACGGCACCTTCTCGTTCACCACCTACCAGCTCTACGATGACGCCTTCTGGAACAAGGGAATTCATTCGTTGAAAGTCGGCTTCGCCCTGGAGCGCATCGATTCCAATCTCTTCCTGGCTAATAATCCCGACGGCCTCTACAAGTTCAACTCACTCTCCGACTTCCTCCAGAACAAGCCCGCCACCTTTCAGTTCCAACTCGGTGCGACCACTCCCCGAGGCCTGCGGCAGAGCGTCTACGCCGGGTATGCGGAGGACGATATGCGCCTGCGGCAGAACCTGACCGTGAACATCGGGGTGCGGTATGAAATGTCCACCGTGCCCTACGAGGTGCATGGCGAACTGGCCAATCTGCGCGGACCGTTTACCCCCACGCTCGTGACCGGGAGCCCCTTCTTCCAGAATCCGACGACGCACAATTTCGAACCACGCGTGGGTCTGGCGTGGGATCCGTTCCGCGACGGCAAGACCTCCGTGCGGGCCGGCTTCGGCCTCTTCGATGCGCTACCACTGACCTACCAGTTCAACACCATGGTGAGCAATGCCGCGCCCTTCCAGCAGGTTGCCAGCTCCTCGACGTTGCCGACGGGTTCGTTCCCCACGGGCGCCGTCTCGCTGGTGCAACAGGCCAGCGCTCTGCGCGACAGTTACCTCGAATTCAATCCACCGCGGAATTACATCATGCAGTGGAACTTCAGCATTCAGCGCGAGATCTCGCGCAATTCGACCGTGATGCTGGGATACGTGGGGTCGCGCGGCATCGATAACGCCATGCGCGTGGGCGACGCCAACATGGTGATTCCGAGCTTTACTCCACAAGGTCTGTTGTGGCCCTGCGGAGGCACGATCGTCAACGGTATTTGCAGCAAGGTCGGCACCGGAGCCAAGTTCTTTCCCGGATACGGCCAGGTGGATGGCCAGGTGTGGAACGGGCACTCCTACTACAACGCGCTGCTCGTTTCTGCCCACCGCCGGCTGGCCAACGGGTTGAACCTGCAGTCCTCCTTCACCTGGAGCAAGAGCCTCGATACCAATTCCTCGGTGGGAACCGGTGCGCCGTTCTCCAACTCCATCACCGGCCAGTTCCTGTTTGCCCCCATCCGCGCCATGTCCGATTTCAACGTGGGCCGCACGTTCATGCTCAGCGGCTCCTGGGAAGTGCCGTTCGCCCGGACGCGCTGGTATGGCGGGTGGCAGGTCGGCACGATCTTCACTCTCAGCGATGGCTTGCCGTTCACGGCCATCATCTCGGGTGACGCCCTGGGACAGGCCAACCAGAACAGCTTCGATGTGCCCAACCGCCTGAACAATCCCGGTTGCGGCCGCTCTGTCAATACTGGCAACCCGGTTGCCTATGTCAATCTGAGTTGCTTCGCTTTCGCCGTTCCGAGCACCCTGTTCGGCGACGCCGGGCGCAACGAACTGGTGGGACCGGGCGTGGTGAACGCCGATGTCTCGATGTTCAAAAACATCCCGTTCAACTTCATGCATGAGGGCGCCCGCCTGCAGCTCCGTCTGGAGGCGTTCAACCTGCCCAACCGCGCTAACTTCGCCGCGCCGCTGACCAACAACAAACTCTTCGACACCAAGGGGAACCCTGTGGCTTTTGCGGGCCAAATCACCAGCCTGCAGACGCCTGGCCGCGTCATTCAGCTCGGTCTCAAGCTCCTCTGGTAAGTTGCGACACATGGTGGGGCAGGCGGTCGCCGCCTGCCTTTCTAGCCCGCCCGGACCCGAGGTGCATTGATGAAGGTCTTGTCAGTCGTTTGTCTCTTGCTCATGCAACAGGTAGCGCTTGCGTCTCCGGACACCGTGAACGGAACGGGCGAACTGGCCGTGCTGTCGGCTTACAAAAAGATGGAGGAGGCCGACCGTAAGGGAGATGGCCAGTTGTGGCTTTCCCTGCGCGATCGCAAAACGCAGGACACCATGAACCAGGCCCTGAAGGATGCCATTCGTAAGGGTGGCCACTCCCGTCCCAACATTCAGTACCTGCCGCTCGCCGTGCGAGTGAGTAACACCCGCGCCATCATTCTCGGTAAGGTGTCCGATCCCGATTCGGGAAGCGTGCAGTACGACGCGGTGCTGTTCGCTACCGAAGACGGTGGCTGGAAGGTCACGCGCGAACAGTTCAGCGAAAAGCCCTANNCCGCGCCGGATCCCCCTGGAAGCCGGTACCGTATGCCTCTGCGAACACCCAGATTGTGAGGAAAGAGGACATCGTCTGGAAGATTCAGGGCATCCGCGACGAGGCTTTTGTATATGTTCGATTTGAAGCTGCCTCGCCGATTCCCGCGGCAGGCTCCAAGGTCAGGCCTGAGATCGGGAAGGCCGGAAGGAGTGGTGGCCCGGCGCCTCCCCAGCCCATGCGCATCAAAGTCTCCATGCCGCCGCTCGAAGGTCAGAAGGAATACGTAATCTCGGTGAGCGCCCTGGTAGCGACCACCGACGCCACTGACTCCAAAGGCAAGCCGGCGAATACGTATGCCGTCACCTACTCGCTCTTCGTGAAAAACGCTGGCGGCGACGAGGTTTTCGAGAGCACTCTGGGCGACGGCTCTTCGAGCAAGATGCTATCGGTCCACGACCGCTTTATCGACGTCCGGATCCCCCTCGCCGCATTTGCGGTCGATCCCACCGCCCAGCTTAAAGTCGACCTGGAAGAGGGCGATTCCGTGCAACGCGTCCTGCCCTACCAGGTAGAGCCCTTCGGGCGGTAACACGGGCATTCCTCTGTAGCACGGGCATTCTTGCCTGTGTGGGTTTTCTGGTCTGTTCGCGAGGTCGGGTAGCCCCACTCGGACCCTACTGTCCAAACACCTGCACTTCGGCGAGACTCAGATTGTTCGTGCCCGTCAGTTGTACGCGCACATACCGCCCTTGCGCCCCAGCCGCAATCGATGTGGATGGATTCGGAGCGGTCGTCTGATGACTGCCGAACGTCCCCGCACGGGACTGCAGCGTGGTCGGCGTGTCTGTCGCCAGGAATGGAGTGTCCGAAACGAACACCCAATAGTCGTTCAGCCGCGTGCCACAGCAATCCGTGCGGTTCCAGATCTTGATGGAACCCACCGGCGTAGACGCACCCAGATCCACCTGCCACCAGGCGTTGGCATCGAGGTTCGTGGTGGTCACCGAGCCGTCGGCGAAACTGCCGTCCGTATTGCCATCCACGGCCGACCCGGCCCCCGCACTGGTGTACCCCGCAAGCGTGCTGCTCTGAGTAGCGGCTTTCCCTAACGCCAGATTCGTGGCCCCCTGAGCGACGCCAACCCGGAACCCGCTCGGCAGCGTGGCTTCTTCGCTGCCCGTGGTCACCGTGATCGACCGAGGTCCCAGCGCAGCACCCGCGGCCACTGTGAGTTGCGCGGTCAAGGTCGTTGCGTTCGACACGGTCACATTGCTGACCGTGACCCCCGCTCCCGCGCTGACCTGAGTCGAGCCGCTGAAGTTCGTGTTTTGCCCCATGATCGTCACCAGGGCCGTTTGTCCCGGCAATGCGTTGGCCGGAGACGCCCACACCAGGATAGGTGTGGTTGCCGGCATCGACTGATCGAACAAGCCTTTCATGAGGAAGACGGCCATCTCCCCGCGAGTCACAGGGTTGTCGGGACAATATGTAGCCGGGCCGCAGCCCGAGGTGATCCCCAGTTGACTCATCTTCTGAATCCATGGGAAATACGGGTGAGTCGTTCCTACATCCGTGAAAATAGGTGTGGCCGGGTAGTTGGTGGGCACGGAGACGCCGTAGCGGCCGCGAATGATCAGCACCGCCATGATGCCCCGCGTCACCGCGCTCTCCGGGCAAAACTGGGACGGCCCGCAAGGCTGCGCGATTCCGAGGTCCTGCATCTTTTGAATCCACGGGAAGAACGGATACGTGGCGGGCACATCGGAGAAATAGGGCGTCTGGGTATAGGCGAAGCCGTCGCCTCCCATCACGGACCGGACTACGAAGACCGCCATCTGACCTAAGGTGATATTGGCGTTCGGGCAATACATGGGCGGAGCAGCGCCGCATCCGGAGGTAATGCCGTACTCGCCCAAAAGGTCGATGAAGGGGACGAAGGGTGCGAAGGTACCCGGATCGCCAAATGCCGCAAGGATGGTGGTGGGATCGCTGGCAGTGGCGGTGGCCGGATTGCCCCCGCCGGAGGCGTTCACCTGGTTGGTCACCAGCGACACCGAATTGGAGGCCACGCTCACAGTCACGGTGATCGGCGGGTAACTGCCGCCGGCGGCCAGAGGATCGGTCCGCGAGCACATCAGGCTGGCGACGGAGCACGTCCATCCGGGCCCGGTGACTGCGGTAGCAGTGAGTCCGGCGGGTAACGTGTCGGTCACCGTGACGGCGCCAAAGGTTACCGCCGTGCCGGTGTTCTGGACGGAAAGAGTGTACGCGCCGGTGCTTTGTCCCTGAATGAAGCTGCCCACGTGGATTGAGGAGATCTTTAACGCAGGAGATGCAGCCGGCGTGAGAAGCTCGGAGTTGCCTTGCGTTGCAACTGCGGGGTTCGTACTCGAACCGGAAGTGTCGATGACGGTGTCCGCGGTGGTGGTCTTGAAGAGCACCGTGCTTCCAATCGCGGCCGCGCGCCAGGCGTTGCTGTTCGGAGGCTGCGAGGTCATGTGAAGTGGACCCCAGGGCTTGCCGATACCGGCCGGAGTGATGTAGGTTCTGGGGCTCATCGTCGTGGTGATATCGACACCACTGCTGTTGGCTGTGACACTTTGCAGAGTGCCTCCCCACGTGACGCTGGCGCGGCCGTAGATCCCTAACAGTATGAATGCCGAGGTTGCGTCGCCCTTTCGGATATACGGTTCGATGGCGGTGATGAACAGATCGTAATCGGTTTGCCAAGTGCTGCCGGTGCTGGTTGGCTCTGAGACTGCGGCCATCGCGTCAGCGCGCGATTGCCCCATTGCGAGATCAGCGGTGATCGTACCGAGGAGAAAAATGGCAGAGGCAGCCGTCAACTTGGACATCAGGCCACCTTCTTCAGCCCACAAATACGACTTCATTCGTTTCCGTAAGAACATTGGTTGCCTCCGATTGCGAACAGGGCAGGCAGTACCAAGTCCTGGACTCGTGGCTGGACTCTAGGCAGTCAAGGGAGTCGTCGCACGGGAACTCTTCCGCGTCTGACCTTGGGTTTGTGTCCCAAGTCCTGATCGTCGAAAGATCTCCTCAGCTATGTATCGCGTAGAAGCGTCGATCCAGGGATCAATTTTGTTGGCCGAGATTTCCGTCCCGGCTTCCGAGAAGGGATGACATACCCCAGGCGCCAGGTTCCGACCAGTGCACGATCCTCAGACCTGAACTATCGAGACCTTTTCCGCCTGCCGCAGTGCAGCGGGCCAGCGCAAACGCGCCGGCCCCTTCAGCGAAGGCCGTCCATCAGAAAGAGATCCACCGAGTGTTCCTCCTGTGCCCAAACGAATGCGCCCGCATCCCGCCGCACCGAAATGCCCGGCAGCAAGACGGTCGAGTTGGGCATCTCCCCTAAGTTCATCACCGGCCGGGAGCCGAACGGAAAGAGTCTTACCATTATGGCGGTGGACCCAGGCCGCATTCCGTATACATCAATCAAACAAACACCTTTTTCGACCGGAGCCCAATACCCGCTTTTCAGCAATGGGGCATGGGGGACTTCCTCTTCGGCGCCAGGGCCGACCGGTACGCGCCACAGCCGCGCCTGCTCGTAGCTGCGCAGGAAATACACGAACTTGCCATCCAGGGACTCGTAGGCGTCCACGCCACCGCCATGTGTGACGGCGACCGGCTCCCCCTCACCAGTGGCCGCCACTTTCCAAATCTGCTGCGATCCGGAGCGCGCCGAGCGGAAGTAGATCCAGCGCCCGTCGCTCGACCAACTGGGAATGTCGGCATCGTTTCCGCTGTTGACAATCCGCTGCAAGTTGGCTCCCCCCGCATCCACCACATAGATTGAGCGCTCTCCGTCGACACGCGAGACGAAGCAGATCCGGGACCCATCCGGGGACCATCTTGGCCAAGCGGTGTTCAAGGAGCGGATAGTGGTAATCTGTGTGGCGTTTGAGCCATCCAGCCCGGAGACCCAGATTTCCTGGTATGTGCTTCGGTTCGACATGAACGCGATCTGCTTTCCGTTAGGGGAGAGTGCCGGTTGCTCTTCCCCGCTCGTCCAATCCTCTACCCTCACCGGGAGGTTGTGGCCTGTTACCGAGAGTGCCATCGTCCATGGTTTCGCGTGCCAATGTTCCGCTTGAAAGACGAGACGCACAGTTCCATTCCGATATCGGCGGGCGATCGCCGGACGGGCGGGTATCGCTTCGTCGGTTCCGGGGACCCAGGATGGTTCTGTGGTTGGTGTGGCATTGGCCGGAATGCGCCACAAACCATTTGGCTTTGGCCGCCCTTTCGCGCGGATGGCCGGGAAAATAATGCTCCTGCTGTCGGGTGTCCAGGCCATGCCAGTGATCCACGTATGCTCGTTAGTCACGAGCCGGGGCTCGCCTCCGGAGGAGGACGTCACGTACAGGTCCCCATCGCCCTTGCTGGCATATCGGGTGAACGCAAGGCTCTTGCCGTCGGGGGACAAATCGCATTCGACGTCGCCCCAATAGCCGGCGGGTGGATGAGTCAGGGCCTTCCGCTCTCCGCTCTCGATATTCAGACGAAAGACCCCGAACGATCCGTCCGGAGAGGGCCGGTCCACCACCGCCAGCGACTTCCCATCGGCTGCCCAGGAAAGGTTCATACCCTGTATCCGCCCGATCTTGCGAGGCGCACCACCCTTCGCATCCATCAACATCACATCGCGCACATCGGGACCGGCCAGGCGTGCAAAGGCGATTTGCTTTCCATCCGGCGACCACTTCGCGCAGCAGTCAGTCTGGTCTGTGAGCGGGCCGCTTCCTCCATCCTGTATGGTGCGCCACCAAATCCCTTGGGCACCGCGATCGTAGCGGTTGAAGACGACGGATAGGCCGTCGGGCGAAAGGTCCGGGTGATCTTCGATGCCGGGATAAGAAGTGAGCTGGTAGATGTTCGGCTTGCCGTGAGAGTCTGGCCGCCACAGTCTCACCGGCCGAAACATCAGCAGAGCGCCCAATCCCATCGCAGCCGCCAGGAATCCCGCGCCAATGAAGGCCCGCCGTACCTTCCGATTCGTGAGCCGCTGCCAGCCCGGTGCTTCCAAATAGCTCTGGATAGCCGCCGCGAATTCGCGAACGCTGGCGTAGCGTTGCGCCGCGTCCTTCCGGATCGCCTTGCCTACAATGCCGGCCAGCCGCGGTGTGAGGTCCCCGAGGTCGGGAATCCGCTCGCAAACCACGCGCGCGGCCTCATACATCGCGAGCAAGCCCACATCAAACGGGCGCCGGTCGAGCAGAATCTCATAGAACACCAGGCCCAGCGCATGTACGTCAGTGGTCTGGGTAGCCGGCTCGCCTCGCACCTGTTCGGGGCTGGCATATTCCATAGGCACAGGGAGGAAGCCTCTGTCCGAGAGCTCCAACTCGGGGCGGTGGGCGTAGTATTTCATGATTCAATCGGATCTCTTTTTTTAGTGTTCTCCGCGTTCTTTCTCCGCGCCTTCGCGTCTCCGCGTCCAGTGGAATCTTGGCTGTGCTAATCGTGGGAACTCTGGAAGCTGATGAAGTTCTCGATCTTTTGAGTCAGCAGGCGCGGGGAAGCCATCATCGGAAATAACGCCCAGCGCACGGAAATCGGGAGCAGGATGGTCCGGGACGCGGTTCGGACGGTGTGCTCGTACTTGAGTTCCATGATGCGGCCGATATCGTCGCGGACCCTCTCCAGACGGTTCGCCCGAAACAGGAGCCCTGCCAGGGTCGGACCGGTCCAGCGAAAGAGCAGGTCTTTGGGCTGCAACTGGCTTTTCAGAAAGCCCGCGAAGTATCGCATGATTTCGTCGCCAACCTCGTAGCCGAACCTCGTGTTCAAGATTTGAATGCGGTCGATCACCACAGCCATGACATACGCCTGCGCCTCATCCTTGGAGGCCTGGGCGAAAGCTTCCTCGGCCCGCTTGCGGGGCGGCAAGCCGGTGACCGGGTCGGGCGCCGTGGAGGAATCGGTTGAAGACCCGGCTTGGGCGGATTGGAGTCCGCGCATCAGGTCCTCGGCAGCGCGCGCAGTTTCAGACCGCTGGCGCTCGGTTTCGCGGCGGATCCCATCCAGGCAGTCGGAGAGTCTGCCTTTGATCTGGCGGACGTCTTCGATTTCAGTCGCGGCTTCCACCTGTTTCTCAATCTCCTGCAGTTGGCGAACATTGGCGTCGCCCGCCGCTGTGATGGCGCTGACCGTCGAGGTCAGCATCTTGACCATCGTCTGGAACTCCACGCTCTGCTGCCGGAGGTACCGGTTGGTGCGCCGATTATAGTCCTCGAGCGCCTGGAGTGCCGACCCTGAGAGCACCAGAAGCTCGGGGGGCGCGATGTCCTCGTCCAACCGGCGTTCGACCCGGTCGATACTGTCGCGAAAGCGGGCGCGGTCCACGGGATCGCCTTCCATGGAGTGCAACGCAATGCCCTGGAGCAGCAGTTTCACCATGCGCATCAGGGATGCTTCGGTTTCGTTGTCGGCGAGGAACTTCTTGAGTGAGATCACAAGCTTCCCAAGTGAACTATCGGCCTCTTCCCGGAAATACATTAGAGCCGCCACTGAAGTTCGCGGCATATCCCGCCGATAAGATGACCAGAAGATATGTTGCCCACATCCGTCCCGCGCTTCGCCGAGAGCAACGCCTATGTCGAAAACATCCTGGAGGTTCCGGAGCGCCCGGATCTGCTCCGTCTGACGACCCTGGTCGGGCACCTGTTCCACGTGCCCGTGGCGTATCTGGCGCTGGTGGACGACACCTCGGAAGTGGTGACGCGGATCGGCTCCGGCCGTGAGTATTGGCCGCTCCTGCAGACGTTCCCGCTGACCCTTGCGATTGATCAGCCCATGGTGGTGCGGGACGCTGCGGCGGGGCTTCCGGCCGACGCCAGTCTCGGGGATCTTCGGTTCGCGGCCTCGGCGCCATTGATCACGAGCAGCGGCGTATCTCTGGGCGTATTGGTGATTGCGGACCCGGACCCGAGGACGAGTTTCTCCGGGGAGGACACCCAGGCACTGTCCGAGCTTGCGTGCACCCTTGCGGCAAAAATGGAGCTCCGCATGATCGCATCCCATGCACGGGAGTCGGAACTGGCGCGGCACGAGATCGAGGGGCGTTTCCGGGCGATCGCAGACAGCGCCCCGGTGCTGATCATTTGCAGTGGCGCGGATGGCGCCTCCTCTTTTGTCAATAAGACCTGGCTGGACTTCACCGGCCGATGCTTGAACGAGGAACTGGCCGACGGCGGCTTCGGTTGCGTGCATCCCGATTCCCGCAGGATCGTTTATGAGACTTACTGGCGGGCTTTCCAGGCGCGCCAGCCGGTTACGGTGGAGTTCCCAATGCGGCGGCACGACGGCGAGTACCGCTGGATGCTCTGCCGCGGAGTTCCGAGATTTCGGGAAGACGGCGCGTTTGCGGGTTTCGTCGGCACGCTGGTGGACTTCACGAATCACTATCAGGCGATTGCCGAGGTTCAAAAGCACGCGTTGTGCGCGTCCGCCGTCGCCAGCGCCGGTGGACTCTTGTACCTCCTTTTGGACCCGCAAGGGAAGATCGAACAGGTTAGTCCAATTGGCGAGCCTCCAGGCCGCGATCCCCAACTGGCGGCGGGTGCTTTTGTTTGGGAAACCTGGATCGCGGTGCGGCATGGAGCGGACGTCCTCCGCGATGCCGTTCAGCGGGCGGCTTCCTCACGTGCTGTGGTTCAGTTGCGGACCGCGGGCGCCTCGTCGGAAGGGGACGCGATGGAACTGTCGTGGACGATTACACCGATTGTCCCGGCAACTGGCGAGCTGATCGCACTGGTGGCGACAGCTTCGGCGCTCAGCCCCTCAATACGGTCGCGCGCGGGTTTGGCCGGCTTGAACACGCGCCCGGCCAAGATGGCCGAAACGGCCAGTCCGGACGGCCTTATAGGAGGCTCCTGAGTTTCACAACGAATCAAATTGGTCGCCCGAAGGTCACGCGGATTTCGCGATATACTCTCGAAGGAAACGAACGGAAGGCGCACGATGATCAGAAAGGCTCTTGCCCTCGGCGTTTTAGTCTTGACGGCGGCACCGGTTTTGGCGCAGGATCCCGCCCCTGCCACTTTCGAAGTGGCGTCGGTCAAAATGGCTCCCCTGGGAGACACCCGCCGGTCCGAAATGAAGGGCGGTCCAGGCACTAAAGATCCGGGAAGAATCACGATTACTCGTTACACATTAGGGTTCATCCTTCGCAATTTGTATGGATTGCAGAAGCATCAAATTGCCGGACCACCCTTCCTGGAGACAGAGTGTTATGACATCGCCGCAGTCATTCCTCCTGGAACGACGAAGGGGGGAGCACTCCTGATGATGAAGAACCTATTGGCGGAACGTTTTCGGATGCGTCTGCACTTGGAAACGAAAGAGCTTCCCATTTATGCGCTTAGGATCGGAAAGCACGGCCACACCATCAAGTCGTCTGAGCGGAGCGTTGATGCGGATGCCAGCGATACCTCGTTTCTGAACGGGTTCTCACCTCAGAATGCCTTGGCGGCCATGGGAGGCCGGGGCAGCGATGGCTTTCCGATCATGGATCCGAAGCGCTTTACCGGTCTTATCCAAACTTTTACGGGGGACAAGGCTAAGATCACAGCGATCCGGCAGCCGATACAAAAACTGGCCGATACTCTTTCTTATAGGCTCGATCGCCCAGTCGTAAATCAGACCGGTTTGACTGGCCTTTACGACTTCATTTTGTATTGGACACCAGAGAAGCTGGGCGCAACGAGCAACGCCGATGCCGACTTGGGTGTTTCAATCTATGCGGCAATCGGACAGCAACTTGGCCTCACGCTTGTGGCGACGAAGGACCAGGTTCCAGTCCTCGTTATCGACTCCGCGGAAAGGGCGCCAATCGAGAACTGAGATCGTGTGTGGCAGTGCCCAATGGCTGCGAAGATTCGAAGCGGTTGTCGCACCAGGCTAATGTAACCATTTGAGGAAGACGGGCAGAGAATGCAACTGGTCCACATGGTCTGGGGCGGAGTTTCCGGCGAAACCCAGCAGGCGGAACCGGCCGGCGGTCGCCTCGCTGAGCTGCTGCGATCCCATGGGGCCCCACTTCAGCACGGGGCGGAGCTTCACACCTAGTTGGCCAACGAGGTAATCGGACGTCTCCGTTGTGCTGGCGTAGGTGCCCGGGAAAATCTCGGAATGCGTCACGACCATGCGCTTCCGCCCCGCCATGGCGTCGCGGCCCAGTTGCAGCCAGATCTGCAGATTGTCGGGATCGATCTTGGATTCGAGCGGCCCCGGTTTGCCGTCCGCGTAGTCGGTATGCATTCCATCGATCAGGAGCACTCCGGAGACCCGCGCATAGGATTCGGGCGTCTTAAGAATCTGGCGCACCGCGCCGCACCCCGCGCTCCACCCGCCGAGCATCACGCTGCCAAAGCGGACTCGCGCCTTCGCCTCGGCATCCTCCAGCAGGCTCTGAAAGCGCTTGGGATCGTCGAACAGGCGGGCGTAGGTCCCGGAACCCGCGCCTGCCTGAATGCTGATCACGGCGATACGGTTTCGGGCGGCAGCCTCCTCGGGCAACCAGGTCCCACCGTGGAAGAAGAGGAGCACCGGGACGCCAGTTTTCGCCTTCAAGCCGGCCGGTATGAACAGCGTGCCGAGATCCAGCTTCTCCCGCCGGCCGGGCGGGGTCTCTTCCCGCAGTCGCTGGTGTGCTCGGGTGTGCTCCACCATGGGGGATGGGTTCTGCGCCTGTTGCGCGTACGCGGCGGATGCCAATAGGAGAATGACGGGCAGCCACCGCGAGCTTAAGTGCCTTCGGGATTTGGCTGCTCGGCTGCCAGCAACCGCTCCCTGATGACGGTCGCGGCTCGGTCGCCACGGTTGCCCGGTGAGGATTTCCCGAGAACTCCTTAGCTGCCCCATCCACCACATCGATTCGCCCCTACTTGCTGACAGTGTGGCCGCCCACACGCAGGTGACTATGGGCACGCCCGTAGCCGAAGTAAATCGCCTGCCCGATCACCAGCCAGACGACCAGGCGCAGCCAGTTCGACCAGCCCAGCGAATACATCAGGGCGAAATTGACTCCGATTCCCAGGATCGGCACCAGGGGGACCAACGGCGTCTTGAAAGGCCGCGGCTGGTTCGGATTCTTCACCCGCATCACCCACACGCCGGCGCACACGATCACAAATGCGAACAGTGTCCCGATGCTGGTCATGTGGCCTACGATGCTCAGCGGGAGGAACGCCGAGAACGGTGAGACGAAGAAGAAGAACAGCAGGTTCGAACGCCAGGGCGTCTGGAATTTGGGGTGGATGTCGGAGAAGACCTTGGGCACCAGGCCGTCCCGCGACATCGAGTAAAACACGCGGGATTGCCCCAGCAGCATCACCAGAATCACCGACGTGAAGCCGCAGATAATCCCGAACTTCACCAGGTTGTTCATCCACAGGTAGGGCGTCTTGTCGATCGCCAGCGCCACCGGGGCGGCCACGCCGAGTTCTTTATACGGGACCATTCCGGTGAGCACCAGGGCGAAGAGGATATACAGCACCGTGCAGACAGCCAGCGAACCGATGATGCCGATGGGCATATCCTTCTGCGGGTTCTTACATTCCTGGGCGGCCGTGGAAACGGCATCGAAGCCGATATAGGCGAAGAATATCGTTCCCGCCCCCATCATCAGGCCGCTGATACCGAAATGACCAAACTCGCCGGTGTTGTCCGGAATAAACGGGGTGTAGTTCGCGCGGTTGATGTACGACCAGCCCACCCCGATGAACACCAGCACCACCGCCAGCTTGATCACCACGATCACTGCGTTGGTGCGCGCCGATTCCTTGATCCCCAGCATCAGCAGCATGGAAATCAGGAAGACCACGATCACGGCCGGGATATTGGCGTATCCCTGCACCATGGTACCGTCCGGCAGTTTCACGGCCTCGAACGGGCCGGCCACCCATTGAGCGGGCAGGTTGATGCCGAAGGTGTGGAGCAGCGAGACCACGTATGCCGACCAACTGATGGAGACGGTGGAGGAGCCCACCGCGTACTCCAGCACCAAGTCCCACCCGATGATCCAGGCGATCCATTCGCCGAGCGTGGTGTAGGCGTAGGTGTAGGCGCTGCCCGCCACGGGGATCATGCAGGAGAACTCGCTGTAGCAGAGGCCGGCGAACGCGCAGCCGATGGCGGCGATCACCATGGAGAGGGCCACCGCGGGACCGGAGTTCTGAGCGGCCGCCACCCCCGTCAACGAAAACAACCCGGCGCCAATGATGGCGCCGATGCCGAGCGCGATGAGCTGGGCCGGGCCCAGGGTGCGCTTTAATTGGTGCTTGCTGTCCGCCGATTCTTGCATGATGCGGTCGACGGATTTGGTTGCAAACAGGCTCATCTTGATTTCCCTTCGCCCAGCGGTACAGATGCCGGGGTTAGTTTAGTGCTTCGACCGGCCGCTGGCGCCAATGGCTAGAGCCGGCTGAAAGCCGGCTGCAGGCAAGATTGCCTGCCCCACAAGCTGCCAAACTCCAGACACAGGACTGGAAGCTTGTGCTACTGGCAAGAGACAGGCCAGGAGGCCTGTCCTACACCACGCGACAGGCCGGGAAGTTACCGCTTCTTGACGCCTTTCTCGGTGTCTATGTGTAAGTGGCTGTGGTGGCGGCTGTACAGGAAGTAGATGGTTAAACCGATTGCCAGCCAGACCACCAGCCGGATCCACGTCAAAAGGTCGAGAGAAGCCATCATCGCGAAGCACACCAGCACTCCGAGGATGGGTACGAGCGGCACCAGGGGCGTTCGATAGGGACGCGGCGCGTTGGGATTCGTCTTCCGCATGATGATGATGCCGATGCAGACGATCACAAACGCGAGTAGCGTGCCGATACTGGTCATTTCTCCCAGTTTGGAGATCGGCAGGAAGCCAGAGAACAGCGAAACAAAGATCATGAAGATCAGATTGCAGCGATAGGGCGTCTGAAATCGGGCATGGATATCGGAGAAGACGGCTGGCAGCAGGCCGTCGCGGGACATCGAGTAAAACACCCGTGACTGCCCTAGCAGCATGACCAGAATCACCGAGGTATATCCGCAGATGATTCCAATCACGATGGTGGTCTGGAGTGCCGCCGACGGGAACAGCGCAATCACCGTCGCGACGGGTGATGCATCGCCATGGAACGTGCGATAGGGAACCATGCCGGTCAACACGTGCGCGAACAGGATGTACAGGACGGTGCACACACACAGAGATCCGATAATCCCGATAGGCATGTCGCGCTGTGGCCTCCGGGCCTCCTGGGCGGCGGTCGAGACGGCATCAAACCCGATGTATGCGAAGAAGATGACCGCCGCGGCCCGCATGATGCCGCTATATCCGAACTCGCCGAAGGTGCCCGTATTGTCCGGAATGAAGGGCGTGTAGTTGGCCTTGTTGATAAAGCCGAAGCCGACGCAAATGACCACGATGACGACGGTCACCTTCAACACGACGATCACCGCATTGACTCGCGCCGATTCCGAAATCCCGATGATCAGCAGACACGAGATCGCGAGGACGACCAACACCGCCGGAAGATTGATGAGGCCTGGTGTCGTATCCCACGGACAGTGGGTCAGACTGACCGGCAACGTGACTCCATACATGTGCAACAGCTTTTGCACGTAGCTCGACCAGCTTACCGACACCGTCGCCGCTCCCACCGCATACTCCAGGACCAGATCCCAACCGATGATCCAGGCCAGCAACTCGCCCATGGTGGCGTAAGCGTAGGTGTACGCGCTGCCCGCGATCGGAATCATCGTGGAGAATTCGCTGTAGCACATCCCCGCGAACGCGCAGCCGATCGCGGCGACCACGAAGGAGAGGACGACTGCCGGGCCGGCGTAATCGGCGGCGGCAATGCCGGTCAGGGAAAATAACCCCGCCCCAATAATCGCCCCGATCCCCAGCGCGATCAGGTTGACCGGTCCCAGAGTTTTCTTCAGGTGATGTTCGCCGCCTTCGGATTCTGCCTTGATTCGTTCGAGTGATTTCGTCGCAAACAGGCTCATACGGTCGCTTTTCCTCGCCAGATGAAGTAAACGGGCAGGCCCAGCAGAACGATGATGAGTCCCGGCCACGTGTAGTTCGGTTTGTACAGCAACAGCAAAATCTCAATCAGGCCCGCCGCCACCATGTACGCCGCCGGCAGCCCCGGGTATCCAAAGGCCTTGTACGGCCGCTCCAGGTTGGGCTGTGTGCGACGGAGCACGAACAGGCCCGCAATCGTCAGAATGTAGAAGAGCAGTACGGCAAAGATAACATAATCCAGGAGGTCATTGTAGCTGCCGCTCAGGGTGAGCAGGACCGCCCAGATGCATTGCACGCCCAGCGAGAAAACCGGCGCATGGTTAACCGGATCGAGTTCGCCGGCCCTGCGGAAGAACAGCTTGTCCTTGGCCATCGCATAGTACACGCGGGCGCCCGAGAGCACCAGGCCGTTCACGCAGCCGAAGGTGGAGATCATGATAGCGGCGGCCATCACCTGGACGGCGATCGGTCCGAGCATCTTCAATGCGGCCGCGGTGGCCACGCGGTCCTGGTCGGCGTGCTGGATCTCGGGGAACGTCAACACGTTGAGGTACACAAACTGCGAGGCGATGTAGAGGGCCGAAACGATCAGCACGCCCAGCCCCAGCGAGAGCGGCAGGTTGCGCCGGGGATTTCGCACCTCGCCGGCGGTGAAGGTGACGTTGTTCCAGGCATCCGACGAGAACAGCGACCCGACCATGGCGACGCCCACGAGGCGCACGGTTTCGAAGCTCCAATTCGAGCCGCGCCAGAAATCGTTGAAGTTGTTGGCCACCGCTTCGGCGTTGCGGCCGACCAAGAATCCGATGCCCACCAGGCCCACCAGCGCCGCGATCTTGGCGATCGTGAATACATTTTGCACTAACGCACCGGTGCGAATCCCGCGCGTGTTCAACGCCGTGAGGAACACGATCATCAGGATCGCCAGCAGTTGCTGGGTGGTGATCCCGACCTTGCCGCTGCCCAAAAGATAGTTCTGCCCGGAGATCCAGGGGAAGAATACGCCGGTGTACTTGGCGAAAGCGACGGCCACCGCGGCGATAGTGCCGGTCTGAATCACCATGAATAAGGTCCAGCCGTACAGGAAGCCGTACAGCGGGCCGAACGCTTCGCGCAGGTAGATGTACTGGCCCCCGGCGTGGGGCATCGCGGCGGCCAGTTCGCCGTAACTCAGAGCTGCCGTCAGGGTGAGGATGGCAGTGACCACCCACGTCATAATCAGCAGTCCAGGCGACTGCACCTGGCGCGAAATGTCCGCCGCCACGATGAACACGCCGGAGCCGATCATCGATCCCATCACCAGGGTGGTGGACGACATCAGGCCGAGGCCTTTGACTAAGCCGTTTTCACGAGTTGTTGCCATTCTTCCATCCGTTGACGAAGAGATTGAGCCGTGGGGGGCGGGCCATCGGGACCCGGCAGCAGGCTGGCGATGACCGCCACGGAATCGGCGCCGGCGTTGAGAACTTCGAGAGCATTGTCGCGAGTGATGCCGCCGATCGCGACCAGCGGCTGTTCCAGCAGGGTACGGCAGCGCCGCACCTCGTCGACACCGACCACCGGGTCGGGATTGCGTTTGGACGCGGTGCCGAAGACGGGTCCGAGCGCCACGTAATCTACGGGCTCGCCGCCGGCTGCGGCAAGCTGGCTGGCGCTATGGCTGGAGAAGCCGATGACGGCGTCCGGCCCCATGAGTTTGCGGGCGTCGCGCGGAGAGAGATCGTCCTGGCCGACGTGGAGGCCGGCTTCGAGGAGCATGGCGAAATCGGCGCGATCGTTGACGATGAGGTCCACGCCACCCTCGCGGCAGAGGCGCGCGACTTGTCTGGCGGATTCGAAGAAATCGCGGCTCCAGTGGCCCTTGTGGCGGATCTGCAGGATGGCCGCGCCGCCTTCGAGGAACGCCGCGGCGGCGGTGCAAAGCGAAATACCGCGGACTTCGAGCGAAGCGGTGTCGAGAATCGGGTACACACGCGGCAGCCTCATGAGGATAGGGCGATTGCCTATGATACATCAGAGAAGCGTAAGGACGAGGGGCGAGGTTGGCCGCTCTGGCCGATCAAGGTCCTCAGTATCAGGACCGAAATGCTTCGCGGACCAACTGGAAAACCCGTTGCGCTGGGAATTGTCCGGTTACGGAACGAACTCATCCGCGATCATCGTAGATGTCTCGCCGGCTGAGGGAACCGATGACTGTGCCTTTCATCATGGGCAGATTCGACCTGCGACCTTTATGAAGGTCGTGTATGCTCTGGCCCGTCTCCTCGGGTGTCTTGGGCTGCAAAGGGTTGTCAGCGAGTGCGGTTCCATCGGCGAGCTTCTCGTGAAGAACGGCTTGTAATAGATAGGTGTCCAGAGAAAGCCCCTTTTCCCGGGCCTCTTCGGAGAGGCGGGAAACCACGTCCTGCGGCCAATTCAGTTGGACGGTCATGAGAAGGCTCCTGATCCGATCGTACCAAGGTTCTTCCGGCCTCGCGTTGGAAGGGGTTGCTGTCCTCGCAAGACCTGGTGAGAGGGCTTCGCGGTCCAAAGGCGCGCTTTGTGCCGTCGGCAGCGCTGCCTGTCACCGTGTTTTGCGCGCAAACGCGTTTGGCGGGGAAAGCTAAAGCATACCCTACGGCGCCGGCAGGCGGATGGTCACTTCCAAGCCTGACGGGGTTCGGTTGTGGCAGGTCACGGTACCGCGGCAGGCTTCGATACACGTTCGGACAATGGCCAACCTGCGCCGCCCGTCTCGCGGGTGCGGGCCGATTCGGGTCGATAGAAGGGGGCGAAGACCTCTTCGAGCTCGCTTTCGGGCAACCCCGGACCACAGTCGGCAACCGTGATCGAGGTTTCGTGGCCTTGGCGCGCGGCTGTAATCGTGATCGGGCCGTGGTCGCCGGCGTAGCGGATGGCATTGCGCAGGAGATTGGAGATGGCCCGCTGGAGCAGCGGTTCGTTGGCTAACACTGCGATACCGGGAGCGACCACCACTGAGATCGACCCGCCCGGGGGAGTGTCGCGCGCCACGGTCCGTTGCACCAAGGCCGCGACATCCACCGCCGTCAACGGCACGGACTCCGCATGCAGGCCAGCACGGGAGAACGAAAGGAGCTCGTTGACCAACCCCGACATCTCCTGAATCTCTTCATACAATACGGCCACGTGCGACCGTTGGGCCTCCTCGGTTTTCTGCTCCAGAATGCCGAGGGCGAACGGAATGCGCGCGATGGGGGCGCACAGTTCGTGCGCGATGTCGCTCAGGAAGCGCTTCTGGTTTTTCACAAAACCCTGCAGGCGCGAGGCCAGCCGGTTGATCTGCTCAGGAGCGGGAAGAAGACACAAACTGCG
Source organism: Bryobacterales bacterium (assembly GCA_003167275.1). Classification (GTDB taxonomy): domain Bacteria; phylum Acidobacteriota; class Terriglobia; order Bryobacterales; family Bryobacteraceae; genus JAIQFL01. The sequence goes on along the minus strand of PMTT01000180.1, from coordinate 19,462 downwards.
CATCCACGACGCTGCCTGAGGACCACGCGAACCTCACCAACGGCACGCCCTCCGATATCGATCTGCAATCGCTCTTCATGCGTTTCCTGGCACCGCCTGCACCTACTCCTACCAGTGCTTTCATCGACAATGGGCGGGCGCTGTTCGACAGCGCCGGCTGCACGCTGTGCCACACTCCGACGCTGCAGACCGGGAATTCCTCCTTCGCGGCCTTGAGCCGGCAGAATGCGAACCTGTACTCCGATCTCGCGATTCACCGGATGGGTCAAGGCCTGGCGGACGGTGTTTCGCAGGGCTTGGCCCAAGGTGACGAATGGCGCACAGCGCCGCTCTGGGGCCTTGGAGATCGCCTCTTCCTGCTGCACGACGGACGTAGCAGGGATCTGCTGGATGCGATTCAGCAACACGATAGCCCGGGGTCGGAAGCTCATGCGGTGATTGGCAACTTCCAGGCCCTCACGCCAAGCCAGAAGCAGGATCTTCTGAACTTCCTGCGGTCGCTGTAGGGTCGGGTGTGGGCCGAAGAAGACAGACCACAAAGAAAAGAGACAGACCACAAAATACGATGGTCTGTCCTACTGGTATCATCACGCTATGCGATCGACTCTCGCGCTTGCGGCGGTTGCCGGGCTGGCCTGCATACTATTTGCGCAGACGCGCGACCTTCGCATCGAAGCGGTCGGGCCCTCCAATCCGCTGAAGGACCGTGGAACCCGCTGGGCCGTCGTGGTCGGCATCTCTGCCTACGAATACCTGCCGCCGGCGGCCCAATTGCATTACGCGCATCGAGACGCGGAGGACTTTGCCGCGTTCCTCCGCACCTACGCGGGCGGCGCCCTTCCGGCCGACCACATCCGGTTCCTCGAAAACGAAAATGCCACGCTGGCGGAGATCCGCGCCGCCCTGGATACGTGGCTGGTCGCCTCGGCGCGACCGGAGGACATCGTATATGTCTTCTTCTCCGGGCACGCTTTGCTGGACGACCAGGACGAAGGGTACTTCGTGGCTTACGACTCCGACCCCCAAAACCTGCACGCCACGGCCCTGGCCTTTCAAGAGGTCGACCGCACGCTGAGCAACCGCCTGCGAGCCAACCTGGTGGTGTTGGTCACGGACGCATGCCACACCGGGCGGCTCGGCTGGTCCACCTTTGCCCCCACCACGCCGAGCCGTGCCGACGAGTCGCTGGCCAAGATCGGGCAGGGCGACCGGTCCTTTCTGAAGCTTCTTTCCAACAAGCCGAGCGAGCTGTCCTACGAGGACCAGAGGTGGGGCGGCGGCCACGGCGCGTTCACGCACGCCTTGCTGGAAGGGCTGAACGGCGCGGCCGACCGCGACGGCGATCACGTGATCAGGGCCTCCGAGGCCATCGACTACCTGTCGCGGCGCGTTCCGGAATTGACCAATTCCCTGCAGCATCCACGCGTGGGCGGCACGTTCGACGCGCAGGTGGCTATCGCACTGGCGCCCAATTCCGCGCCCCCCGCCGTGCGCACAGTGACCATGGATGTCAACGGCCCGGTGAACAGCGCTCTGTACATCGACAACATCTTTCGCGGCAAGATCCGCCCCGCGGGGACTCTGCGAATCGACGCGCTGGTCCCAGGGCCGCATACGCTCTCGGCGGACTTTACGGATGGGTCCACGCTCCAGGGGACTGTCACCCTGGGCAACGTGCCGGCCAACGTGCGGATTGCCCCGGCGCCGCCCAGCCTCGTCACGCAACTGAAAGCGCGTCTGGATGCAGGCCGGGTGTTGGGGCCGGATGGCGCGTGGGAGTTCTACCGCAGCAACACGTTTCCAGCAGGCGAACAGGCTGCCGCCACCAGCCTGCTGACCGCCACGCTGGAGCGAATCGGCCAGGCCTGCGTGGGGGATTACGTCCAATCCACGGCGACCGGTCCGAAGCGTCTGCTGCTCGAAGGCGCGGTGGACGCGTACGAGCGGCTCAAGATGCTGCGTCCCAACGACCAGGGACTGGAAGCGCGCCAGATCTTCTGCCGCGGCCGGCTGCAGATTGCCCAGCGGCAGTTCGCGGAGGCGGTTGTCACCCTGCAGGCCGCGATCAAGCTCGATCCCGGATTCGCCTGCGCGTACAATGCGTTGGGAGTCGCCTTGGGGAAGCTCAATCGCGCGAAAGAGGCGCGGCAGGCTTTCGATATGGCGGCCAAGCTGACCCCGGAATGGGCGCTGCCTCCGTTCCAGATTGCGTCCCAATACATCGCGGCGGGAGACCTGAAGGGGGCTCGGCCGTACCTGGAAAAGGCGGTGGCGTACAATCCGCGATCGGTGGGAACGCGCTGGAGTCTGCTGCATGTGGACCGGTTACTGGGGATGATGAGCGACGTGGAGCGTCAGGGGGCCGAGTTGATCCGGCTGGACCCCTCGTATGCCCCGACGTATCTCGATCTGGCGCAGGCGTACGAGGTGGCGCGGAACATTCCGAAGGCGGTGGAAATGTACGATGCGTATGTTCTGCTGACGCCCAATTATGCGGGCACGGATGCGGTACGCGTGCATGCGGACCGGTTGCGGGGACGGTGAGGAGAATCGCCGGACGCCGGG
>PMTT01000180.1:7248-16866 GCA_003167275.1 Bryobacterales bacterium | reverse complement strand
CTGTGGTAATTGAATACGAACCTCGTTGGTATGCTGAGACCGGAGGAGGTCGCTCGCCGGCACTCCCAATGCATCCGCAAGTTCCTCTAAATCAGAGATTTGCAGCATCGTGCGGCGCTTGGTCCAGTTGGTATAGGTGTTCTTGTTCCGCTGAATCCGTTTCCACAGCTCGGAGCGCCGTTCCCCGCTGTTCTCCAGAATCTCGTCGACCCTTCGCCAGAGAAGGTCGTTGAGCGCCGTTCGTTGGCCTTCCTTTTTCCTAGACATTTAGGAATATTATAGTACAATCGTCTGGAACGAGTCGAGGGAAGACTTGCGGGGGAGCCTGGGACTTCACCGAACTCAGGTGTTTTGGTCGCCCCGCACAAGCACTCCTTCCCCCTCGAAAGGACAATATCGTGAACCACACACGCGCGAAATTCACACGGAGGTCTGTCCTGGAAACCGCCTGGAGGACCATGACTACGGCAGGAATGGGAGCGGTTCTTGGAGGTCTGGGCGCGCAGAAGGCAAACGCGGCCCGCTCCAACGGTCGTGCCCTGGTATGCATCTACTTGTTTGGGGGCAACGATGCAAACAACACGATCGTCCCACTTTTCCAGTACGCGTCCTACGCGGCTGCGCGAGGGGAACTGGCGATCGCAGCGGATGAATTGCTCCGCGTCCGCACGGCCGCGGGCCAGGAGGAGTATGGGTTTCACCCCTCGCTGTCGGAGTTGCAGCCGTTGTTCCAGTCGGGAACGATGGCCGTTGTCGGCAATGTCGGCAGTGCCGATGGGGCTCCCAGCATCGATCCCTCGCTGAGATATCTGAGGCCGGGCTACGCCCTGCCTGGATGGGCGGCGGAGTCGGCCGGGGTGGCCAGACTGGGTGAGGGCTCGGTTATGAAGGACATTTTGAATGCCCTGCCCGAGGTCGGCGACCTGGTGCGTAAGGTGCCTGGCGCATTGACGGCCGCCGCGCCGCAGCAGCCCAGCCCGGTCTACACGGGATTTCCGAATCCTCTGGCCGAAAGCCGCAGAACGGGGAATCAAACGACCGGCCTCGCGATGCTGGCTCCCGGCGTAGCGTTGCCTTCCCAGGATCGCGCCCGCCTGGCGCCGGAGATGGCAAGGGCCGCCGCCAGTTTGCGAACCGCATTTCCGGAGACCGGCCTCGGAGCGCAGTTGTATCAGGTAGCCGGTCTGTTGAAGGCGGGCCGGCAGTTTGGGATGGGCAATCAGGTCTTCTTCTGCAGCCTCGGCGGGTTCGCCACTCGCGCCATGCAACTCGAGCCGCACGCCGCATTGTTGAAAGAACTGAGCGCCGGAATGGCCGCATTCTACCGCGCCACGGAGGAGATGGGCATCTCCCAGAACGTCACCACCTTCACCGATTCCGAGTACAGCCGGACCCTCCAGCCGAATCGAAGTTCGGGTACCGAAGCGGCGTGGGGCGGCCACCAACTCGTGCTGGGCGGCTCGGTGCTCGGCGGCGATGTTTATGGACGGTTCCCGGTGCTATCGCCTGGCGGACCGGACGATGTGACTGGCAAAGGGGTTTTCCGGCCGTCGCAATCGAAGGATCAATACGCGGCCACGCTGGCCACCTGGTACGGGCTGGAATACCCGGAACTGGTGCGGACGATTCCGCGGATCACCAGTTACGCCAAGCCTGCGCTCGGGTTTGTCGCGGGATGACGGGCGGAGCCCCGGGACTCGGCGAGAACCCCGGCCTCCTTTTGCGGATTCCGATGGAGGGCGCGACTGGACCTGGCAGTTAACGAACTGCTAGTATGCTCTTCTATGTCCTACATCATGCACCGGATCTTCTGCGCCCCCGCAGGGGATCTGGAAGAGGAGCGGTCGGCCTTCTATAAGGCGATGAGCAGCTTTAACGAGGCGCATGCGATGCCCCGAGGCGTTCTGTTCGTCTCGGTCGCCCTCCCCATGACGACGTTTGACAAACGGCCGTACCAGTCGGCCATCAGCGATAACATCCGCGCCTGCCGGTATTACATTCAGGTGCTGGAGGACACCTGGGGACCGCCGGAAAAGAATTTTGAGCGCGATTATGCCTTGGCTTCGAAGTGCGTAGCAGATCCCAACCTGCCCATGCAGGCAGTAGCAGTGCTATTCAAGAAGCCTCTCCTGCCGCATCAAGTGGAGCCCGGCGTCCTCGAACTGAAAGGGAAACTGGATGCGGATAACAGCCAGCCGCATGCCACTTTCGACACCATCGAAGAGTACCAGCGGCAACTGCATCACCTGCTCTCGGGCTGGCTGGAGACCGTAGCGCCGCTCACGGTGGGAGCCTGACCGCATGTCACTCTACCTTCGTCCGGCCATGCCGCAGGATGAGCTGTTCCTGTACCAGCTCGCTTACGAGACCTTTTACGAGCAGCTTCACGCCGAGCTCTGGGATCCGAACATCCGGGAATCCGTGCTGAAGATGCAAATCGACGGGCAGCGTGGTTCGTACGCCGCGCAGTTTCCGAACGCCGATCACGGCATCATCATGTTGGACGATCGGCCGGTGGGAAGGCTGATTGTCGACCGTGGGCCGGAGGTCCATCACCTGGTGGACATTACCATTCTGAAGCGGCACCGCAGCGCGGGAATCGGGACTGTGCTGATCCGGGCCCTCGGTACCGAGGGTGACTTGATGCGGAAGCCGATCAGGCTGCACGTGATGGTCACCAATCGTGCCAAGGCGTTGTACCAGAGGATGGGGTTCCGGTTGATCGAAGAGAATCCAGTGACGTGGTTGATGGAACGGCCGCCCGGAAGCGGCTTAGTGACCGCCGTCTCCCGGTAACTCCTTTGTGGGGCGGGCCCCCTGGCCCGNNCCCCTGGTCGGCCTGCTCGGACCAACGAAAGAGCCGCACTAGCCCCGGGCGGGGAACACACCCTGTAGCGCGATGCAGAAGTTCAAGGTGAGGAATGGTTGCCGGTTTTCGTGCGGTTGGCCGCCGCCGGCAATACCGATCGCGGCTGGCTTCAGTTGTTGATTGAATGCCGTGCCCGCCGGGAGGTATGCCTTGAAGGTGTTTTTGCCATCGGAAAGAAGGGCCTGTGCCGGGGCCGTGAAATTAGCGGTTTGGTTGTTCACACCGATCAGGTGGTTGTGGCTTGGCATTTCCGAGGTGAGCAGCGTGACGGTCTCGCTTCCACCGGTCTCGCCGATGAAGTACTGAGATAAGCCGGGACCCTGACCGGCCCCGATCGGCGTCAGGCCGTTTCGTAGGTTCGGTAAGCCGAAGGTGCTCTTTCCATCGCCGCCATAGTTGGTGCCCAGAAGCGAGAACAGAGCGGTATTCTGCGAAATGGGCATTAACTGCCCTGCAGCGAAAGCCCAACCCTTGGGCGCGAAATTGAAGCCAAACAGCGCGATTTGTCCAACAAAAGGATCAGCCATATGTTTCTCCTCGATTCTCCAAAGGCCTAGTTCTGAGACGGAAAAATACCCTGCAACGCGATGCAATAGTTCAGAACCAGGTAAGGCATCATGTTCTCGTGCGGCTGGTTCCCGCCAATGCTCGACACCGCTGCCGGCAGCATGGCCGAATCCAGGGGAGAGGCTGCGTACATGGCGCCTCCTCCCAGCACAGTGTTGGCGTCGAAGCCACTCGAGCCCAGTGTGTTGTTGGCGTTCCAAGCATGGTTGTGGGCAGGAAGCTGGGAGATATTTACGGTGACGCTGGAAACTCCTCCGAGCTCGCCTAAGGTGTAGTTTGCGCCGAAGCCGTTGGGGATTCTCCCTCGCAGGTCGGGCAATGCGAAAGTGGTTTGCCCATTGCCACCGTAGGTGGTTCCGAGCAGCGAGAAGAGCGCTTGATTCTGGTTGATGGCCATAAGTTGCCCGTTGCAGAGGGCCCAATTTCTGGGCGCGAAACTGAACGAGACCATCATGATTTGGGCCATAAATGGTTGTGACATTTTAATCTTTCTCCTTGATCTTGGCTTGGCTTGAATTCACTCACCTTGCGTCCTATGTCGGGGTGGGGAAAATACCGAACAGGGAGATGATGAAGTTGAGGCAGAGGTAGGGCTTGATATTGGAGTGCGGCTGGTTTCCTCCAGCCGTCGACAAGGTACCGTTCGCCAAAGTGGCGTTTTGCGAGCCGGTGTTGGTATACGTCAGTGGCCCGCTCGCCAGGACGTTGTTGTTTGGAATGGCGCTGCTCTGGGTCCCGCTGGAGACCACTGCCACATGGTTGTGCGCCGGGATCTGGTTGGTGGTCAGGGTTACCGTTTCGGCGCCGGCGGCCTCGCCTAAGAGCAGGCTGCTACTGGCGTGGGGCGCTACGCGGCTTTGCAGGTTCGGCAGCGCGAAGGTCTGGCTGCCGTCACCTCCAAAGGTGGTGCCAATCAAGTTAAAAAGCGTGTCGTTCTCCGAGATCGGTACAAGCTGACCTTGGCACAACGACCACCCTACCGGCGCGAAGTTGAAACCTACGATGATGATCATTCCTACGTAAGGCTGACTGCCTCCCATGCGTTTTCCTCCTGTGCTGGATCCAGATCGAGAATGATTGCGGGCCCGAAGGCAACCGCTTGACAAGCGTACTACAGCGCCTGTCCGGCACACAAGAAGAAATTTGCATAATCAAGTAAGAGAAAATCAAATCCTGCCCAGGGGCGGCAGATTCGTCCTAACTGCCGCGAATTCCAATGGGTTACCGATCCAGACGGTGGCTTGGTACCGGCGCCCCTCAAATAGTATTAATTCTTACAAATTCTCGATCAAGCTGAATGAGCGTTGGGTTTCTGGGACCGGTCACTGGCCTGCGCAAAGTGCCCACCACACCGGCGCGAAGGTCTAGGGTACGATCAGGATCATTCCGATGTAGGCTGTTCGGCACCCATGTTGTTCCTCCCAACATGAATTTTCGTGAGTACCGGTACACATGCACCGCTACCCGTCTTACAAGTAGAAATCCCCCAAAATGTTGCAAATTCAAAGGGATAAGCGGCTTTATTGCAAACCCCAACATTCCAAAGGTTTTTCTATACCGATTGCAGGCGGCTGTGATAGTATGATTTCTAACCACCGCAAGGTTGGCGGTAGATCACCGCATATGATCACATCTGGGACTTGATCACCAGGTGGACGTATGCCTGGGTACCGTTCGGAGGAGGGGGAACAAGTCGTGTCAAAGTTCAGTCATTTTCTTTCCGCTTTTGGGGTTCTGATTTTGGGTCTCGCCGGGGGCGCCCGCCAGTTGCACGCTCAGACGTGCAATACCGCCAGCAATGTCACCACCTGCACTCCCGCTGTCGGGCAAATTACCTGGGTGGACACCGGCACCGGCCCAATGAGCGAGTATGGAACGGGCAGAGCAGCCCTGTCGGTCTCGGGCGTCGCTGGTACGGTGACCGGGATTACCGTCACCATCAACAACTTCACCACCCACAACCAAGGAGTCACCCCGATTGCCGGCGATTTCGGCATCATGTTGGTAGCACCAAACGGCAAGAACATCGTATTCTACGCCGAGGGATGCGGCAACTCCAACCAGGAAGCGACCACCGATTTCACCAATTTGACCTTCACCTCCCAGGACAGCGGCGCCAACACCTGGGGGGTGAGCGGCAATAAATGTAGCGATTATGTCAGCGGCACTTATAAGCCGTTTGTTGCGAGCGGCGCCGTCACCGTCGGCCCTTTCCCTTCCCCCGCGCCGTCAGGCGTCAATGCCGGTCCGGCAGGCAGTCAGACTTTCGCCTTGGTCAACTCGCCGGCTATCTCCCAAAGCACGGCGAACTTCGCCTCCAACGGTTCGATCCCTTGGAAGTTATACATGTTTAACACTGCGGACCTTGGCGCAGGACCACAGGGCACTCCAACCACAGCTTCCATCGGGACATCCGGCGGCCCTGCCTGGTCGGTGCAGATCAGTTGGAGCGCGTCCAGCACCGGGACTAACACCAGCCTTCAGTCCGGGACTAATCCCTCCTTCACGTTAACCCCTTCCAACCAAACTACCCTCACGGCCACTGTCACGCCCAACACCGTGAGCGGGGGAACCGTCGCATTCAAAGATGGAGCGTCCACCATCGCGGGTTGCGGGTCCCAGAGTGTGAGCTTGGTTAGCGGCAGCGTACAAGCCACCTGTACAGCCTCGTTTTCGACGGAGGGGGTACACCTGCTTACTGCCGTCTACAGTGGATCGGGCTCGTTCCTGGGAAGCACTAGTCCCTCGGTTACCCAGGTAGTCAACAATCACTCCACGGCGCAGTCCTCTCCGCCGGCGGGCACCGTGGGATTCTGCAATACCGGCTTGATCACGATACCGGGACCGGGCGAGACCGGTACCGAAACCGACGGCGCGCCGGCCAGCCCGTATGCTTCCGAGATCTTCGTCACTGGACAAACCGGTTTGATCAATGCCGCCACGATCTACCTGAACAATTACGGGCACACCAGCCCAGAGGGCATGGCCTTGATGCTGGTCGGCCCCAATGGACATAGCCTGGACTTTATGTCCCTTGCGGGCGGCGGCCACTCGGTCTCCAGCGTGGGCTTAGTCTTCGCGGACTCCGCCAGCGGCCAGGTGCCTTTCAGCGGGAGCGTCACGCTCGCCAGCGGTACCTACAAGCCTACCGCCGCCAACAACACGACCAACCCCACGGCGTTCTGCCACGCCGCTTCCTGCGATAATATTCCAACCTCCGAGCAGGCGCCCAATCCGTTCGTTGTCGCCGCGCCTTTGGGTGGCACCCAGGGTTTCCCTGGGCCCGGCACCCTTACCAGCGAGTTCGGCGGATCCAACCCCAACGGGACCTGGCAGCTCTTCGCCGCGAATCTGGCCCTCGGAGAAACCGGAAGCGTGGGCGGATGGTGCATCAATTTTTCGCTCACTAGCGGCGATGCCACATCCACCGCGCTGTCTTCCAGCGAGAATCCTTCCTTCATCGCGGCCAACGGAACGTCGGAGGACGCCGTCACTTTCACCGCCGTTGTCACGGATACCCAAACCGCCGGCAGACAGATCAACGAAGGCACCGTGACCTTCTCCGCCTCCACCGTCAACGGTGTCACGACCTTGGGCACTGGCAACGTACATTTCAACGGCAGCCAGAATGTGGCCACCGTAACCACCAGCACCTCGACCCCGTTTCAACTGATTGAGGGAGCCAACAGCATCACGGCCACGTACAACGGCACTACCAATTTCGGCGCCAGCAGCAGTGCCCACCTCAACCAGATCGTCAACCGCCACACGGTCGAAACCATCAACAGCCCGACCTATTCCTATTGCAACCAGGGCCCCATCACCAGTCCGCTGCCAACGGGACCGTCCTCACCTTACCCCTCCAATATCTTTGTGACCGGCCTGCCTGGAACTACCAACAAAGTTACGCTGGGCCTGGACAACTACTCCTCCAACCAACCCAACGTCTTTGCCTCGCTCGTGGTCGCTCCCGGCGGCGCTCAAGCCGATGCCATCGACTTCTTTTCCGCAGTCGGCGGCGCCAGCACGGTCAGCGGCCTGAACCTCACCTTCCAAGACGGCTCCCCATCGGTAGGCGGGAGCCTGAGTTCAGGTCCTTTCGCCATGACCAGCTCCGGCTTCCGTATCTGGCTGGTGCCTGCTCCCGCCAACTTTGTCTTCGCCCAGCCGCAAGGCGGCGGACTCCTCTCGACATTCAATAATGCCAACAACATCGGGACCTGGGCGCTCTACAAGCAGGACCTGACGGAGAACCTAGGTGGCGAAACGGTCGGAACCTGGTGCGTCAACCTTACCCAGACTCTACCCGATATTTCGCTCACGGCCACTCCCATGACGCACTCGCCCAACATTTTTACTCGCGGGCAAGCCGCGTCGTTCACGATCACGGCGACGAATCTCGGGCCTGGGCCGACGGGCGACCCCACGCTCACGATCACCGATACGCTGCCCATAGGGCTGACTTTCGTTAGCGGGACTGGGACGGGCTGGAGTTGCTCGGTCACCTCGGGAACTCCGTCGACGGGCCAGACCGTGACCTGCACGAATCCGACCCCGATTGCGGCGACTGCCAGCTCCGCGGTCACCATCAACGTGACCGTAGGCACGGGCAACACCACGGCCGATACGATCTTGACGACGGCGTCGTCGGCTGGAACGGGCGGTGACAACCCCACGACGACGGGCAATGACAGCACCTCCTCCGGGAACATCGCGGTCGCGGGCACCGTTCTGACCATCAACAAGACCCACAGCGATCCGTTCACGCAGGGGCAGGTGGGCGCTACTTATAGCATCACGGTGACGAACACCGGCGCCACTGGGAGCGGCAGCGGTGCAGGGGCGACCGTTGGGACCGTCATGGTGACCGACGCCCTGCCAACGAGTTTCGGCACCCACCCCACCGCAGTCACCGGCACGGGTTGGAACTGCGGGCCTGCAACGTCCGGAGTGAGTTGCACGCTGAATGCGCCCTTGGCGGTCGGCACCACCACCAATCCCATCACGGTGACCGTAACGGTCCTGACTACAGCCGAGGGCACGGTGGCGAATCCGCTCATCAATCAGGCGATCCTGACCGCGACCACCGATCAGATCGGGACCACCGACAATACCTGCGCGAACAACGTGACTTGTCACAACGATCCGACGCACATCACCCAGGTGCCCTCCCAGATGACGGCAAACACGAGCACCACGCCGCAAACGGCGACGGTGAATACCGCATTTACTCCGCTCGCGGTGACTGTGCTGGATGCCGGGAACAATCCGGTATCGGGCGTGAGCGTGACGTTTACCGCTCCCGGTACCGGGGCATCGGGCAAATTCACTGGCAACGTGACGACTATCCCGGTGACGACGAACGCGTCGGGCGTCGCGTCGGCGGCGTTCACGGCGAACACGACGGCGGGCGGGCAATACACGGTAACGGCGACGGCGACGAACCTTCCCACGGTGAACTTCTTGCTGACCAATTCGCCGGGCGCGGCTGCGTCGGTGACCGCGACTGCGGGCTCGTCGCAATCGGCGACGATCAGCACTGCCTTTACCAACGCGCTGTCAGCGACGGTGAAGGATTCGTTCTCCAATCCGGTACCGGGCGTCACGGTGACCTTTGCCGCGCCGCCTCAAACCGGGGCCAGCGCGACCTTCGCCGGCGGAACCAACACTGCGACAACCAACGCGTCCGGTGTGGCGACCTCGGTGACGGTCAGTGCCAATAGCCACGCCGGCGGTCCTTACAATGTGACGGCATCCGCGCCGGGAGTGGCGACGCCGGCCAGCTTCCAGTTGACCAACCTCACGGGATCGGCCGCGACCGTGGCCGTATCGAGCGGCAGCCCACAGAGCGCGACAATTAGCACGGCGTTTACCAATCCGCTGGTAGCGTTGGTGACCGATTCGGGCGGGAATCCGGTGTCGGGCGTCGTGGTGACATTTACCGCGCCGGCTCAAACCGGTGCCAGTGCGACCTTCGCCGGCGGAACCAACACCGCAACCACCAACGGGTCCGGTCTGGCCACTTCGGTGGTGGTCAGTGCCAATGGACACGCCGGCGGTCCTTACAATGTGACGGCATCCGCGCCCGGCGTCGCGACGCCGGCCACCTTCTCGTTGACCAACACCGCCGGATCGGCCGCTACCGTTGCCGTGTCGAGCGGCAGCGGACAGAGCACGGCGAT
>PMTT01000180.1:0-7236 GCA_003167275.1 Bryobacterales bacterium | reverse complement strand
GGCGGAACCAACACCGCGACAACCAACTCGGCCGGTCTGGCCACCTCGGTGGTGGTCAGCGCCAATGGCCACGCGGGCGGTCCTTACAATGTGACGGCATCCGCGCCCGGCGTCGCGACGCCTGCCACCTTCTCGATGACCAACACCGCGGGATCGGCCGCTACCGTGGCCGTATCGAGCGGCAGCGGACAGAGCGCGACAATTAGCACGGCGTTTACCAGTCCGCTGGTAGCGTTGGTTACCGATTCGGGCGGGAATCCGGTGTCGGGCGTGGTGGTGACATTTGCCGCGCCGCCTCAAACCGGTGCCAGTGCAACCTTCGCCGGCGGAACCAACACCGCGACAACCAACTCGTCCGGTCTGGCCACCTCGGTGGTAGTCAGCGCCAATGGCCACGCGGGCGGTCCTTACAATGTGACGGCATCCGCGCCCGGCGTCGCGACGCCGGCCAACTTCTCGCTGACCAACACCGCGGGATCGGCCGCTACCGTGGCCGTATCGAGTGGCAGCGGACAGAGCACGGCGATTAGCACGGCGTTTACCAATCCGCTGGTAGCGTTGGTTACCGATTCGGGTGGGAATCCGGTATCGGGCGTCGTGGTGACCTTTGCCCCGCCGCCTCAAACCGTGGCCAGTGCGAGCTTCGCCGGCGGAACCAACACCGCGACAACGAACGCGTCCGGTCTGGCTACCTCGGTGGTAGTCAGCGCCAATGGCCATGCCGGCGGTCCTTACAGTGTGACGGCCTCCGCGCCCGGCGCGACGACGTCGGCCACCTTCACGTTGACCAACACCGCGGGATCGGCCGCTACCGTGGCCATATCGAGCGGCAGCGGACAGAGCGCGGCCATTAGCACGGCGTTTAGCAATCCGTTGGTAGCGTTGGTGACCGATTCCGGCGGGAATCCGGTATCGGGCGTCGTGGTGACATTTGCCGCGCCGCCTCAAACCGTGGCCAGTGCGACCTTCGCCGGCGGAACCAACACCGCGACAACGAACGCGTCCGGTCTGGCCACCTCGGTGGTAGTCAGCGCCAATGGCCACGCCGGCGGTCCTTACAGTGTGACGGCCTCCGCGCCCGGCGCGACGACGTCGGCCAACTTCTCGCTGACCAACACTGACACTCCAGCCACGGTCACGAACGTCACCTCGACCAACGCGAACGCCTCTTACGGCGTCGGCGCGAGCATCGCGATTACCATATCTTTCAACAAAGCGGTGAACGTGACCGGCACGCCCCAACTTTCGCTCAATTCCGGCGGCACCGCCGGCTACAGCGGTGGCACCGGGACCAGCACCCTGACCTTCACCTACAACGTGTTGTCGGGCCAGAACAGCGCGCATCTCGACTACACCGGTACCGGGGCGCTGACACTCAACAGCGGGACCATCAACGGTAGCTCCGGGACCGCGGCCAATTTGGCGCTCCCCGCGCCCGGCACGGCGGGCTCGCTGGGCTTCAACAAGAGCATCGTGATCGATACCACCGCGCCGACCGTGGTATCCTATTCCGTACTGTTCGGAAACCAGAGTTACAACGTTATCGGCTCGTCCCGTACTCGGTTGCCGTGGCAGATCACGGGGATTAGCGTGGTCTTCTCGAAGCCAATTACGAGCGGCGATATGAACAGCCTGACTGGCGTGGCGGTCACAGGCTTCTCCGGTCTGGGGACCACCACCCTGAACTGGGGCTTTAGCGCGGTAGTCGATGCGAACCTGGCGACGGTACTTCAGGGGACCGGCGCTGATGCATTGAAGGATGCGGCCGGCAACGCTCTTGGCGGCGGCAACGGGTTCTCGCAGGCACTCAAGGTGCTCTGGGGTGATTTCAACGACGATGGATTCGTCAGTTCGACCGATACGGTCCAGGTGAATGCCGCTCGATCGCAGCCTTACAATATCTTTGCCGATATGAACGGCGATTTGGTGATCGACATTAACGACGTAAACATCGTGCGCAGCCGCTTGGGGACCACGCTTCCCTAGACGGTAAGACGCGAGACAGAATAATCGGAGGCCTTTTATGAATATTCAGACAAGATTGGGAGGTTGGGCCGTGGCGCTGGCTGGCGCGGCCCTGTTCTTGGCGGTGCCCGCCCGGGCGAATATCATTATCTCGGTTGGTGATGTTTTTGCAATCGCTGGGTCGACGGGAAATGGGATTGACGTCACCCTGACCAATACCGGTCCCTCAGCGATAAACGTGGGTGGCTTTAACTTCCAGATCTCCACATCGGACACGGATATCACGTTCCAGAGTACGACCATTTCCACTTTGGCACCCTACGTTTTCCTTGGGGACTCTCTTTTCGGATCGCCTATCAATACGTGTACCAGCCCGTGCGGTCAGAGTATAGACGGTTCGGACTTAGCTGCTTCGGCGGGCGATCTGGTTGCGGCGGGCGCCACGGTTGGGCTTGGCCACGTGCTATTCGATGTTGCCGGTGGGGCAACCCCGGGGCCATTCGTAGTGACTTTGGCGGGGTTTCCGGGTACCAGCTTAGCGGGCGCCGCGCCTGCCGGTGCTAACATTCCGATCGATACTTTTACGGACGGGCAGATCACCATCACCGCTGTACCTGAACCCGCCAGCGCCCTATTGCTGATATCTGCGCTGGGAGCGCTGGTTGCCGTGAAGCGCCGACGCCGTTAGTGGTGGCTTGATCGGCCACGGGTGGATGGCCCCTACTCGTACCGCAGCGCTTCAATCGGGTCCAACCGCGCCGCCTTGATCGCCGGCAGCAGACCCGCGATCAGCCCGACCGTCTCCAGCATCAGCGTGGACGTCAGTACCGCGAACATCGAGATCTGCAGGTGGATGTCGCCCGCTCCGCTGCTATCGTGGAACAGCGGACCGAGCAGCGGCAGCGTCCCCAACAGCGACGTCAAGGCCCACCCGACCGCCACCCCGATAGCGCCACCGCCGGTCACGATCGCCATCGCTTCCAGCAGGAACTGCGCCAGTATGGCGCGCCGCGTCGCCCCGATCGACTTCAGCACGCCGATTTCGCGCGTACGCTGCGTCACCGAAACGAGCATGATGTTGGCCAGCCCCACGCCGCCAATCGCCAGCGTCAGCGTTCCGATGAAGCTCAGCAGCAGGCGTAGCGCGATCCCCATGGTATCCACCAGCCGCATCGACTCGTTGAACACGAAGATCTTGACCGCCCGCTCGTCGGTGGGTCCAAAGTTGTGCAAGCGCGCCAGCGTCTCCCGCACCTGTTTGACGGTCTGCTCGCGAAACACGGGGTTGGCGGGCATCCAGACGATGTCGTCGGGATACTTCAGGTCGCGGAAGAGCGACGCGGTCTCGAAGGGGATGAAGGCGCAATCGTTGTCGGGGGTGTTGTAGTTGGCGATCTGCGTCTTGGTCTTCAGGACGCCGATCACAGTGAAGCGCAGCCCGTTGATCGAGATCTCTTCCCCTTCCGGCGGGATCTCCCCGAACAGCTTGTGCGCGGCCATGCCGCCCAGCACCGCCACGCGCTGTTTCTGCAACTCGTCTTCGGGCTCCATCCAACGCCCCGATGCAATGGTCTGATTGCGAATGCGCCCGTAGGATGGGTTGGCGGCGCGGACCATCATGGTCTCTGTGCGATAGCCGCGAACCACGGTCATCCCGCCCATCATCATCTCGGGCGAGATGGCCGCCGCCATGGGGACCGATTCGCGGATGCTGTCCACATCCGAGCGCTCCAGGCGGATTCTGCGGCCGGCGCGCTCGCCCCCTGCCTGGGTGGATGTCTGCCCGCCGAACATCAGGACCAAGTCCTGCCCCACCTGACGGAAGGCGACCTGCAAGGCCAGATGGAAACCGTCGCCGTAAGAGTACAGGATCACGAAGCAGGCGACGCCCCAGGCGAGGCTGATGGTGGTGAGGATGCTGCGCTGCCGGTTGAACTTGAGCGAGGCTTTACCGCCGTGTGAGGTTGCTCTGCTCCCGCATGAGAGATGCGGCTGCCTGCTTTGGCCAGATTAGAGACACTGCCGCTGGCCTTGGCGGCGGCAATCGTGCTTGCAGCCGCCCAAGCGGCCCGGTTGCTTCGCGGGCCAACTAAATGCACCAGAGCTCAGACCAGCACTTGAGCGCGTCCGTTAGTCGAGCCAGCCTTGGGCGGCGAGAACATCGCGGGCGAGAGCGATCTGCTTCCGGTCAAAGTTCTTCTTGCGTTCGTTCCAGGCATACGTGAGCTCGATCGCGTCGTCACCGGACTTCGCCCCTTCCCGAATGCAGACCCAATGCACCGTGGCGAGGAGTTCCATTCCGTAGGGTGTTTCAAACCCGTGGATGAGTTTAGCCACACGCTCAAATCGGGTCTGGGTGGCGGGATGCGACTCGATGAACGTGGTAGCCGATTCGGTCGCTCCGGGAAGAAGTTCGATGGGCCGTTCCGGGGCGTCTTGGGCATCGCCATAACCGCTGATCAGGTGACCCTCGATCAGGCTCAGCACGTGCCTGAGATTCTTCGCGTATGGGCCATAAGTTCCCTTCTCGTAGTGCAGTCGAAGATCTTCCCCCGCCTCCTGCATGAAGTACATGAGCTTGTGAATCTCAAGCAGCGTGATGAATGGATCCATCACTGCGGCGAGATACCGTGACATCAACTCCACAAGCACGGCACGGCCGGGGGTCATTGCCGGTGCACGCTGTTCCTTCACCATCTCCTCGGCTTTAGGAGCGCCCGAAGGCTCGTACAAGACCGCCTTCACCTCGGGCAAATCCTCAAGCGCACCCACGATCTTCGGCCGTACCTTCTTCCAGTCGAGCCCCCCGAGACCGCAGCCGAGCGGAGGCACCGCCACCGAACGAATGCCGCGTTTCTTGATCTCATGGACAAGCGCCGGCAGGCCAGCATCAATGTCCTCCATCCTGCTCTTCCCTTTCCAGTGCCGTTTCGTCGGGAAATTGATGACGTACTTAGGGCCAGTGAGGAGGCCAGTTTCAAAGACGAGCATTTGTCCCGGCCGGACGTCTCCCCGCTTACAAGCAGCCTCATAGACCCTAAAGTTCTCGGGATATGCCTTTCGGAATTGAAGCGCGATCCCTCTGCCCATCACGCCAACACAATTCACCGTGTTGACGAGCGCCTCCGCGTCCGCAAGCAAAATGTCTCCGTGCGCGAGTTCGAT
Organism: Bryobacterales bacterium; assembly: GCA_003167275.1. Taxonomy (GTDB): domain Bacteria; phylum Acidobacteriota; class Terriglobia; order Bryobacterales; family Bryobacteraceae; genus JAIQFL01. Next base: position 2,106 of record PMTT01000180.1, on the reverse strand, counting down.
CATGGTCCTCTCCTTAGTAATACCAATTTCGCGCGACAACAATCCGCGGTTTATGATCCCCATGCCAAATGCCGTTCCCCACCTGCTCTGCCATCCCTTGGTCGACGACGCCGATCTGCTCTACCAACTCCCATGGAAAGGATTCGTGCACGAGGAATTCGGCCTGCTTTCGCTCTTTCACGATGGGGTCTCGCCAGTCGGTCGCCTTGATGGCTGTCCAGTCGAGGGCATCAAGCTGGCCGATATCGTCAAAGAAGAGGGTGTATCGAGCGCCAGCGTTTCCGTTGCTGAACGCCCACCGGCGGGAGACCGAATCTGCCCACGCAATCACCGTGTGGAGATCAGCCTCCAGATGCACCATCGGGCGCTGCCCCCCGCGATACGTCACATCCGGGTGATTTCCTCTGTGCAACAAAAACAGCATGATCGAACGCGGGCAGAAATAGAACGGAACGTACTCTCCGACCTTGGTTCCGGGTTGGCAGTCCACCTCCAGTTCCTCAAGCCGTCTCCGCTTGATCTCGCTCATCCCGACAATCGTGCAGTTCAGCGCACGACGGACACGTTCGGCGTCCGACCAGAGCACACCATCGACGATCTGGGGCAAGTTCTCCAGGTGCGTAATGTGGTAGATTTTCGGGTTCTTTGGCGCCACGGATCTTCATTGTAGAGGCTTCTGTGTGCGACAGGCGAACCCCCAGGTGCCAGGCGTATGCAGGGACCCGAAAATCGGGCCGACGCTCGCCGGTATCCGGGGCCCCCGACGCCGTGGTAGAAATGGGAGTCCCTCAATTCTCTATCTTCCTTCTGCTCATCGGCGGCGCATTTGGCGTCGCGGGGATCGGCCATTTGATGCGGGGCAGCCGGCTAGATTCCCAGATAGCATCGCTTGAGAACGAAGGCGACCGTGCAAAAGGACGATGTGGGGAAATTGAGCCGCTTGAAAATCGACTCGCCTCGATCCATCTGAACCGAGAGAAGCTAAACAGTCTGCTGACCGAGTTGCCTGCCCGTCGCCCCAGCTCGTTGCTCGGAGCCGCTGGCTGAGACGTGCCCGATTGACGGGATGCCGCCGAAGCTGGGCCGCGGCCGTATAGTTCACGCAAGCCAAAGCGTGTCCTACTCGTACCGCAGCGCTTCAATCGGGTCCAGCCGCGATGCCTTAATCGCCGGCAACAGACCCGCGATCAGCCCGACCGTCTCCAGCATCAGCGTGGACGTCAGTACCGCGAACATCGAGATCTGCAGGTGGATGTCGCCCGCTCCGCTGCTATCGTGGAACAGCGGACCGAGCAGCGGCAGCGTCCCCAAGAGCGACGTCAGGGCCCACCCGACCGCCACCCCGATGGCGCCGCCACCGGTCACAATCGCCATCGCCTCCAGGAGGAATTGCGCCAGTATGGCGCGCCGCGTCGCCCCGATCGATTTCAGCACGCCGATCTCGCGCGTGCGCTGCGTTACCGAAACGAGCATGATGTTGGCCAGGCCCACGCCGCCGATCGCCAGGGTCAGCGTGCCGATGAAGCTGAGCAGCAGGCGCAGCGCGATCCCCATGGTATCCACCAGCCGCATGGATTCGTTGAACACGAAGATCTTCACCGCCCGCTCGTCGGTGGGCCCAAAGTTGTGCAGGCGCGCCAGCGTCTCCCGCACCTGTTTGACGGTCTGTTCGCGAAACACCGGGTTGGCGGGCATCCAGACGATGTCGTCGGGATACTTCAGGTCGCGGAAGAGCGACGCGGTCTCGAAGGGGATGAAGGCGCAATCGTTGTCGGGGGTGTTGTAGTTGGCGATCTGCGTCTTGGTCTTGAGGACGCCGATCACGGTGAAGCGCAGCCCGTTGATCGAGATCTCTTCCCCTTCCGGCGGGATCTCCCCGAACAGCTTATGCGCGGCCATGCCGCCCAGCACCGCCACGCGCTGTTTCTGTAGCTCGTCTTCGGGCTCCATCCACCTTCCCGACGCAATGGTCTGGTTGCGAATGCGCCCGTAGGACGGGTTAGCGGCCCGCACCATCATGGTCTCGGTGCGGTAGCCGCGGACCACGGTCATGCCGCCCATCATCATCTCGGGCGAGATCGCGGCCGCCATGGGGACCGATTCGCG
>PMTT01000451.1 GCA_003167275.1 Bryobacterales bacterium | reverse complement strand
CAGCGGGTCCGGGGGGACCCGCTGTCGCCCATTGAATCAAATTCCGGCGCGATGCCAGCAGGCCGACGGGGGCGTCGGCCGCGGACCAGGGGGTCCGCCCCACCGGGATCGGGCAGCTACTTTGTGTTTTCAAGGATGCCGCGCCACGTCATTCAAGTGGCAGTTCATTCCGATCGAAGTGCGGCTAGCAGCGGCGAGCGCAACGCGATCGCCGTGGCGGCCAGCGAGGCCAGGATGCCGGTGATCAGAACCGCGATCAGCAACAGACCTAGCGACACCACCGGTAGATGTCCGCCACGCGATGCTACCGCGGGGGCCACGGCCAACAGGGCGCACGTCGTTCCGGTCGCCAGGCCGACCAACAGCAGCATCAGGTTCTCCGACAGCACCATCGCCGCCAGGTGCCGCGGACGGTACCCGACGGCGCGCAGCAGTGCCAGCTCCTTGCGCCGCTCCAGCACGTTGCGCAGTACGATCGCGGCCAGGCCGATGGTGCCGAGCACCAATCCTAGTCCGCCCAGCGCGCGGAAGGTGGCCAAATAGGTATTCTCGACCCGATGAAAGCTGGCTAGACGCGCACTGACTGACTGGATGTCGAAACCGTAATCCGCGAGCGCCTCTTCCAGCGCCGGGACGGCCGTGGGCGGAGCCTTCAGCAGAAAGAACCGGAATCCCTCCACCTCCGGGTATAGCCGCAGAAAGTTCTCTTCCGAAATCAACAGCTCGCTTTGAAAGATGCTGTCCTCGAGGGCGTCCACGATGCGGAACCGGGCTCCGTTCAGGACGAACTCCTCGCCGACCTTCAGGTGCAGCACGTACTCCAGGGAGTTGGCATCGGCGATTGCCGGGATCGCGCCGTCCGGAAGCTTCGATTGCAGTTTCGGCCAGGGCTGGAACGGCGCGACTGGCGCCAGGATGCGCGGATTGCGCGGCTGGTAGAGGTTCAGGCAACTGGCATCGTCGCCGGGGCGCAGACGGAATGGCACCATCTCCACGCCCGCAATCGCAGGGATGTTGAGGGCCTCGCGGCCCGCAGGGGTCCCCGGATTGTGGATCAGCGGCAGCACCGATTCGGCCATCAAGGGATATCCCAGCGCGCCCTCGGGCGATCCTTCGCGCTGAAAGGCATCCAGAGAGACGATGACGAACGTCGCCGAGGCGATCAGCGCGATCGAGAGGATGCTGCGGCCGGGACGGTATGCGGCGCTGCGGACACCGAGCGTCACCTGGCCGCGGATGGGGGCGAACCCGCGCGAATTCAGCCAGGCCGATTCGAACAACAGCGCCGCGATGAGCAGCAACGTGCCTGCGCCAAAGAATCCGCCCGTTTGGTCGAGCTTGCCCGTCCCCGAGGCGGCCAGCAGCGCGGCGGCAATGATCACTGCCCCGCCTGCCACGGGCCCGCGCCAGCGATTGCGCGCGGTCTTCCGCTCGCCCGCCACCAATCCTCTCGGACTGGTGGATTGGAGGTGGCGCAGTGTCCAGGCAATCGCGCCCAGGCCGGTTGCCGCTCCTGCGGCGGCGCCGTATGCAAGCGAGGGAATCGACGGATGAAGCGAGAGCAGACGCGTGCCCACCGCATCTACCCACCAGGTGCGCAGGCCGTACAGAATCAGGTCGCCATATCCGGCCGCGGCCGCCGTGCCTGCCACTGCCCCGGCGACCGCAAGCAACGCGCCTTCCAGCAGGAACAGCAGACGAATCTTCGACGCGGGAAAACCGAGCGCGCGCAGCACGCCGATCTCGCGCATTCTCTGCTCCACCCCGAGTTTGAAGAACAGGCCCGTCAGCAGCAGCGCCGATACCATCAGGAAGAAGCTGAAGTAGACGAAGTACTCGCCGAAATCGGTGGCGCCGCGAGCTGCCTCGATGCCCTGCGCCCGCACGGGAAGGACCGCCAATCCGAACTTCGCGGGGTCGATGGCGTTGCGCAGTGCGTCCTCATAGGGCGGGAATGGGTCGTGCCGATCGTTGGGCGGGAAGAAGCGGATCGAGGTCAGGCTTCCGAAGCGCGTGCCCCAAAGCTGCCGACCGCGCGCGAGGCGAATGAAGGCCTTGGGTGTGGCGCGATACTGCTTCCAATACTGCTCGTCGATGGGCCGTATGCGCTTGAGGTCCAGCGGAAAGGGCGGGTCCCAATCGTGCAGGCTGTCGGTATCCGTGATGCCGGGATAGTCGGGCGCAAGATTGCGGTCGGCCGCGGCTCCTTCCATAGGCACGATCTGCGATAGACGGAACTGCGCGCTCTCGGTGTGGAGGCGCCCGTCGGATTGCCAGACATAGTAGTCGAGCGTGACCGCGTCGCCGGGCTTCGCGGCGAGGTCGCGAGCGGCCCACTGGCTGAGCGTGATGCCGTCAAGTGGCACAGGCATTCCTGCCTGTGTTGGTTTTGCTCCGCTGACACCGGTGGTGGCCGCCGCGTCGTCCGGGTCCGGCGCAGGCGCTCCGTCCAGTGCAGTCACCAGCGAGTATGGCGTCTCGCGGTCTCCTATGCGGATGCTGTTGGCGAGGTACGACAACACCGGTTCCGCGCGCAGGTTCTGCGATCTTGCCGTGTCTAATGCCACGCCGGCCAGAGCGTCGGAGATCATCCCGCTGTCGCTTTCGAGCGACAAGCAGCCCGGCGGGTCCAAAAGCCGCAACTTCAGGCCGAGATCTTCCAGGCGATACTTCTGCTTCAAANNGTGGAGGTGGAGGTGGGACAGGCGTTTCCGCCTGTCGCGCCCGCTTGCGGGCGATTCTTACTCGGATGCCCCACCAGGATAGTGTTCACCCGATTCGGCACCGCTAGATCGCGCTGCAGTCGCGCCAACGGCACATACACCGCGCGCACGTCGCCCTGTTCGGGGCGCAGCGAGAAGTCGTGCGGGGCCACGCCGCTCATGGTCAGCCTCACGGTCTGCCCGACGCTCTCCTTGCGGCCGTGCAGCGACTCCAGGGGAATCGCCGAAGGCTTCTGGACGCGCAGCAGAATCGAGTCTCCGCTCTTGCCACCCAATTCCTGAGCCAAAGCGGAAGAGAGCAGCACCTCCCGTCCGCGCGGCGCCTCCCCGCTCTCCCCCTGGAATTTCCAGAAGCGTTCGTCCACGCCGAATACCTGGATGCCAGTGGCGCGGCGGCCACTGGATTCGTGCGCAGCGACTCCCGTGACCGCGATCAGTGGGCACGCAGATGCTGGCGGCAAGACCGCCGACGCTACTTCCTCGGCCAGTTTCTCGCGGAAGAATCCCGCGCCGGTGACCACGGAGTCGGTGTTCCCCAGTCGGCCGATTACCAAATCGCGCAGGCTGGCGCGCACCGAATCGCCGACCAGCAGCGCGCCGGCGAGCACGGCGGTCGCGGTGGCAACTCCCAGCAGCACCGCCAGGTTGGTGCGCCAGAACCAGGCCAGATTACGCGCCAGCAAGGTGGAGGTTCGCATGGCGCAACTCGTATCGGAGGGGGAATCTCGCGGCCAGATCGCCGCTGTGGGTCACCACGATCAGGATGGCTTCCTGCCGCTTGTGGAGTTCCAGCAGCAGGTCCGCGACCACGCCGGCCGAAGCCTCGTCCAGGTTGCCGGTGGGTTCGTCGCAGAGCAGCAGCAGGGGCTGGCGGATGAGCGCGCGGGCCAGCGCCACCCGCTGCTTCTCGCCGCCCGAGAGTTCCGAAGGGCGGTGGTCGAGCCGTTCGCCGAGTCCCACTTGAGTGAGCAGCTCGCGGGCCCGTTGGGGATAAGCGGCGCGGTCCTTCGCCACCAGCGTCGGAATCAGCACGTTCTCCAGCACCGAGCACTGCGGCAGCAGGCAATGGTCTTGAAACAGGAAGCCGATCTTCTGATTTCGGAACGCGGCCAGCTCCTTTTCGCCGATCTGGTAAGGGTCGCTGCCGTCCAGCGTCACGCGCCCGGTGGTGGGCGGCTCCAGACCACCGGCGATGTAGAGCAGCGTGCTTTTACCCGCGCCGGACGGGCCCATGATGGCCGCCGCGTCGCCGCGTTTCAGCGAGAGCGACACGCCGGACAGCACGGTGAGCGATCCGCCGGGCGCGGGGTACTGCTTCGTGACCGCCGAAATCTCAAGCATGGACGCGCGGGCTGGCGATGCCGCGGTAGACTTCGAGCACCCTGGTCGCCATTTGGGCGACGCTGTAGTGCTCGCGAACTCCCTGCGCGCCGCGCCGGCCAAGATCTCGGGCCAGATCGCGGTCCTTCCACAAAGTCAGGATTCCCTCTGCAAGGGCCGCCGGATCGCCGGGCTCGACGAGAATGCCCCCGCCGGTCCGCCGCAGCATTTCCGGAAACGCGCCGCGCCGGGGCTGCACCACCGGCACCCCGCTGGCCATCGCCTCCAGGAGGAAGAGCCCCTTGGGCTCGTCGTAGGTGCCTGGCACGCTGAGCACGTCCAGGCCGCGGAGGAACTCCAGCTTCTGCACGCGGTCGAGCACGCCACGATAGTGGAACTCCGAGGCGAAGCCCGCGTCTTTCAGGGTACGCTCGACGCCGCGGAGGTAGCCGCGATGCTCGGGCGCCAGGTAGCCGGCCACCTCCAGAGCGCCGCAGAATTCGGTGTGGCGGCGAAGGTGAATGTAAGCCTCCGCCAGGACATGCAGGCCCTTCTCCGGTGCCACGCGCGCGAAGTAGCCTATGCGGAAGCTGTCGCCGGATTCGCGGACGCGGACGGGCGAATCGCCTGTCCCTCCAGACTGGTCTCGGGGCTCGTAGCCTTCGAGATTGATTCCCAGACGCGCCACGTGCATCTTGCGCTCGGGGATGCCCAGGTAACGGCACATGTAGCCGGCATAGAATTCGCTCACGGCCACGAAGCCATCCACGTGATCGAGATTCGCCCGGATCAGCTCCAGGGACTGCGTGCGATAGGGCTCCGGGAGTTGGCTGAGAAACAAATCCTCGCCCTGCAAGGTGCAACACACCGGCCGATTTACGGCCTCACGGATGGGACGCGCGAGACCGATGAGCAGGGAGTTGGGCAGCGTGACGATGTCCGGTGGCGTTTCCGGTGCATCGGCGGCAACCGCTCCCTCACGGTCGAGGCTCGGTTGTGTCTCGGCATGAGGCGCGTGTGAGCGTAACCACGCGGTGAGCTTCCCGATTTCCTTGCCCTGGAAGCCCTCCTCGGCGCGCAGCATGGAGACCGTCATCTCTCCCAGCAAGCGGGGATTCACGGGGATGGAACTGCGCGACGCCAGCTTCAGCGCCCATCGCGAATCCCAGAGCCGGTCGAGCAGCCACGGCGTCTTGCGGAAGAACCACGAGTGCTGCTCCAGGTAGACGCTGATGCCGCCGAAGACCACGTGCGCATCGCTGACGTTGACTTCATCGGTCAGAGTCGGAGTGTAAATCGGCAGCAGGATGACGTCGTGCCCCTGCCGCTTGAGCTCGGCGGCCAGCGCGTTGTCGCGCAGACAACTGCCGCAATACATGCTTGCGGCCCCGGCGGTGAATGCGAGAATTTTCATACTGCGCACTGAAACGCCCGGCGGGCGTAGAGGTGGTCGAACAGGTTGCCTTCGTGCGGCTGGTCCCAACTGATCCTGCAGGTCGGGATTCCGCCCAGATTCAGCCGGCCCACGTTGGGCGAGGCGAGCAGGCGTGCGATGAGGGCGCGATCGCGCGTGATCGCGGTGACCACCAGGCTCGGACCCAATGCCCGCGGGATCTCGGCCTGGCTGACGGGAACCACGCTGGCGAAGGGGAACAGGAATTCGCGGTTGGCGAGCGGATGTTCGGGCGAATCGCAGAGAACGATGGTGGGCAGCAAGTAGGAGCAGCCCCGGTAGATGGCCAGCCGGCTGCCCGCGCGGTAGCGTGCGGTGACATCGCGCACGCCCTCGCTATCCAATTCGCCATCGATCATCTTCGCAATGCGTCCGGCTACGCCGGCATCCGCAAAGGGCGCGATCTGCGCCGCGTCATCCGCCTCATCCCTGGGGACGACTGTGGCCAAACGCTGCGCCAGCGCCTCGGCGATCGCTTCTGCATGCCTGGGCACCCATACTCCCGACGCATTGATGCACGACCGGCCGGAGTTTTCGAGGATCGAGGCCAGCATCACGTCGAGGTATTGCTCCCAGTCGTCGATGCAGTCCTCGCCGATGACGATCTTGCTGTAGCCGGGGCCGTGGATTTCGATGCGCGGATCGCCCTGCCACGGGCGAGTGGACGAGACGTCGCCGAAGACCATGCCGCGGCCGCATTGCCGCAGGATCTCTCCGCCGCCCGCGTGATCGGCGGGGTAGTAGCCGAACACTTGAGGGGGCGCGCCTGCATGGATCAGCGCCTGGATGATGCGATAGGGCGTCCAGGGCTCGGCGCTGCCGGGCTTCAGCACGAGCGGCACCTTCATGGCGAAGGCCGGGATCCAAAGCGAATGCACGCCGGGCGAGTTGCTGGGCAGCACGACACCCAGCGAGTCGCCTCGCGGAAAGTAGCTGACATCGCCGGCGTACCCGGCGTCGAACACGTCGCGATCGAGATGGCGCGTGAGGCCGTTGACCACCGTCTCCATGTCCGCCAACACGGTCCGGATCTTCTGCATGTTGCGCCGCACCATCACGTTGGGCAAACCGGTGGTGGCGGAGACCTGGCGCACGTAGTCCTCGGGCGACTGCGCCGAGTCGCCCAGGGGCAGGGAAGACTCCCCGAACAGCGCGGCCGCGCGCGAGCACATCCCGTACAACTCGCTAGCGCTGAAGCCAGCCAGGATGGCCTTGGCCTCCTGCTGCTGGCGCAGATCGCGGCGGATCAACCCGACGTTCGCCAGGCTGATTTCGACAAACGGCTCACGAGTCCGGTAATGCGGCGTGCGGGCGATGTCGAGGCTGCGGTACGGGTCGCCCGCGCGCAGAATCGGGATGTGCAGCAGGCCGGCCATCAGTAGACGCCCTCCACCACCGTCTTATTCAAGGCCTGGAACGGCCGCACGTTGCGCACGCCATCCCAGGGATATCGTTCATAGGGCGGTTCGCGCTCGGCTTCGTCGCGTTCCAGGAAGCGGGGCATGAAGAAGTCGCGGGTCAGTGTGGTGAGCCGTACGCGCCCGGTCTGGCCGTACTCGACAACGCGGGAGGGATCGGCTGGGTCTACCACTTCGATCATGGCTCGCGGCGCGGGCGGGTAGTAGATGACGGCGTAGTTGTCCTCAGGCAGACGCGGCTTGTGGACGGCCAGCCCCATGAGCGTATTGCCGTAGGTGGGCGCGAAGTAGGCGCCTTCCAACAGTTCTTCCACGGCGAAGCGGTGGAACTGGGGGGTCATTTCGGTGCCGCCGCAGAACACGCCCCGGATGCCGGCTTTCTTCAGCGAGATCTTCTCGCAGAGAGCCTCCAGCAGTTTCGGAGTGGTGAACATGCAGCGGATGCCGTCGTGCGCCCGCAGCAGCGTGAGCGCCTGTTCCACGACGTGCTGCTTATAGGCCTCGGCCTCGTCGATCTTGCCGCGCTTGATCAGCTTGATGACCCATCGCGGGTCCAGGTCGGTCATGAAGCAGATGCCGCCGCGATGCTGCGCGAGGTGCTCGACGGCGAGCCGCAAGCGCCGGGGACCGCTGGGCCCGATCATGATCCAGTCCGAGCCGCGCGGAAAGGCTTCGTCGGGCAACTCATCGCTGAAGTCTTCGTAGTCGATCCGGAAATCCTCGATGTTGATGCGCGATTTGGGGACGCCGGTGCTGCCACCGGTTTCGAAGACATAGGCTGGCCGGTTGGCGTAGGCCCTGGGGATCCAGCGACGGACGGGCCCGCCGCGCAGCCACTCGTCCTGGAAGAAGCCGAGGCGGTCGAGGTCGGCGTAGGTTTGCACCTCACGCCGCGGGTCCCAATCGAGCTTGTGGGCGAACTCCAGCCAGAAGGGGCATCCCGTCTCGGGATTGAAGTGCCACTGGACGATTTCCCGGGTCCAGGCATCCAGGGCCTGACGCGCGGCGAGAGTCTTGTCGAGCATCTGATTTTGAGCGGCGGGTGTCACGTTTTTCCAGTGTAATACGTTCGGGAATTGCTGGGTTGATCGTTTGCGTCTTATTGATGGCCTTGCCGTGGAAGACCCCTATCAGCATCGTGTCCATTCTCCCGTTTGCGGGACTTTCCCGCCATCTTCCAACTAGGAGCCTGGGCTTGAAGCTTCACTTCCGCGTCCAACGTGTAAATCACGTCCGCCAGAGTGCGAATGGTCATATTCGTCCTGCCGCTTAGCAATTGCGTCACCCAGGCGCGGGACTTGTTCAACCGCCTCGCCAAGTCGGCCTTGCTCACATTCTGTTCGGCCATCAGTCTGGCAATCACTTCCGCGGCCTCAGCCGCCAGAGCCTCGCCAGCCAGGAGTCTCTGGAACTCCGGATCTTCCGTCAGCACTTCGTGTTGCGTCTTCATGGCTTCACTCTCCGTACGATCGTTAACTTAGCCTCGGCCTGGTCCTCGTTGTAGATTCGCCAAGCCCGCGTAATCTCTTCCTTTGGAGTCTTGTCCTTTTTCTTGATGAACCCATACGTGAGCAGAATCAGTCCCCGCTCGTTCTTAGCATAGGCAAACGGCATGCGGAGCTGGGAGGACTTAAATTCGTACAGCCCATCGCCCAGATCGCCAAACTTCTCCGGGTTGTAGAACTTCCCGTGATCCCCGGCAATCAGGAACAGCGCCATCAGCTTCGCCTTGTCCAGTTGATTTAAACCATCGAAGAACTCGGAGGCCGGAAAAGCGCCGTTCTTCTCTCTTGCGAAGGCAATCGTGAACACCGCTCCTCGATAAACAACCTTCCGCTCCATTCCTCACCTCATGTTAAGTTAAAACTTAACACAATTGCAAGGCTTCTCAACGGTAGCGCCGTCCCGACATCGCAGCAAGACGCATTAAGCTCATTGATATCAAGAGTTTGGCGCCAATTCAACGATAAGAGTTCGAGTAATCGCAATAAGCACACTTGCCCGATAGGTTTAGGAGAGTTCCCCAACCTCAATCCGGATTCCCTCTTGGACGCATGCTCCCTTAAAGGGACGTCCGCAAGCCGGCAACGCGACCTTAGCCACTTCGGTCATATACTGTTGCCTGGGGGGACTCCACTGCTACTTCGAATCGCACTCGTCATCATGATGGCGGCCGCGGCGCATGCCCAGGACTGGCCGCAGTTCCTCGGCCCGGCGCGCAATGGGGTCTATGCGGGCAACGACCTGGCTGCGAAGTGGCCTTCCGGCGGCCCCACAGTCGTATGGAAGAAGGACGTGGGACAGGGCTTCAGCAATCCGTCAGTGGCGCAGGGGCGTCTGATTCTCTTCCACCGGGTCGGCGACAAGGAAGTGGTCGACGCGATGGACGCGGCCACCGGCAAAGCCATCTGGTCGTTCGACTACCCGACGCACTATCGCGACGACTTTGGCTTTGACGAAGGGCCGCGCGCCGCGCCCACCATCGCCGCGGGGCGCGTCTACACTTTCGGCGCCGAGGGCACGCTGACCTGCCTGGATTTCGCCACTGGTAAGAAGATCTGGAGCGTGGATACATTCCATCAATTCCAGGTGGCAAAAGGCTACTTCGGAGCGGCTGGAGCGCCCCTGGTGGATGGCGACCGCGTGCTGATGAATATCGGCGGCGCAGGCGCGGGGCTGGCCGCGTTCGACGCCGCCACCGGGAAGACCTTGTGGACGGTGCCCAATCAGGAAGCCAGTTACTCGTCACCGATCGTCGCGACCATTCAGGGATTGCGGCATGCGCTGTTCTTCACACGTTCGGGAATCGTGGACGTCGACCCCGCCAACGGAAAGGTGCACTTCGAGTTGCCGTGGCACGCCCGGATGAAGGCCTCGGTGAATGCAGCCACTCCGATTGTGGTGGACGACTTCGTGTTTGTGTCGTCGAGCTACGGCACGGGCGCGATCTTGCTGCAGGTTAGTGCGAGCGGCTTCAAGAAGATCTGGTCGTCCGACGATGCACTGACCAATCACTACTCCACCAGCGTGTATAAGGACGGAATCCTGTACGGATTTCACGGCCGGCAGGAGGAGGGGCAGAGTCTCCGCGCGATCGACTTCAAGACGGGGCAGGTGCGGTGGGACGTGGACGGCTTTGGCGCGGGTACCGTCACGCTGGCGGGAGACAAGCTGCTGATCGTGCGCGAGAGCGGCGAGTTGGTGCTGGCGGCCGCTACGCCATCGGCGTTTCAGCAGATCTCAGCGGCGAAGGTGCTGCCGCCGATGGTTCGGGCCTACCCGGCGATCGCCAACGGACGAATCTACATTCGGAATGAGAAGACGCTGGAGTGCTTGAATCTGAAATAGGGGGCGCCACCGGTGTGTAAGGTCCCTGCAACTCTACCCCCGAATCACCGCCGCAATCTCGTAGTCTCTCACCACCGGCACCGTGAACTCCAACGTCCGCCCGCTCATCTTATGTCTCAACTCCGTCCCCGCCCGCAGCGCCATCACCTTACTCACCTTCGCTCCCTCCGGTAGTTCCATCTTCACAGTCTGCGGACCCAGCGGGTAGACCTCCCGGAACCATCCCTTCGCGAAACTCGGGTTGGTGTAGTTCAGGATGTGTACCGCGAACCCCGGCTCGGTCTCCCAGGCGAATAACTCCACCAGCCCGTTTCCCGACACACTCACTGGCATCCGGTCGCGCAACACCCATCGCACCGACTGTTGCAGGATCCGGCTCAGGTCGCCATCGCCCGAGCGCCAGAAGCTGCGGTCCACGTCGCCGGGCAGCCACACGCGGCGGCTTGCGCCCTCTTCGGTCAGGACGATCGCCGGCTCGTTCGTCTTCGCCGTGCGCGTGTACACCATCTCGGGGGGAAACGCGGGATAAGGCGGCACCACCGTGAGGATCTGCGGCCGGGCCGCCTTTACGGGGAGACGGTACTCCGCGCCGGGTAGCACTTGGGTGTCTTCAAATCCGTTCAGGATGGGGTGCCGCTGCTCGATGCGCGCGTAGTAGGAGTTGCCGTGCGGCCCCTCGATTTCACCTGCGGAGGTAATGCCGAAAACATCCGACAGACCAGGCATTGGGCGGCGCGTGCCGGCTCCATCATAGCGTCCAGTTTCGAAAGTGGCGAGGAGTCCGCCGCCTGCCCGCGCGTAGTCGCGCAACTGCGAGCACTGCTGGTCCGACAGGAGCGCCACATTGGGCAGGATCACGGCCGCGTACTTCTTGAGTGTCTCCGGCGCCAGGTCGTCCTCGTGCACGAAATCGAAGAGGAAACGGCCCTCCAGCAGGGCGTAATACATGCCCTGTAGGAAATCGGTGGCGTTGGCGTTGGTTCCACCGGGCGCCGTGTACAACGCATGCGTGCGCTGGCTGAAAACCACTGCCAGGTTGGCCACGGGCCGCCGGTTCACGAAGTGCGGCTCATACTTTGCGATCCATTGGAAGAAGTCCCGGCCAGTCGCCCGCCAGCGCTGGTCCTCCGGAGCACCGCCCAGCCAGTGATACCAGGGCACCATGCCGCTGGCGGTAGTCTGGGCCATCCATATGGTCGCTTCCAATGGGGCCTTCGCGGTGTGCCGCCAGAGCGGCGCGGAGTTCGCGTAGGAGCCCGTGACGTTCGTGATAGTGCGGCCCTTCATCACCGATTGCGCCACGCGCCCCTGCTGGGCGCAGTCCCAGATGGGTGTTGCGCCGCTGCGGCCCTGGTGATCGGCATTGAACCATCCCGCCACGCTCGCGATCCGGCGGACGTCGGTGGTGGCGCGAATGCCGCCGCCGAGGTTGCCCACGTAAACGCTGTCCGCCTTCTTCTCCTTGGCCGCGGTGTCCCAGAGCTTCCAGACTTCCAGCACGCGGGCAATGTGTTGCTCGGCGAACGCGGGAGTTTGCCGGCCGGCCAGCCTTTTGCAGGCGTCGCAGGAGCATGCCGGCGGCCGCCCCGTGCCCGGCCAGCCGTTGGTGAAGAAGCCATCCACGTCGTACAGTGAATTCACTTCGCGAACGATCGCCGGCATCTGCTCCGTGAAGTAAGTGGTGAACATGCACGTAGCGTACAGCGAGGGGGATTCGTTGTGACGGACAGGTTGGCCATCCGCGCGCCTTTGGAACCATTCCGGGTGTGCCTGGAGCGCCTCCTCGAACGCGTAGTTGCAATCCAGCCGCGCCACCACGCGGATGCCGCGCGCTTTGACGGCCTTGGTGAAGTCACCGAAAAGATCGCGATCCCCCAGAAACTGGCTCCGGTGGTGGCCTGGGATCTTGGTCGGGTAGAAGGCCATGATGCCGCCCGCATTGAGCAGCAGCGCGTCGAGTTTCAGGCTGGCCCAGTAGTCCACCCATTGCGGGATGTTCAGCTTCTCCGGGTCCTGCTCATTGAAGTTGACCTGTCCGCAACGCCGCATCTTCTGGTACCACGGCGTGGCCGCCGGGGAGGTTTGCGCCGCCGCGCAGGCGGGTAAGACAGCTCCGGTGACGAGAAAATTCCTTCGCGAGAGTTCCATAGGTCGGCTCTATTGTAAGCGACTGCACGCCGGCCTGATTGACTGCCCCCACCCTCACGCGCCGTTGCCGTAGATCACGCGCAGGGCGCTGCGGACGTATTGCTCATCGGTGAGTCCTTCCACGGCTGCCTCCGGGAACCGCACCAGGGAACGAAAATAGCCGCTCAGTTCCCGGAATAGCTCCACTCGCGCGGCGGGGTCGTAGCCATCCCTTAGAGCAATCGCCCGGACCGCGATGCCCACGGCCTCCGGGCTGGCCAGACTGCGCAGACGGGCCGCGAGTTGAGGATGGGCCAGCAGCGAGTTGTAGCGCGCGGGTGCGATTTGGGCGAGGTCGGGCTCCAGGCGGGTCCGTTCGTGAACCACTACCGTGTTGGCCGCCAAGTCCCCCAGGCGTTGACTATATCGGCTCACCAGGCTCGCGGAGCCCCCGAGCAGATAAAAGAACGGCAGTGCGTCCACCGCCCGAAGGAGGTTCCGCAATGCAATCTGGGGCAATTGCAGGCGCAAGCCCTGTGCGTCGATCACGCGCAATCCGAGCAGGCGTTTCCCCAGGGTCTGCCCTCGCCAGCGCCATTCGAGCACAATGCCATAGCCTGTCGAGATCAGGAAGTACAATGCTACGCCCAGGGCTTTAGCCCAGTCGGGACTCAGTATGTTGGCGCTCTGGGACAAGGTTGCGGCAGTCGTGCTGGCGGCACCAATGGCCGCCGCGTCCACCGCCCACGCCAGCGCGCGAGTCACAGGCGTCGCCAGTTCGTAGGAGAAGACGACCCCTTCGGGTGTCTCGATGGTGAGCGAATTCTTGCGCCCGCTGACTTTCATGCTTCCAACCAAGACTTCTTAGCCACCGATGAACACAGATAAACACCGATAACACAAGAAGCAAGTTGTTTGGTTTTATCTGTGTTCATCTGTGTTCATCCGTGGCTAAGTTTCTTCCTGGTTGCCCCTCCCCGCCCATCCCAGGAACGCCGCCAACGCCACCAATTCACAGGCCCCGAATCCGATCTTGAGGCCATAGGGGATCACCGGCCGATGATACTGGGAGACGAAGGCCTCTACGATTCCGGCCCACACCAGCAGCCCGGCCGCGCCCGCGACAATGGCGAACAGGTCTCCGCCCACCATTCGGAACCGCTCCGCCCGCGAACGGTGGCTCCCCCAGCCGATCAGCGCCCCCGCCAGAATGAATCCGGCCTGGCCGCCCAGCAGAATCGCGGGAATCTCGATGGAACCATGCGGCAACAGCCAGGCCGCCAGGAAGGTCCCCTGCCCGCCCGCGATGTAATCCTCCGCCACCGCCCCCAGGCTGACGCCGTTCGAGAAAAGCACGATCAGTGTGCCCGAGCCCCAGGTGATTCCGGCCGCCATGGCCAGAATCGTCACCCGGATGTTGTTGCTCATCAGCTCCGCCGAAAATGTGGCCTTAGCGCCTTTCAGCCGGTCGATAGTGGCGTTCTCCTCCCGGGCGACCCGCTCGGCTGGAGACACCATCAGTTGGGAGAACGGCATCAGCACCGCCTTGGACTGCGGATCCTGGCGCATCACGAACCACCCGAAGGCGCACCCCAGCAGGGTGATTCCGAGCGAGAGACTGAACGCCCCCAGGTGCCGGCGAAAGGCCCGCGGAAACGCCAGAATCAGGTTCTTCCACCGGATCCGTAGGGGCGCCCGTGTCTCGTGAATCTCGCTATACGCCCGGGAAACCAGTGACTCCAGATAGGCCTGCAAACGAGGCTCGGTGGAGAAGGTATCGAGCCGCGCCAGATCCGCCGAGCACCGCTCGTACAGATAGTGCAGCCGCTGGATGCCGGAGAGCGGCATTCGCCGTCCGGGTTCGGTCTCGATCTCGTGCAGGAGCTTCTGCAGTTCGTCCCAATAGACCTTCTCGGTCCGTACGAAACGCGGCAGGTCGATGATCATAGCGCTTGCCTCCGCTTCACTTCCAGGTACCCGGCCGTCACCTGCGCCTTGATGCGCTCCGGGCTGACGATGGTGAGTTTGACGCCCTTATTCTGAAGCCCGATCTCGAGCGTCCGCATGCGGTTCCAGAGCATCTGCCCCGCCAATCCGGTATACAGCGCATCCACATCGGCCGGAGGCTCCCCGGTGAACAGTTGCTTCATGCCGGCGGTCCCGGTGACATTGACCAGCACCAGGTGACGGCGCGCCAGCAGCGGCACTTCACGCTCGAAGGTATCGGCCAGCAGGGCATCGTCCAGGGAGGTGAAGAAGATCACCAGCGACCGCCGCCGCAGATTCAACTGCAGACTGGTGAAGACCTCCCGGAAGTCGGGACTTACGCGCTCCGCCCGCAGGTTGTAAATGGTCTCCCGGCACAGTCGGAAATGGTCCATGCCACTGCGGGCGCGCACGAAGCGGTGGGTCCGGTCGCTGAAGGTCACCAGGCCGAAGCGGTCTCCCTGCCGTTCCGCCACCAGGGCCAGGTGCAGAGTGGCCTCCACGTAGCTCTCCAGGATGCCTTCGCGCGCCGAGAGGCGGGACGAGTCGACGATGGCATACACCTCCTGCGCGTGCTCCACGCGATAGAGTTTCACCACCGGGAAGGCGCGTCGCGCGGTGGCCTTCCAGTGGATGTCCTCGAAGCTGTCGCCCGGCATGTACTGCCGCAGGTTATCGAACTCGCGCCCCTTGCCGATCTGGCGGCGGAGGCGCATCCCGGCGTCGGCGGTCTTGAGGAACAGCGAGGCGGTGGCGCGGTCGCGCAGGTTGGGATAAACGCGGAACGTGAACTGGACCGGGCGCGGCTCGCGCACCTGCCACAGTCCGAGGGGGGAGGACGTCTCGACATGGAGTTCGCGTAGGACGAGATCGCCGCGCGCGCGTCCGGTGCAGGGCCAGTTCAGCAGGGAGAGACCCGGGGGGGTGGCAGTCTCCTCCACGATCTTCTCGGATTCGATGCCCTGCGGCATCACGATGCCGAGGCGTATGCGGAGCCCGTTGGCTGATCGGTTTTCGATGGTGACCGGCAGAGTGGCGGGGACATTCTTGGTGAATCGCAGGAACTCGGGAGTGCGCAGTTGAAGGCTGTGGATTCGCTGTCCACCGAGGATGGCGTCCACCGCGGCCATGATGGCGCAGGCGGCCAGGACGCCGTAGCATGGCCCCGATAGCGCGGGAAAGAGTCCGGCGATAGTTGTGGCGGGGAGGGCCACAACTCCGGCCAGCCACAGCAAGCGCCGGGAAGGGACGATCATGGGGACACCGTGGGGCATGCTCTAGCTTGCCGTCTATCGTCATCATCACGTCTAATCCGGAGACGTCTAATTCGGTGGCAGTCACCATAACCCCCGAACTCCGCCAGCCTCGCTGGCAGTTTAATTCGGTGACAGTCACCGCAACCCCCAAACTCGGACAAGCCCGAGGTCAGCACTGGCAGGCGTGAATTCGGGAATTGCGGTGACTGCCACCGAATTACGGCCCCGCTTTCAGCAGTCTGACAGACGACAAAAAACGATCGTCTGTCCCACTGGATTGGCAAGCTAAAGCATACCCCACTCATCGCGGCACCGCCACCTCATGCAGAATGCGCTCCAGCACCTCCGCCGCGCGCACACCCTCCAGCTCCGATTCGGGACGCAGCAGCAAACGATGTTCGAGCACCGGCAGGGCCACCGCGCGCACATCGTCGGGGCTCACGAAATCGCGGCCGGCGATGGCTGCCCAGGCGCGCGCCGCACGCAGCAGGGACTGTGTCGCGCGAGGACCGGCGCCTACCAGGATGTTGTCGTCGCTGCGAGTGCGGCGCACCACCTGCACCACGTACTCCACCAGGGGATCGGTCACGCGGATCAGCCCCAGAGCTTCGCGCAGTGAGTTCAGGTCGGGCTCGCTGAGGCACGGAGTGACTTCGCCCCGCTGTAGGACGGCCTCCGGCGCCTGCTCGTTCAAACTGCGGTGGGCCAGCGAAAGCTCCTCTTCGCTCTCCGGCCAGCTCATCGAAATCTTGAGCATGAAGCGGTCCTTCTGCGCTTCAGGCAATGGGTATGTGCCTTCGGATTCGATGGGGTTTTGAGTGGCGAACACCGTGAAGTTCGGCGACAGCCGATAGCTTTCGCGATCGATGGTGACGGTCCGCTCCTGCATGGCTTCGAGCAGCGCCGATTGCGTCTTGGCGGGCGCGCGGTTGATTTCGTCCGCCAGCAGGAAGGTAGTGAAGAGCGGACCTTTGAGCAGTGAGAACTCGTTGCGCTGCAGGTTGAACACATTGTTGCCCGTGATATCGGCAGGCATCAGGTCGGGCGTGAACTGGATGCGCTTGAACTCCGAGCCGAGCACGGCCGCCAGGGTGCGGGCCAGCAGAGTCTTGCCGAGGCCCGGCACGCCTTCGATCAGCGCATGCTGATTCGAGAGCACCACCACCAGCGAATACCGTATGGGATCTTCCTGCCCGATGATCACCTTGCGGATCCCGGCGATCACTGTTTCGATGGAAGACTGGAATTGATCGAGGTTCAATGCTTAGCTCCTGGGAGTAACAGAGAGTGCAGCTCCCGCACGGTCTCCAGCGGTTTGTCCGACGCATTTCGCACAATTGCCGCAGCCCGTGCCAGGCGCTCGGGCGGCGCGGTCCGGCGGTTCGCACTGAGCCACTCCTGCCAACACGTGGCGGCCAGTTCATGGGGCGGAATGTGACGCCGCAACAGCGTGAGCAGGCCTGCCCGCGAAGTCCTCCCGGAGAGAGGAACGTCTTGCGTGCTCGCGGCCGGAGGAAATCCCGAGGCGCTGCGCCACAGAAACAGGGCCGTGCAGATCGCCAGCCCGAGCGCCAGCCCCGACAGCCGAAACCGGCGCGCCAGCCCCACGAAACTGCCGGTCTCCGCGATCCCCAGGTGCTGTTCGTCGAACACCACGTGGGAACTGGCGCCGATCGCCATCGAGACCATCTCCAGGCGGTCCGCGGCGACGGTGGCTTCATTCGTAAAATCGTCGCTTTCGGCGAATAGCACCACGCTTCCCTTGCCGAAATCGCGCTCCACCGCGAGCAGCTTGGGCCCCACGCGGTCGAGCACATTCCAGTCCCTGGCTTCCGTGAAGTAGAGCCTGTGGACATGCTTATGGTTGGAGTCGGCGCCCAGCTTTACGTGCCAGGCACGGTCGAGCGCCAGGGCCATCAGCTCGGTGTACTCCGTGGGAGGCGCCATGGCCAACACCACGCGATGCCCGCTCCGCGCCAGCCGTTCGATGCGCTGCAGGCCCTCGTCGTCTTCGCCAAAGGAACCAGGGATCAGCCCCAGCAGGAAGACTGCGCCATTCTCGCCCAGGACGTCGAGGGGCAGATAATTGCGCGCTACCGTCACGCCAGGCAGGCGGGCGAGGCTGTCGAAGAGCAGCTTAGTCCCCATGGGGTCGGTGCGCAGACTGGAGTATTCCGGATAAACGTCGCCCGCTGCGAACTGCACGCCGAAGAGGTACATGACCCCGGCGGCGAACCCGGCGAAGAGAATGAGGAGCAGGCCGTGGGGCCCGCGTGGGGTATGCTTTAGCTTGCCCAGGTTTGACGGATCGGCGGGCAAGCTAAAGCATACCCTACTGGGTGGGGCTTTCATGCGGCCACCCCTTCCGATCCCGGCAGGATCGTCTTCATCTCACCCACCCGGCGGCCAAACTCGTCGATGTCTTCCATCCCCACGTCGTGCAGGCCGTACCAGGCGCGTTCAAACGCCGCTACATTTCCGGCAAACAGCTTGCGCGCCTCCGGAAACGCCCGAGCCCGGCGCTTCAGCTCCAGCTCGTATTCGCGGTTCGTCTTCCCGGCGTCGATGGTCAGGAATTCGCAGCGTCCCAACCACGCCAGGTTCGCCAGGTACAGGGCCCGTAGCGCCAGCCGATAGTTTTCCTCGCGCAGGCATTCGCGGGCCAACTCCAGCCAGCGATCCTCGGGAAGCCGATCCGGCGTCAAGTCCTCCGCGTCCAGTTGAATCACGCTCGCAAGACCGCCCAACACACTCGCCGGCTTCCGGTCGCGCGCCTGCCAGTAACGCCACAGAATCGCCAACGCGACCAGCACCACCACGCCCATAAGAACGTAGAGGCTCCGGTGCAGACCGGCCGCCGGCGGAGCACCCAATTCCGGCGCCGGCTCGCGCCGGTTGCCCGATAACCAGCGAAAGAACCGGCGAATGGCGTGGCCGACGGCGTCCGAGACGGCCTTCATGCCGGCCACCATATGGTCCGCTAACCGGACCAGCCAGGAACTCTTACCCGGGGAACTCGCGGCCGGAGGAAGGCGCCAGTCGTACTCGTGCGACTGCATTGTCTGCTGGACGGATTTCTCCAGTTCGCCGGGAGGAACCGCGGCCCACGAATGCGCAGCCATCGCCAGGAAGACCAGCACCGCGGCGACCACCTGCCGACCGGCGTGAATGCGTCGCAGGCCGGCCCGCAGATCTTCTCCCGTTTCCAAAGACTCTCCCCGAAAGCAACGCACGCAGTAGACCGCCTGGACGAAGGGATCGAATGCGATCCAGGATACCGCGATTACCAGCAGGAAGAATAAAGGATTGAACGCAAAGTACGTGCCGCTTCGGCTGAAGGCCGATTCGTAGCCCGTGAGCATGCGGACGACCTGCGGCAGCAGGCCCAGGACGATCGCGAGATTGATCGTAATCACAAGGTGCAGAAAAGCCAGCGGCGGTAGCAGCGCCCAGCTCTGGCCGGTCTGAATGCGCGCCAGCTTGCGCGCCTTGGCCATGAGCTGGAGGGGGTCGAGATCCTCACGGTCGCCCAGCACGGCAACGTTGCGATAGAACGCCACGGAGTTGGCCAGCGGGAACACGGTCAGCCAGGCGATCGGCATGATCACCAGTCTGGTGGCGCCGAAGAAGGCCTGGCTGGCCACCAGGCGCCAGATGCGCCGGCCTGTCCATGGGGTATCGAACGTACCAATGGCAAGACCGCCGGCGCTACCGGGCGAACCCGCGGAACGGGGCGAACCCCCGGAACGAGGCGAACCCTCGCCGCTCAGTTGCCGGCGCAAGCGGCCCGCGAAGACCGCCCGCCAGCAGTTCATCCAGACCAGCATCAGCGCCAGCGCGAAAGACTCTACCGCGCCGGTGGAATCGAGCGTCCGGGGATTCGTCAGGTCGTTCCAAAACCACAGCACGAGGAGCGCGAACGGCACGCTACCCACCCAGTGGCAGACCAGGGTCTCAAGCGGCGCCTGCCGCAGCAGGCGAACCGCGTCCTCCAGTGCGGGGATGGCCCCGTCCCGCGCTAGCGGCTCTGCCACGAGCTTTGCTCCAGTCGCGACGCGAAAAGGTTGAAGGCCGCGCCGGCTCCGAAGAACACCAGCCAGGCGAGCAGGATCCCGGCCAGCAGCATCCCGGCAGGAAGCAAGCGCCGCATTCCCCCGCGCCGCGATGGGGCCGTTTGTGCCAGGGCCTTCAGACAGGAAGCGCACAGCAGGCGGGCGGCATGCTCCGTGACGCATTCCCGGCAAAAGCTCCGCCCGCACTCCGGGCAGCGGCAGACCGCTTCGCGCGCCTCGTGGTTCCAGCAGCGTTGGTGGATGGTCAGGTTCGGCATGCAAAGTCAGCTCGCGATGGAGCGCGGCGCCCTGTCCTCGCGCCCCATCAACGCCATTATGACTCCCACGATCCCTAACGCCAGGCAGATTGCTGCGTCGACTTCGCGAATCAGGAGTTCGGCGGGCACGCTCGTCAAAAGCGTCGGGTTTGGGATCAGGGGGCGGCTTGCCGTAGAGACTCCCTCCACCACCTGCCTCAAATAATAAGAGATTCCCATGGCGATCAAGGTAGCGATGGCCAGCTTCTGCATGCCAGCTTTCAGAATCCCACGGTGGCGCTGCACGAAAATCAGGACCGCTCCGCCAATCTGAACGAACGCCAGAGCGTACCAGATCCATTGTATGGTCCGGGTGAGGGAGTGCAGGGTGGCGAGATTCAGAAGGGCGTCGGCAAAAAGGCTGGCCACAAACACATCGGAGACCACCGTGCGGCTGTTAGCGCCAGTGCTCGGGCTCGGCACGGCGACGGGTACCGCCAGGTTGGCGGGGAGTATGAACCGGTCGTCGCTGGGGATGGGCAGTGTCGTGCCGGGCGGTCCGACATCGCGGTTCTCCACCGCCTCAGCCCAATCGCCCTCCAGGACGCCTTGCACCTGTTGAATCCGGGGCCCCACCTCCGCCAGAAACTTCCGCGCCGTCGACATCCGGTAGATCGAAGGCAGGTCGTCCGAACTCACCGCGGTATAGATGCGGCAGCGGCAGCTACGGGCGTAGCATACGTAGATCCAGCCCGACACCAGGGAAGTGCCGAAGCTCCACATGGCAGTCGGGATCCACGGCTGCAGACTTCTGGTAGAGAGAAACACGGTCAACCACAGGCAGGCGATCACGATGGATCGGGTGGAAAGATGGAAGCGCGGGACCTGCGCCACCACGATGGCCTGCACGTCGCGCAGATGGAAGCGCTTGTACTCCTCGCGGAATCGCAAAGACTTGACCGATAGCAGGTGGTCCGACCCGAGCCACAGGCTGGCACCGCGGAGGATGCCCCGCCGGTGGCCCGGCAGCTTTCGATATCGCTCGCGCTCCGGTTGCATGATCATCTGGAGAACCGGCCCGAGACCAGAAAGGCGATCAGCAGCGTCCATCCCGCAATCTCCGCCACCGAGACCAGGATGGCCGCCACGAAGCGCCATCGGTTGCGCCGCACCAGGCTGAGCGGCTGGCTCCACTTCATCACCGAGAGCACCAGGCTGGCCGGCGCCGCGATGATGGTCATGGGGTACATCAGCAGCGAGGCCAACGGCAGGATGAGAGCCGTGGAGTCGAACAGGTTCCGCGAGGTTTCCGGGTTGGCCGATCGCGCCTGCCCCGCTCCGGCCGCCACGCACGAAGGGCACCAGGTGGGGCCGCCGAATTCCACCGAACAGAGCTGGCAAACGTACCGGCCGCACTGGTGGCAGGCCCCCACCGCGCGCCTGGCGGGATGGTCGAAACAGGCGGCCTCTCCCTCCAGCGCCGCTTCCGTCGATGGCAGCATGTGGGTGGGAGCCAGTACCGCGGGGAAGACCTTCACCACATTGCTGGAGCCGCACGAGGTGCACACCGCGACCTCGCTGGTGGCCAGTTCCCACTTCGGTAAGGGCATGTTACAGCGGGCGCATGGGACGGGCATGATGGGAGTATCAGCCTTGGCGCCGGACTACGCGCGTGTCGCAGATCAGGTCGTGCAACCCGCGGTTCTCGGAATCGAAACCGGCCATGATATAACCGACGCCCACGGTCAGCATGTTCAGCCTCTTGGCAAAGTAGCGTCCAACTGCACGTCCCAGGCTCAATCGGGCTCCGTCCGGGCGGACCACCTTCAGCTCCAGCGCCAGCTTTCCGGGAGTCGCACAGAGACTGCTGCTGACGAAAAAGGCCTCGTAGCTGCAGCCGATCACCATGTCCACCAGGAAGACCACCGCCACCAGCCCCGCCATTGCGCCCAAAACCACATCGGGACTGGTACCCGGCTGTGGCTGCCGGAAGGGTGACAGGGAACCGATCATGGCAAACTGCACGATGCTCCCGATCACCATCAGGATGATGCCGTCGATCAGGTACGCCACGAAGCGCACCCAGAAGCCGGCGAAATGCGCGCGGGCCGCCGGCGCCACCCCTTCCCGCAGTTTCTGCACGTAGCCGTTCTTGCAATCCGGACAGATGAGCACCACCCCAAAGCGCGCGAGATCGTCCGCGCTGTAGGGGCGTGCGCACTCGGCGCAGGAAAGGGTGGCGGAGTCGGCAGCCGGGCTCATTTCGCCGTGATGTTCACCGACGCCATGGTGTTCTCCCATTCCAGAGTCAGCCTGCCCCGGTTGCCGCCCGCTTGGGTGAGCGTCATCTTGAACTGCTCGACGGGAGCAGGAGTTTTGCCCATGGTCATGGCGACATGGCCGAGGTCCTGCGCCTTGTTATAGTTGGTGCCCCATTGCCCGGTCTCCTTGTTGACGATGAGCTGCCATTTGCCGCCCGTCAGATCGACCCACAGGGAGTAGTCGCCGGCGGGAACGGCCAGGCCGTTGATATCGAGCGGGGCATCCGTATGCATGCAGGTGGCGTCGTCGGCGCCCGCGCGCCAGATGGTGGTGCCGGCCAGGAGGCCGCCCTCGCCAAAGATCTTGCGGCCGCGCATGGAAGGCGCCGAGTAGCTGATGTTGACGGTCTTGCCGTTGATCTGGGCCGAAATCTCTTTAGCCGCGGCCAGGGGATTGTCGGTAGTGCGGGTGAACTTCTTCGACCCTTGGGCCAGGAGTGCCGCCGCGGCGGCGAACAGGAGTACGGACGTGAAAGCGATCTTCATAGATGATTGTTTATGCCTCTCAAGCAAGTATATCGTGGAGCCACAACAGCCTGTGGGCAGCCAATCCTGGCTGAAGCCGGCTTTCAGCCGGCTTCTACACAGGCATGACTGCCTGTGCCACGTTATCGATATCCATGTAGCAGCGGGCCAACTACGTTCGAGAAGTTGTAGTTTCCACGGCGGTCGGCGTCGAGAGTCCAGAACATCGCGCCGATCATCCCCGGGTATCCGCGAACCTCGCGCAATTTATACTGAGTTCCGGCGGGCGCTTTGCCGGTGATGAGATAGTCCATCGCCTGACTCACGATCTCGGGAGTCGTGTCTCCGGTGAGGAAGCCGACGGCCACCTTATCGGCCGGAATCGGCGGGAAGAACTGCTTGGGATCGCCTCCTACGTTGAAGCCGTGCAGCAGCAACTCTGTCATCGCGACGTGATAGTCCACCGTGCCCGGCTGATAGATCTCGCCGTCCAAACCTTCGAGCGGCGGCGTGTTGTACGACTGCGTATCGATGAAAGAGAGGATGTCGCGGATGGCGTATGTGATCGGAAGATAGGAGCCGAACTGTCCGCCATAGCTGGGGTAGCCGGAGGGGGTCTGGGTACCTTCGGGCACCAGGCTGATCATGAAGCCGGGGCCGAAATGATCGTGCAACTGGCGCAGGGCCGCGATGAGGTTCACGATCGAAGGCGTGGTGGGATGCTTGAAGTCCGTGTCACCGGGCTCGATGGCGAGAGACGGGCTCTCGAAGTCGATGTCGATGCCGTCGAAGCCGTACTCAGTGACGATGCGGGTGACTGAGGAGACGAAGTCCGGAACGCGCTCGGCATCGGCGAGCGTGAAGTGCTGGCCGCCTCCGCCGAGCGAGATCATAACCTTCCTGCCCTGGCTCTTCACGTATGCAATGTCGGCCTTGAACTGTTCGGTATCAAACCCGGCGGGTGTGCGGAACTGCATCGTCCCTTTAGGCGCATTCTGATCCGGCGTGGAGAAGGCCACGAGGATGTAGTCCCATTGCGGCGAGATCTCGCGGAGCGGGACGGCGCCAGAGCCGTAGCCAGCCAGGTAGCCGATGAGCCGGTGGCCGTTCGGCGAGCCGCTCAGCGGGACCGCCGCGACCGAGGGCTGAGGGGGTCCGGGGGCGCCGCGGCCTCCGCCACCGCGTCCACCACGCGCCGGGCAGGGTTTGGCAGGTTCCGGGAGCGCCTGCGCGTCGGGGAAGCTGTAGGTGCTGCCGAGACCTTCCGAGGCGCCGGTGTACCAGGGCATTAAAGCTACGTTCTGAAGGTGCCAGGCGGCTCCGTCCCCATGGGCCACGAAGGCCTTCGACGTGGGGAAGTTGTTCTTGCGGTTCGTGTTGGTGGGCTCTAGAAGGAAGTAGCTGGAGGCGATGCCGGTGCCACCGCATCCGCCCTGGTCTCCCGGCCGCATCGAGGCGGGGCGCATCCAGCCGGGGACGCTGTTGCCGGGCACTCTCCCATTGCGGCCGTGGAACAGGGGATCGTGCAGCGGATCGTTGACGAACTCCGCGAGTTGCTGGGTGAGCGGCTGGACGTCGCCGTCTTCGACCACGCCAGGCGCGGCATGGAGATAGGAGCCGAGCACGAAGGAGTTGCCCGTTGCCGAGTCGACGCCGTGCGTTCCCCAGGAGCAGCAGAGGGTGGCGTCGCCTTCGGCGTAGTAGGTGGTGTTATGGGTCAAGGCGATCACCAGCTTGCCATCCTGTTTGGGAAGTTGCCGGAAAAGCTCCTTTTGCAGGAATTCGATGTCGACCACGGCGAAGGATGCGCCGGTCTTCTTGGATGTGAGGATGTAGCCGTAGCCGGCGGGGACCGCGATCTTCACGGGCTTCACCTCGGGCTTACCCAGCAGCGTGTGCCACGCGTCGGTTTTGGGGAAGGTGGTGCGCAGTAGGGCGTCGGCATACTGTGTGGTGCCGCCCGAGGGGAAGGCGAACTTGGAGAAGACGGGCGAGCGGAGGACGCGCGCTGCATCGGGGGCGGCGTCCATGGCGAAGGGCTTCCCGGCGGTCTTCTTCGAGTCGAAGGAAAGCGTGACGGGGACCAGCACGGTGGGGATGGTGGTGACCCCGGACTGTGCCGGGTCGCGCCCGGCGAGAGTGTAGGATGCCTGGCCGGCGGCGTGCTGGAACGTCGGCACGGTGCCCTGGGCGTGGGCTTCGGCCACCGGCAGGGCGAGGAGGAGAATGAGTTGAATTCGCATTTCCGGATTCACGGACCTCTAATACAGAATTGATGTGCGCCACCAGTTTATGCCACGCCTTGCGGCGATGGCAATGGGCAAGCTAAAGCATACCCCACAGGAAATCGACTACGCGTTCGAAGGGGTCGAAGCCATAGGTTTGAGCGATGGGGGCGCGGAGGTTGGAGTTGGCGTTGATGTCGTAGAAGATCAGGCGGCCGTCCTTCGCTTCCAGATACTCGATGCCGCCGACATCCAAGCCTCCGCCGGCCATTAACGCCCGGCCTGCGTCCACCGCGGCGGACGGTATGCCGGGATAGGGATGGAACTCCACCGGTCTGACCGGCTTGGTCTCCGGCACTTCGCAGTGTCCTCCACCGCCCTCGGGATTGCAGACTTCAGAAGGGCACAGATTGAAGGCGCCGTGCGAGATCACGCGCATCGCGTAGAGTAAGTCGCCGCCGAGGAATTCCATGCGGACGATGCCTTGCGATGGGTCGACATCGAAGTACTCCTGCAGCAGGAGTAAGTTGTCGGGAAGCCAGAGGTCCGGACGGTCGGTCAGCAGGCGGACGAGCTCCGCGGCGGAATGGAGCAGGTACATGCGAGCGCCGCTCCCGCCCTGTTCCGGCTTCAAGAGCGCGGGCCAACGATCTCCCCATTGCGCGAGCGCGCGGTCTACGTCGTTGAATGCCAGGGTGCGCGGGTGCGGGATTGCCAAGCGCCGCATGAGGGCAGCCTGTGACGACTTGCTGAGTTCGAGCGAAAAGGCTCGCGAACCGTTCAGGACTCGCGCCCCGCCTTGTTCGAGAGACCGCATCAGGGAGAGACAGAAGGGCACCGCGCGGGTGTTGCCCCGGACGGAGGCGCTGGGACTTGCCTGGTTGAAGTAGAGCGGCACTTCGGGCAGGGTGTCGGGATCGAAGGCTGCGTGCTTCAGGTCGAAGGTTCCGAAGCGGATGTTACGGCGGGTCAGGGCGGAGAAGAGCGGCTTCTGCCAATCGGGATGTTCGAATAAGACGACGAGATCGTGGGTCATGCGGGGTTACTCAGGGTTTGCTGGTTGCTGCGGGGACGCGCGGGTGCGGAATCGCCTGCAGACGGACGAGGGCAGGCGGCGACCGCCTGCCCCACGACGACTTGGTGGCCACGCGAAAAACGTCGAGACGAATCTCGACGCGGCAGGCACGTAGTGCCCGCGCCACGTGGGTGTGTCACTCTTTCGCTCCTTTGATCCAGTCTAGGATCGTTGTGTATTCGGGGGAGTCTTTGGTGAAACGGATGCCTCCGCCGTGCGCCAGGGTCTGCGATCCGGCGATGCCTTCGGTGTCGGAACTCGACGTGGGCTTCCGCAGGATCAGGCTCTGCTCCGGGTTGTCCGTGTCGACCACGTTGCGGACTGTGGACCAGGTTCCGTCGAAGAGCGTGTGGGTGGCGTGGCAGTTTACGCAGGCGTAGCCATCCTTGCCGCGGCGCTCCAGAATGGGCTGGACATAGCCGCGGAAGAAAGCCTCGTCCAGTCTCCTTTGAGGGTGCCGGACGGCTGCCGTCGTCGCACCGGCGGTGGTGGACGTCGGGGGCGCCGGCTGCATGGCACTCACTACGTCAGCTTCTTCGGGCATGGTCCGCAGTTTGACCAGCAGCGATTTCACATCCGCGCCGTAGGGGCCGGCGATCCGATTGACCTCTCCGAATCGCGTTTCGCGCACCAGCAGCGACGCCTGGCCGGCCAGGCGTC
>PMTT01000030.1 GCA_003167275.1 Bryobacterales bacterium | reverse complement strand
CCATCGAGCAGCAGCGTCTGGATTACGAGCAGGCGGAAAAGATGCGCAAGGCCGAGGAAGATGCGCGCGAACTGGAAAGGCTCAAGACCCAGGCGCGCGCCGAAGTGCGCGCCCTGGAAGCCAAGGCCAATGGCGGCGCCCCCAAGTCCGATTCGAAGGCCGTTCCGTGGTGGGAGGGCCCGGCTCCCTCGGGCAAACTCACCGGCAATCTGAAGCAGGTGGATTGCCTGGGCAAGCAGGCGCGGCTGCTGGTGGAAGGAGAAGATCGCAAGATCGTGAAGCTGCTGGTCATCGACCCCGGCCAGATCACGATTTCGGGCGGCGGCGAGCAGAGCCTGGGCTGCGGCGTGCAAAAGGCGAGGCACGTCACCATCGAGTACTTCCCCAAAGCCAATGCGCGCCTCGCCACCGTGGGTGAAGTGGCCACCATCGAATTCCAGTGAACCACTCCACCGATGCCGCACGCTTCCGCTGGCTGGTGCTGGCGGTGTTTGTGCTCTCCACCGCGATCAACTATCTGGACCGCACCACGCTCGCTCAGCTTGCGGCCCCGATATCCGATGAATTCCATCTATCCAATGCGCAGTACGGTCTCGTCCAGACAGCGTTCTTCATTCCGTACGCCGCCACTGCGACCTTCGCCGGTCTGCTGATCGATAACATCGGGCTGAATTGGGCCGCGAGCCTCGCCGTGGGTCTGTGGTCCCTGGCCGGCATCGCCACGGGCTTCTCACGAGGCTTGGTAGCCTTGGTGGTCTGCCGCGCCGTTCTGGGACTGGCGGAGGCCGGCGGCATCCCCGCGGCAGCCAAGGCCATCCATCAATACTTAAGACCAGCGGAACGCTCCCTGGGGAATGCGGTTAACCAGATGGGAGTCAGTTTTGGCATCATGGCGGCAACCCCCCTGGCTACCGGAATGGCGCTCTGGAAGGGCTGGCGCTCGGCCTTCATTGTCACCGGCCTGCTGGGTCTGCTGTGGATTCCTCTGTGGAACCTGGTGGCGCGGGTGGCGCCGGCGGCCCCGCTGCCCAAGCCCGAGGCCGGCTCTCGCACCGCGATGCTCCTCGACCGCCGTCTGTGGACGTTCATGGTAGCCAACGCGCTGAGCATGGTTGGCTATTCGCTCTGGACCGTCTGGACTCCCAAGTACTTCATGAAGGTCCACCATCTGACCCTGGCCGAGGCCGCCTGGTATACCTGGATTCCGCCCCTGTGCGCACTGTTGGGCGGGATCGCGGGCGGTTGGCTTTCCCTGCGGCTGGTCGATCGCGGCGTCCCCGCGCTCCCGGCGCGGTTCCGCGTGTGCCTGCTGGCCGCTGGGATCTCGCTGGTCACCGCCCTGCTGCCTTTTGCGCCCCATCCGGCCTGGACGTGCGCCGGCATCTCGCTCAGTTTCGCCGCCGTGGCCGCATTCAGCGTCAACATGTACAGCATGCCTCTCGATGCCTTCGGAGGAGCGCGTGCGGCCTTCGCCGTGTCGTTCCTGACCGCCTCCGCGGGCGCGATTGCCGCCACCATCTCCTACCCCATCGGGAAGATTGTGGACCTCTGGGGATATGCGCCGGTGACCTCGGTCGCGGCAGTTACACCGCTGGCTGCCTGTGCGGTGCTGTGGGGGGCGAAGTCGATCCGGGAGTCTCGTGGGGCGGACCCCCTGTTCCGCGGCTGGTCCACTGAACGGCCTTCTGCCGGGAGTCCGCCGAGGACGGTGCGATGAAGGAATGGCTGAAGCGGTGGATCTTCCGCCTCTTGCGCAAAGGTCCGGAGGCCGTGATCGTGACATTCGTTACCGGCGATCCGGACCTCTGCCGGCGGATGTACGACGAGATCCGCGGCCTGGTTCCCGACCGCCAACATTTCCTGGTGACGGCGGAAAACTGGCCGGAGATGCGCGCCAAGCTGAAGCATTATCGAATCGGCCTGGCTCCAGTGATGCTCACCGGCGAGCCCAACGCCCTGCGACGCGCGGCCTGGCGCATGGCCCCGCACAAGATCCTGGCCTACAACTCGCGGCTGGAGCGCCACCACCTGCGCCTGGACCTGGCATCCTTTCTCTTCTGCCGCGGCGTGCCGCTCGACCGGATCTACCTCCGGCCCTGGTGGTGGCCCTGGCCCAAGCGCGAACATTCGGTGGTTCCCACGGGCTATCGGCGGATCGAAGGGCGCCAATGCAGGCGCGGGCGGCGGCGGGTAGCCGTGCTCTCCCCGTACTTTCCGTATCCGCTCTCGCATGGCGGCGCGGTGCGCATCTTTCACCTGCTGCGCGAGATCGCTGAAGAGTTCGATGTGGAGTTGCTGGCCTTCACCGATGGCGATGAAGAACCGGACAGCACCCGGCTGCTGGAGTTCTGTTCGCGCGTGGTGCTGGTGAGGAAGCCCCGCTACCGCGAGCCGCGCTGGTCCACACTGCTGCCGCCGGAAGTCCACGAATTCCGTTCCCCCGGCATGCGCCAGGCGATCGCCGAGGAGCGGCGCGCCTTCGGCTTCGAACTGCTGCAGGTGGAATATACGCAACTGGCCGAATACAGCGACGACGTGTTAGTGGAGCACGACGTCACGTTCGATCTTTTCGACCAGATCGCGCGCCGCGAACCAGGAATCTCGCGATGGTGGGACGTCTTCCGCTGGCGCCGCTTCGAAGGGACTCAGACGCACCGCTACCGGCGCGTCGTGGTGATGTCCGGGAAGGACGCCGTGCTGCTGGGGCCCGACGTCCCGACCGCCATTGTCGAAAACGGCGTGGATCTCCGGAGATTTCGCGCCGAGCCGGAACGCCCCGGCGAGCGGCTGCTGTTTATCGGCTCGTTCCGCCATTTCCCGAACATCCAGGCATTCCGGTTCTTCTCCGAACAGGTCTGGCCGTTGCTGCGTGACCAGTTTCCCAATATGACCCTGACGGTGGTGTGCGGCGCGGACCCACTCACATACTGGCGGGCGTTCGCCGACTCGCCCGAGCCCGTCTGGGACGACCGCATCCGCATGCTGGGCTTCATTGCAGACGTGCGGCCGTATTATGTGGAGGCGAATCTGGTGATCGTGCCGACCACAGTCTCGGCAGGAACCAACGTGAAAGTGCTGGAGGCGATGGCCATGCAGCGCGCGGTGGTTTCGACGACGTCGGGGTGCGGGGGCCTCGGGCTGTTGCACGGCCATAGCTCGTGGATCGCGGACACACCCGAGGACTTCGCGGCCGGCGTGGCGACCCTGATTGCGGACCCCGAACTCCGGCAGCAGATCGCGGAGGCCGCGCAGGCCCACGCGGTGCGGAACTTCGATTGGGAAGCGATTGGCGAGAAGCAGCGGGCCGTGCTGCGCGATCTTGTGGGATGTTGAGTGGGGCAGGTTGTCAACCCAATGTCGCTTACATTGAGCCTCTTGCAAAACTCCAGCCGGAAGAACCGATCCGCGCCAAACAAATCCGAGCGAAATTGTTTGAAAGAGCGGTGAACTGCTGTAGGATGTGATCACCAGACCAGACCGGTGATCGAGCCAACTCCCCATGCAGCTTACGCCCCGTGATGCTTTCCTGCAGTTCGGCCACGTGCTTCAGCAGCAGCTTTTTCCTCAGTTGGAGGCAGCCGTCGGCCGCTTGGGACCGCACCTGGAGTTGATCGCCAGTGTGATCTCACTGGTGCCGTTGGGGCGCTTACTGGGTGCCGGCCGCGCCTCCACCGGACGCCCCGCCAAGGAACGCGCGGCTCTGGCGACGGCTTTCGTGGCC
>PMTT01000617.1 GCA_003167275.1 Bryobacterales bacterium | reverse complement strand
ACAATGTAAGCGGCATTGGGATTCCATCCTGCAGCAGGCTTTCAGCCGGCATTTCGTCGGGCCACCAAACTTTGGTTAGTTATGGCTTGTTGCTTTTGTACTGCGACACCCTGAGGTGTTCGCAACCTGCGCCGATTTAGGTGGGGCAGCGGGCTTAAAGCCAAAAACTGCCACGGCATCTCCTCCACGGTGCCAATTCAGACAACGCAATGGCTGCCGCTCGTGGATCGAGGTTCTCTTTGAGCGCGGCGCTGATAACCGAGGGCCTAGATTCGCGACTGAGCAACGGCCGCGTGAAACGCGGCTCGGCCGCGTGAAACGCGGCTGCAGGCAAGATTGCGGCAAGATTGCCTGCCCCACCTGCCCCCTACCCCTCATCCCGTAACGCCGTCGCCGGGTCGGTGCGGGCGGCCCGCGCCGCCGGGAGCCAGCAGGCGGCCAGCGTAACGGCGAGCGCCAGAACCGTAACCGCGGCGTACACTAACGGATCCCGCTCACTCATGCCGTAGAGCAGGCTGCGCATCAGGCGCATCGCGGCCAGCGAGCCACATAGACCAAACGCCAGGCCGATCAGCACCAGGTATCCGCCCTGTCGCAATACCAGGCCCCGGAGTTCGCCGGACCGGGCGCCGAGGGCCGAGCGAATTCCCAACTCCTTGCCTCGCTGCGACACCCAATATCCAATCACACCGAACAAGCCGAGCGAGGCCAGCAGCGCGGCGAGCCCCGCGAATCCGACCGCCAGCACCATCGGTAGCCGCGGCGTCGCGACGTCGAGGTCGAGCGACGTCTTCATGCTGCGGATCAGGAAGGCCGGCACGTCCGGATCGAGCGCGTTCAACGAAGTGCGGACGGCGGGGATCAGGGCTTCCGGCGGAACATGCGTGCGCAGCACCAGGAACATGGTGCTCGAATTCTGTTGGCGGTATGGCGCGTAGATCTGGTTTTCGAATTCATCCCGTGGACCTCCATGCCGGATTCTGCCTGCCACCCCGACAATGCGGCGCCACGGGCTGCGGGCACTGTCGCGGATCTGCTCTCCGATGGCGCTGCGTCCGGGCCAGTAGGCCTCGGCCAGCAGATCGTTGACGATGGCAACGGGTTCCGACTCCGGGCCGTCGCCTTCGGTGAAGCCACGGCCGGAGAGCAAGGGAATGCCGAGAGTCGCAAAATAGCCGGGTGAGGCGACTATCTTATGCGCGCGGATACGGGGTTCGCCCGGCACCGGCGTGCGGCCGGCGATCTCGAATCCACCGCCCGAATACTGCTCGCCCATGGGCAAGTCGGATACCGAAGCTGCCTTGGCAACGCCCGGCAGCGATCCGGCGCGCTCGATCAGCTCGGACCAGTAGGCGCCTCGCTGGCC
Organism: Bryobacterales bacterium; assembly: GCA_003167275.1. Classification (GTDB taxonomy): domain Bacteria; phylum Acidobacteriota; class Terriglobia; order Bryobacterales; family Bryobacteraceae; genus JAIQFL01. The sequence goes on along the minus strand of PMTT01000617.1, from coordinate 14,795 downwards.
GATCTCTTTGTAGCGGTCGCCGCGGAGGCGGATGCGCATTCCCAGCGCGTGATCGGGATTGTAGCCGAGCGGCCGATCGAGCAGTGCGAGGAAGCTCTTGCCCAGCAGTCCCGCTCCGACGGCCAGGATAACGGCCAGCGCGATCTCGGCGGCGACGATTCCACGGAGCAGTCGGCTGCGGCCGAACGCAGGACGAAGACCGGAGGCTGCCACGCGAAGCGTCTCGACGGCGGGAGCCAGACCGGCAACAAAGCCCGCCAGAGCGGACACTAGAAAGGCAGCCAGGAAGATCCGTCCATCGATCACGAAGGCCCAATCGAACTGCATGGCACTGGGCATGAGGGCTTTGGCGGCGGTCAGCAGCCAGGCGCCGAGCACACAGCCTCCGGCGCTGGCGATCAGGGCGAGCATGAGGCTCTCGGCCAGCACCATGCGGTAAAGCCGAAGGCGGCCCGCGCCGAGAGCGGCGCGAATCGCGATCTCGCGCGCCTGGCGGGTGGCACGCGCGAGCAGCAGACTGGCCACGTTGGCGGCGGCGATGAGGAGTAGGCAGGCCGCGGCGCCCACCAGCGCTTGAAACGCGGGGCGTGCGTTCTCATGGGTCTCTTTGAGGATTGGGTCGACGGTCACGGAGTAACCTCGGTAATTGGCCGGGTTAGTCTGGGCGAGGCGGGCGGTCAGGGCGTCGAGACGCTGTTGCGCCTGTGCCAGGGTGATGCCGGGCGCCAGACGGGCGAAGCAGTCGCGCCACGAGGTGTCCAGGCGGAAGGGGACCCACGCCTCGACGTCGTAGAACTCATACGAAACGAACCGCGCCCCCGCCACGCCGACCACCGTGTGGAGCTTGCCGTTCAGCGTCAGGCTTTCGCCGATGATCGCGGGATTCCCGCCGAACCGGCGCTGCCAGAGTGAGTAACTCAAGACGGCGACCTGGTCGTGCCCCGGCTGGTCTTCACCGGGAGCGAAGCCGCGGCCGGCCGCCATCGGTTGGTCGAGGACGCGGAAATAATCGGCCGATACGACGAGACCGCGCAGGACTTCGGCGCCATCGAAGCCGGGGAGGCTCTGGCCGGTCCAACTGAACTCGGCGTAATCGGTGAGAGCGGCGGCGTCGAAGATGCCGGTTTCACGGCGGTAGTCGCGGAAATCGATACTGCTGCCGCCGGAACGTCCCTGGCGGTGCCAGTTCAAGCTCACGATCCGGCCGGGGTCGCGGTACGGGGGTGGGGCGACCAGGACCGTGTGGGCCATGGTGAAAACGGCGGTAGCAGCGCCGATGCCGAGGACCAGGGTGCCCACGGCCAGGAGGGAGGTGCGAGGATTGCGGCGGATCCGGCGCAACGCCTCGCGAAAGTCATCTCGCAGTCCAAGAAGACTCATCATGTGTTAAGACGCTGCCGATGGGCCCAATGTTGACTTGGTGTGAGTAGGTCACCGACCTACCCAGCCAAGAATCTGGAGTAGCAGGTTCGATGAACCGCCGACCCCCCTTGTTTTATCCGGGTAAAATTGACATGAATGATATTATCCGGGTAAAATATAAGCCATGCTAGAAGAACAAACGTACACCGCGTTCGTCGGCGAGACCCTCATCGCCTCTGGACCAGTCGACACGATGCTGGCGCCCGTGAAGGCCGGGTTCGATCACAACCCCAGCCTCCTTTTCCTGATCTTCGAGGATCAGACCGGCCGGCAGGTCGACTTCGACCTTCGCGGTAGCCTGAATGAGGTGGTGGCACGCGCTCTGCCGGCGGCGCCTCGATCCGGGCCCGGCCGTCCGAAGCTGGGCGTGGTCTCGCGTGAGATCTCGCTTCTTCCCCGCCACTGGGAGTGGCTGGAACAACAACCGAGTGGAGCTTCGGCCGCGATCCGCCGGCTGGTTGATCAGGCCAGAAAACGGGAGCCCACCGAGCAGCGCGCGCGCCTGGCAACCGAGGCGCTCGGCCGGTTCTTATCGGCGATGGCGGGGAATCTCCCCGGTTACGAGGAGGCCAGCCGCGCGCTCTATGCCGCCAACCGCCCACTCTTCGAGGATCTGATCCGGGATTGGCCTCACGACATTCGGGCGTATATTCAGCGCCGTGCCGAGGACGCCGGCTTGTAACACGGGCATTCTTGCCTGTGTGGGTTTTTTCGGGCTTTTCCGGATGCGCCCCTGGAACGCAAAACCAACACAGGCAAGCATGCCCGTGCTACTAGTAGCTTTCGGTTATTGCCCTGTTTCCCCGCTACCCGTAAACTAGCCACAATCATGCGCTTTCTGGGTCTGCGAAATGTCTGTCTGCTGTTGATGTTCGTTGTCTGTTGGCGCGCGCGGGCGCAGGATCCCGTTGGTGTACTCGAAGGCCAAATCAGAGATGCATCCGGTGCCGTAGTGACTACCGCTGAAGTCACGGTTACCAATAGTCAAACCGGCTTCATCGCCAAACAGCTCTCCGCGCAGGACGGCTCCTTTCGCTTCGCATCGCTGCCGGTGGGCGTGTATGACTTGCGAGTCGCCGCGGTGGGCTTCGCATCCTTTACCGCCGCCACCATCCGCATCGACATCGGGCGGACGGTAGGAGTCCCGGTCAAGCTGGAGGTGGCAGCGGGCCACAGCGAAGTAAGTGTCACCGGCGCGGGAGCCATGGTGGACCTGGGGCCGACACTCGGCAACGTGGTTTCGGAGCACGAGACCGTGGACCTGCCCCTCGACGGCCGAAACTTCACGCAACTCGGCCTGTTGCAGCCGGGAGTCGCGCCCATGACTGGGGGCTTGGCGGAAGCCGGCGGCCTGGCGCGCGCCAACCAGGGTTATGCCGTGAACGGCCAGCGGCCAGAATCCAATGCGTATCTGCTCGATGGTGCGACCAATAGCGACAACGTCAACGGCGGATTCGCCATCCGCGTGCCTGTGGATGCCATCGGGGAGTTCCGCATGCTGACGCTGAATGCTCCCGCCGAATATGGCAGCACGAGCGGCGCGACTACCAGCGCTGTCACCAAGTCCGGCGGCAACCATTTTCACGGCGACGTGTACGAATTCCTGCGCAACAACGATCTCGACACGCGTAACTTCTTCGCCGCGGCGGTCGAGCCGCTCCACCGCAACCAGTTCGGCGCCACAGCCGGCGGGCCGATCCGCCGCAACAAGGACTTCTTTTTCGCCTATTACGAGGGTCTGCGCGACCGCGATGGTGTGACCAAGACCGCCATCGTTCCCACGCCGGCTCAGCGCCTTGGTAACTTCTCCGGCTTGGGCGCGCCCCTGATCAACTATTTCTCGGGCCAGCCTGTTCCCGGCGGTCAGATTCCGGCGTCCATGATCAACCCGATCGCCCAAAACGAACTGCAGTACTATCCGCTGGGCAACCTCTCGCCGTCACTCTACGCTTCGACGGTTCTCGGGACCGATAGCTACGACCAGGGCGGCTTCCGGCTGGATCACAATTTCACCAGCGGCGATCAACTTTTCCTGCGATACGCGACCTCCAGCACAGGCGAAATCGATCCGCTGCCCATCGCTGGCGCGGGCGTGCCGGGCTTTCCGGTGGGTGACAGCATTCGCACCCACTCGGTCGCGATCTCGGAAACACACATCTTCAATCCTCAGATGCTGCAGACGTTTCGCGCCGCCTTCTTCCGGAACGAGTTTATTTTCAGGGAACGCCTCAATCAAACGCCGCCCAGCGCTCTGGGCTTCCAGTACCAGCCGACGCTCGGCATCGCGGCCGGCCCGCGCTACCTGATCGTCGCCGGCTACGCCAGCGTGGGAGACCCCATCACGGGCCCGCAGAACACGTACCAAAACAATTACCAGATCGCCGATTCCATTTCTCTCAGACGCGGGCGCCACAGCCTCAAATTCGGTGGCGAGTTCACTCGGACGCAGATTAACCTGCTGTTCGGCATCGCCACAAACGGCTTTTTTGTCTTCGCGCCGTTCCCTTTTAGCGATTCCTTTGCAAGCTTCCTGACCGGCCAGTCAGTGACTTTTTTCCAGGGTGGCGGCCAGTTCGACCGGGCGTTGCGAAACATCGTGGGGGCGGGCTACGCGCAGGATGAATGGCGCGTTACCCCGCACCTGACGCTCAACTACGGCGTCCGGTACGAGATCAACACGCCTTACGTCGACGTTCGCAACCGCATGAACGAATGGGCGCCGGGCGTGCAGTCCAAGGTCTATCCCAACGCGCCTCCAGGGCTGCTGTTTCCGGGCGATCTGGGGGTGGCCAGAAGCGTCGCGCCGAATTACCATAAGGCGCTGATGCCGCGCTTCGGGGCTGCCTGGGACCCCACGGGCAGCGGCCGCACCACCATCCGGGCTGGTTACGGAATCTTCTACGACTCGTTCACCAACGGCGTAGGCGGGCCGCTGCAGGCGCCGGTCAGCGCGCTTCCCTGGACGCTGGCGTATCAACTTCCGGGTCCGGGCTTCAACATCGCTAACCCTTACGGCGGCGCACCGCCGCCCTTCGCGAGTCAATCCTTCGTCCAGCCGGCGACAGTGCTCACGGTGGACCAACGCATGCGTCCGCCGTACGCCCAGAACTGGAATGTCTCAGTGGAGCGAGTACTCGGCAAGGATTACCTGCTCGACGTCCGCTATGTGGGGAACAAAGGCACCCTCCTGCCGCGCCTGATCGAAGCCGATCCCAGCGTCTATGGCCCGGGCGTAAACGCCAACAACATTGACCAGAATCGCATCTACGCCGGATGCCCTTCGACCGGCGGGCCGTGCAACTTCGCCTCGGTGGGCCTGGTGAGCGGCATATCGAATTCGACCTACCACGCGGGGCAGATTTCCCTTTCGCGGCATTTTGCCGCCGGTCTCGGCTTTCAATTGTCCTACTGGTACTCCAAGAGCCTGGATGACGTCTCCTCGTTCAACGTATCGGGCTCCGCCCCGACCGACGTCTCGGGCGAAAACGACCTGGCGCAGAATCCCTTCAACATCCGCGCCGAGCATGGCCCATCGCTATTCGACGCGCGCCAGCGGTTCTCCCTCAGCGGCAGTTACGAGTTGCCCCGCTGGCGAGAGGCGCCGCGCGCCGCGGCGTTGCTGGTCAACGGCTGGCAGTTCAATGGCATTGCCAGCGTGTCTACGGGGACGCCGTTCACCGTCTATGACAGTGCCAACGTCTCCTTGCAGGGACAAGCGCCGGAGATCAGCGGATTCTATTCCAGCCGTCCGGACCTGGTCTCCAATCCGAACGTGGGCCCGCACACGCCCAACCAATGGGTGAACCCAGGCGCCTTCCAGCGCCTCAATCCGGAGACGCAGGCCGGACAGTTCGGCAACGAAGGGCGCAACGTGGTGCGCGGGCCCGGGATCGCCAACATCGATCTTTCGCTGTTCAAGAATTTCGCCTTCGGGGAAGGCAAGCGAATCCAGTTCCGCGCCGAGTGCTTCAACATCGCCAACCACGCCAACTTTGCGCTGCCCCAGAACGACATCGCTTCTCCGGAGTTCGGCCAAGTCCTCGAAGCCGGCGCGCCGCGCCTGTTCCAACTGGCCTTGAAGCTGGTTTTTTGATTAGGATCGAATATGCGCAAGATTGTCTGGGTTTCGTTGCTGTCGCTGGTAGGGCTCTATGGAGCGTGCTGCGCGGCGCTCTACGCCGTCATGCTCCAGCCGCCGGAGCGCTTCGGCGCCTTCATGACACACGTTCCGAACACGATCGCGTTCGCGGTTCTGCCATTCGAGACACTCTGGATGCCGGCCCGAGCCGGAAGTCTGAAGGTCGGAGATCCGGCGCCCGATTTTGAGCTGCCCACGCTCGATCACAGCCGTACCGTCAAGCTGTCGGCCGAGTACCGGTCGAAACCCGTGGCCCTCATTTTCGGCAGCTACACTTGACCGCCCTTTCGCCGGGAGGTTCCCGCGCTAAACAAGCTGTACGAGCGGTTCGGCGATCGTGTGACCTTCTACGTGGTGTATATCCAGGAGGCCCACCCGACTGATATCTGGCAGATGTCATCCAATGTGAGGGACCACGTGCTCTACGCTTCGCCGCGATCTGATGGAGAGCGCACCGAAACCGCTTCGGCCTGCGTTCGAAATCTGGGCATCCAGATCCCGGCGATCCTCGATGGTATCGACAACCGGACGGAGCGCGCCTACACCGGGTGGCCGGATCGCCTGTGCCTGATCGGAACCGATGGCCGTGTCGTTTTCAAGACTGCGGCGGGGCCGTTCGGGTTCTCCGCGGGGTTCCTGGAGCAGGCGCTGGAACGCATCACACAATGAAAAACGAGGACTTCCTCGACACTCATCTGCGCTCATCGGCGGCCATTTAATCGGCTTCTCACGTTGGGGCCTCGCCCAAAGGACTCGATCATACCGGGATCCGCCCCCTTATCTGCGTTTTAACAACAGCCTGAGACTCGGTGTGGCATAATTACAACAGTGTGAAGGAGGGTGGCATGGCTCCTCAAATCGTGCGGGTGATGATCGTTGTTGCGGCAGGTTGTTGGTTGCTTCAGCCGGGTTTCGGACAGGGTCGGGGAGGCGCCACATCGTCAGGGGGCAGTACTGGCACGGGCTCCACAGGGAGCACCGGGACTGGCAGCACCGGCAGCACCGGCAGCATCGGAACCAAACCTTCGCTGCCCAACACGACGACTAATCCCACCAATCCCTCCAACACGCCGCAGCCCAGCGGTGTGCCGCAACCCATATTCATCAGTGGCCGCGTGTTGATGGAGGATGGGAATCCACCGGACGAATCGGTCACCATCGAGCGGGTCTGCGGTGGCTCCACGCGTGCGGAAGGTTATACCGACAGCAAGGGGTATTTCGGGATCCATCTGGGCCAAACGCAGGGCGTGATCCAGGACGCCTCGGAACTCGGTTCGGACCGTGCCTACGGCGACCCCGCGAACGGGTCCAGCGGTCAGCGGTCGTCCTTGGGTGGCGGACCCCTTGGCGGCGGAGCCAATTCGGAAATGCGGTTGATGAATTGCGATCTGCAGGCCAGACTGGCTGGTTACCGGTCGCAATTGGTGAGTCTCGCCAACCACCGTGCGATGGACAATCCCGATATCGGCACCATCCTGCTGCACCGCATGTCTCCCACCGAAGGGACCACGGTCAGCACAGCATCCCTGATGGCGCCCAAAGAGGCAAAAAGAGCCTTCGATAAGGGGATGGAGGCGGCAAAGAAGAAGAAATGGGATGAGGCTGCGAAGGATTTCCAAAAGGCCGTGGAACTCTACCCCGGTTATGCCACCGCGTGGTACGAACTGGGCAGGCTGCAGATGGCCTCGGCTCCCGATAGCGCGCGGATCTCCTTCGAGTGCGCCATGAAGGCCGACCCCAAGTATGCGGCCCCGTACGTGGAACTCGCCGCGATCGAAGTTCAGGCCAAGAAGTGGAAGGAAGTGGCGCAGATTACGGACCGGGCGATCCGCCTGGATTCGTTCGACTATCCCGAGTTGTTCTTCTTCAACGCGGCGGCCAATTACTACCTCAAGAACAGCGAGGTGGCGGAGAAGAATGTTCGACTGGCAGTGAAGCTGGACAATCAGCACCGCTATCCGCAATCTGAGTACTTGCTGGGTCTGATTCTGGCACAGCGCCATGACTTCGCCGCTGCGGCGGAGGAATTGCGCGCGTACCTGAAACTGGCCCCGGATGCCGAGGATGCGGCCACGGCGAAGCAGAAGTTAGACCAGATCGAGAAGATCACGGCGGAAGGCGGGGCGCCGGCCCCGAAGCAGGATCAGTAGGGCAAAGCATGGCCCGTCGAAAAAACGGAACAGTGTTCCATTTTTTCAAATGTCGTCGCTCAAAACAAACAAGTTATCAGCGGTGTTTCGGAACACTGTTCCGCAATTGAGGTAGCGCCAGAACCAGACGGGGCGGCTCTGAGCCGCCCTGACAGACGACAAAAGACGATCATCTGTCCTACCTTCCCGGTACCCCCAGCGCACCCCTGGTCAGAATGTCGCTCATGGTCAGCGTCAGCAGGATGCCCAGCCACAGCAGTCCACCCAAGACCACCAACTTGGTCAACTTCGTGCTGTGGCGAATGTGCATGAAGAACAAGGCCACCAGCAGCATTTTACAGACGGCGATGCCCAATGCCACCACCACGCTGAAGGGCCCCAGGTCCACCGTGGCGACATAGGTAGTCGCCACCGTCAGAAAAATCAGCCCGGCGAAGACCAGGGCGTAGGTTTTGACGCTATCGATGTGTGCTGACATGGCTATTTCATGTGCCGGTCGATCAGATACAGCAGGGGAAACAGGAAGATCCAGATGATATCGACAAAGTGCCAGTAGAGGCCGGCGACATCTACCGGGGTCATATAGTCGGCCGTGTACCTTCCTTTGCGGGTCTGGAAAATCAGAAACGTAAGGATGCCCACCCCAATCACCATGTGGAGCGCGTGCAGCCCCGTCATGGCGAAATACAGCGAGAAGAAGAGTTGCGCATGACCCTGCTGATCGGTCGCCACGCCTTCCAGATGGAAGGTCGGCCCGGGGATGTGATGCTCTTCGAACTTATCCTTCCATTCGTAGGCCTTCACTCCCAGGAACACCCCGCCCAGCAACAGAGTGAGAATCAGAAACAGGATGATGGCCCGTTGCTGGCCGAGTTGCGCCGCCCGCACCGCCAGCACCATGGTGAAGCTGCTGCAGAGCAGAACCACCGTGTTCACCGCGCCCAGAATCAGGGCGAGGCTGGAACTGGCCACCGCGAAGACCATGGGAAACGCCCCGCGGTAGACCGTGTAGGCCAGGAACATGCCGCCGAAGAACATGATTTCGGTGATGAGGAAAATCCACATCCCCAGGGTCGAGGCGTCTTTCTGCTGGGCCTCGGTATCGAACTGCTCGCGCAGGGCGAGGGTTTCCACGTGCGCTTGGCTAGCCAACTTCGATCACCTCCCCGATCACTGTGCTGTAGTCGTATGCTTCGTGAGTCACCACCGGGGTCTCCTCGAAATTGTGGGCTGGCGGCGGGGATGCCGTTTGCCACTCCAGGCCGGTCGCGCCCCACGGATTGGCGGGCGCCAGTTTCCCGTACCGCAGCGACCAGATGAAGTACATCATGGGGATGGCGTAGCCCACCGCCAGCACCGAAGCCCCCGCGGTCGAGAGCACATGCAGAATCTGAAACTCCTCGGGATAGACGTGATAGCGGCGCGGCATCCCCAGGTAGCCCAGAATGAACTGCGGGAAGAAGGTCAGGTTGAAGCCCAGGAAGATCACCAGAGCGGAGAGCTTCGCCCACGCTTCCGGATACATCCGGCCGGTCATCTTCGGCCACCAGTAGTGCAGTCCTCCCATGTACGCCATGATGGTTCCCCCGACCATGATGTAGTGGAAATGCGCGACCACAAAGTAGGTGTCCGTGACATGCACATCGATTCCCAGGCACGCCACGAAGAGGCCCGTCAGTCCGCCGATAGTAAACAGTCCGATGAAGCCGAAGGCGTAGAGCATCGGCGTGGCATAGGAGATGGAGCCTTTGTATAGAGTGGCGGTCCAGTTAAAGACTTTGATGGCCGAGGGGATGGCGACGAAGTAACTCAGGAACGAAAACACCATGCCCGCGTAGACCGATTGCGTACTCACGAACAGGTGGTGGCCCCACACCAGGAAGCCAAGCACCGCGATCGCCAGGCTGGAGCAGGCCACGATCCGATATCCGAATATCGGTTTGCGGGAAAAGGTGGAGATCAGTTCGCTGACTACGCCCATGGCCGGCAGCACCATGATGTAGACGGCGGGATGCGAGTAGAACCAGAAGAGGTGCTGGAAGAGCACCGGGTCGCCGCCCAGCACAGGGTCGAAGATGCCGATGTGAAAGACGCGCTCGCAGAAGAGCAGCACGATGGTGACGGCCAGCACCGGCGTTCCCAGCACCTGAATCAGGGCGGTGGCGTAGTTCGCCCAAACAAACAGCGGCAGACGGAACCACGTCATCCCGGGGGCGCGCATGGTGTGCACCGTCACGATGAAGTTGAGGCCGGTCAAAATCGAAGAGAAGCCTGCGACAAAGATGCCCAAGGCCGTGGCGATCACCCAGGTGTTGGAGTATGTCGTGCTGTAGGGCGTGTAGAAGGTCCAGCCCGTATCCACGCCGCCCGCCAGCATGGCGAAGAGGCTGAACAGGCCGCCGATTACCAGCAGGTACCAGCTCAACAGGTTGATTCGAGGGAATGCGAGGTCGCGCGCGCCGATCATCATGGGGAGGAAAAAGTTCCCCAGGCTGGCGGGGATCGACGGGATCAGGAAGAAGAACACCATCGCCACGCCGTGCATGGTAAACAGCTTGTTGTAGGTCTCCGACGAGACCAGGCCGCCTTGTGGGGTCAGCAGTTCGATCCGGATCAGGGTTGCGAAGGCGCCGCCCAGGAAGAAGAACAGCGTGATGGTGGCGAGGTAGAGCAGGCCGATGCGCTTGTGGTCCTTGGTGAGGAGCCACGATTTGATGCCGTAACTGGCGTTGAGGTAATGCTCTCGTTCTTGGACCGCTGCGGTAATCATATTAACGCTTCCCCGGTGTAGACCCAGTAATTCCTTCCGCGGGCGACGTTTCGGCCGCGGGCTTCGGTCCGAGTGACTTCACATACTCCACTAATTGCAAGACTCCTTCTTCAGTGACCAGACCCTGAAAGGTCGGCATGATGGGCTGATACCCCGCCACGACTTTGGCCGCCGGCTGCAGAATTGATTCGCGGATGTAAGCTTCATCCGCCTTCACGCTGCCGCCGCCCGATAACTGCACGGTCTTACCAAAGAGTCCGACCAGGGAGGGGCATCGCCCCGTGCCATCGGCTTTGTGGCAATTGACGCAAGCCAAGTCCTGGAACAGCTTCGCGCCGTTATCGGCGAGCGACCCCGTGGGGCTCTCGCCAGTCAGCCAGGCCTGGTAATCCTGCGGCTCCATGACGTAGATCCAGCCGATCATGCCGGAATGCCGGTTGCCGCAATACTCGGCGCAGAACAGGTGATACTTGCCGGCCTTAGTGGGCTGGAACCAGCTAGTGGAATAGCGTCCCGGGACCGCGTCCTGCTTGGTGCGGAAGGCCGGCACGAAGAAGCTGTGGATCACGTCTTCGGACGTCAGGGTGAGCTTGATGGCACGGCCCAGTGGGATGTGCAGCTCATTGATTTCGCGCTGCCCTTCCATGTGCTGGATCTTCCACATCCACTGTTTGCCCACCACGTAGATGTTCAGTGCATCGTCCGGCGGGCGGCTCTCCCGGAAGAAGATGCTGGCGCCCCAGGTGAACATCACCATGGTGAGGCCGAACGGAATCACCGACCATACAATCTCGAGCGCCATCCCGCCATGCACCACGTGCGGCAGTTCCTGGTCGGAGCGGCGCCGGTAGCGCACCGCGAAATAGAAGATCGCGCCGAAGATCACCAACGTAAAGAAGACCGCGACCGTGAGAAGGAAATAGAGCAGATGGTCCACTTCGGGTGCGAAGGTGGACGCCTGTTCCGGAAATAGACGTAGTGTACCCATCTCTAATTATTCAGCCCGCCTCAGTTGCTGTTTGCCGGCCCTGACTTCGCGCCGGAAGACTATCAGTAGAAAAATAACGCCGATCAGAACGAACGCGCCTCCGGCGAATCGCACCAGGTTCATGGCGATAGCACCGTACTTGCCGGTGGCCGGGTCGTAGTGGTAGCAGTAGAGCAGAATCTGGTCGACGGGGTTGCCGATCTTGTTTTGCGAAGCTTCCACCAGCCCCAGGCGGACGTCGCGGGGTGGGTACTCGACGCCGTAGAAGTAACGCGACAGGCGGCCATCGGGCGTCAGGATCATGATGCCGCTGGCGTGCGCAAACTGGTCCGTCTTGGGATCGTACTTGTAGTGGAAGCCGGCCGCGTCAGTGAGGGCCTGGATGTTGGCTTCGTCGCCCGTGAGGAAGTGCCACCCGTTAGCGGTGTTCTGCCGGCCGTAACGCCGCATGTACATCTGTTTCTTGGAAGCTGCGAGCTCGGGAGTGTCCTTGGGATCGAAGCTGACGCTCAGGATTTCGAAATCCTGCCCAGGGTTGAAGGAGACGGCTTTGAGACTGCTTTCCAGGCCATTCAGAATCTGGGTGCAGAGCATCGGACAGCGATAGTAGACCAGCGCCAGGATCACGGGCTTCTTCGTTTGAAAGAAGCTGGAGAGGGGAACGGAGCGCCCGGCCTCATCGCGGAAGGTGAGGTTCAACGGCAGTTGCGCGTCGAGCTTCTGTTCGATGCCTACGCCCGCGAGAGCTCCGGGCAGGGCAGGCTTCAGGTTGCTGTCCTGCATGCTGAGCGACGGCTGCATGGGGGCAGGCTGGCCAGGTTGTGCGAAAGCGGAGACAGTTAGGGCGAATATACCAACTACGTGGCGCAAGCACTCGTGCTTGCCGCGTCGAGACTCGTCTCGACGCAGTTGACTCATGCGGCAATTCCGCTGATGGGGTAGGGTTTCGATGGTGCCACGCTCGCCTTGACGCAGGTGGCCTTCAGCGCGAGATTCGATGTGACTCGCGACTGCGTCGAGACGAGTCTCGACGCGGCAGACACGAGTGTCCGCGCCACGTGGGGCCGACTCAGCACCTATGAGTGAACGATAAGAACGAGAACACCCACTCATTTCGCCCCCTCTGCCAACGGGCCGCCAGCCGGTAGCATCTTCGGCCCGAGGCCGCTTTCCGTCGGCACGCTGACACTGTCGGCAGCCTGCTCTTGCGCACGGGACGGCAAGCCCTTTTGCGCCAGCATGTCGATGGCGCGGTCGATCGGAATACGCACCACGCCCTTCGGCTGGTCCACCCACCCGTAGCTGTTCAGCTTCTGATCTTCGGCGGCGCGGAAGTCTTTCAGCTCCTTGGCGGGAGTCACCTCCAGCCGCGGTTGGGCCGGGAGCTTAATCGTCTCCACCGCTTTCCCGCCTTCTTGCAACAGGAAAAACCGGAACAAACCAAATAGCAGAGCCGCCGAAATAAGGCACACCACCGTCAGGGCGATGGCGAACTTGCCGATCTGCCAAGGATTGACATCGGCTTCCTCGTGCCCGCCCCGGTGCTGCTTATTCTCTTCCATGTGCTAGAGCCTCCTCCAGTAGCGGATCTTGCGAGGGCATCAACGGGCGCTTCTCCAACTGCGTCAGGAAGTACCACAGCCAGATGCCGATCAGCCCCATGGGCGCCGTGAAATCCATCCAGCTCAGGCCGAACGACGCCTTGCGGAAGTCCGGCGCCACGATCCAATAGAGGTCCACACACCGTATGCACAGAATGAAGATGGCGATCCCCGCCAGGAGCTTGAAGTTGCGTTTCAGATCGCGCGATAGCAACAGGGCGAAGGGCAGGGCGAAGTGTCCGAAGACCAGCGCCAAGGCCACGTATTGCCACCCGCCGTTCAGCCGGGTAAGGTACCAGGGGATCTCCTCTGGAAGGTTGCCCGCCCAGATAATCAGGAATTGGGAGAACGAAAAATAGGCCCACACCATCACCAGCGCCAACAGGAACTTGCCCAAGTCGTGCAAATGGCGCGGCGTGAGGACTTCCGACATTGGCCGGCGGAACGAAAGCAGCACCATCAGGGTGATCAGAAAAGCCATCGAGGTCAGCATTTGGCTGGCGATGAACAGCATTCCGAAAATCGTGGAAAACCACTCCGGCGCAAGCGAGAGTACCCAGTCGATGGACATGAAGGTGACGGTGAAGCCCCAGAACAGGATGCCGGGTCCGGCCAGGAAAGCCATCTTGCGATGCGCCACCTCGCCGCCGTCGCGATCTTCCACCGCCGACCACCGGTTGAAGAACCATGACAAAAACCACCACCCGGCAAAGTAGACCACCGCGCGGATCAGGAAGAACTGCACGTTCAGATAGGGCTGCTTATGCTGCAGCATGGCGCTCGCCGCCACGTCCTTGGCGCGCGACCACGGGTATAGGTTCCGAATTCCGATCACGATCGGCAGGAACATCAGCGCGACCAGCCAAATGGTGCGCGCTGCGGCCTCGCAGGGACGGCGGATGACGACGCCCCAGGCGCCGCCGGTGACGTACTGCAGCATCAGCCAAGCCAGCGGCCCCAGGCTCAACCCCAGCACCAGCAGGTAGGACCACAGGTAAGAGCGATAGAACTGAAAGGGATTGGTGATCAGGCCGATGAGGCACAGCACCGCTCCGGCAATGCCGACCCCGAGAGCGCGGGTCCGCCACTGTTTGAGATCGTTCTTCAACTCGGTGGAGAGGTTGAAATCGAGGGCTTGCGCGGTCATCGGACGCCTCCCTGGCCGAGTTGTGCGCGGGACTCGGGCGGCACGTCGTCGAGCTTAGCGTTCTGGCTCCACTGGATGGCCCGCACGTAGGCCACAATGGCCCAGCGGTCGCGCGGCGGGATTTGTGCCGCGTAGTCCGGCATGGCGCCGAATCCATTGGTGATCACGTCGTAGAGGTATCCATGGGGAACCTGCCTGAGGCGGTCAGTGTGATAGGAGGGCGGCTTGCGGAAGCCGCGTTGTACGATCATGCCATCGCCGTTGCCCAGGCGGTCATGGCAGGGCGAGCAATACACGTTGTAGCGCTCCTGTCCGCGCTGGATGACTTCCCTGGTGACGGGAAACGGGAACGAATCGAGGGGCTTGCCATCGGGCCCCTTGCCGGTGTAGAAGGGTGCGTCGTCATTCAGGTGCCCGCGCGCCACGGTGCCCTCGATCAGCGGCCGCTCGGAACGCCCATCGGCGAAGAAGTCGCTCGGCCGGAGCGGAATGTACTTGGGCTGGTCGTGCATGTCCTGCCGGCAGGCGGTGAGGCTAAGCAGGGCGAGCAGGAGCAGCAACGTGGCGCGGACACTCGTG
>PMTT01000479.1:7838-23433 GCA_003167275.1 Bryobacterales bacterium | reverse complement strand
TGCCTGCGGCCAACTGCACCCAATCCAAGGACGGCCGCCCGATATCGATCATCTCGTTCGCCCGATTCCCGAAAGCCGCCGCGCCCGTCCGCTGCATCTCGATTTCCAGGATCTTGTAGCGCCGGTTCGCAAAGATCACCACGACCACGTCGAGGTTCTCGCGAACCATGGTCCACAGCGCCTGCAAAGTATACATGCCGCTGCCATCCGCCTCCAGCGCAACCACCTTACGATCGGGACAGGCGCAGGCCGCGCCCACGGCCACCGGCAGCCCCTGGCCGATCGAGCCGCCGGTCACCGGAAGACGGTCGTGCGGCGCGGCGTGAAACAGGCACGACGCCACCACCGCGCTGGCTGACACCATTTCGTCGGCAACGATTGCAGACTCGGGGAGCCGATGCGCCAGGGTCGCTCCAATCGCTTCGACGGTGAGAGGCCCGTGACCGATGGCCGCAACCGGCACCGGCACGGATTGCGGAATGGCCGCTCGTCCAGCCCCCCACGCATCCACCAGGGCCTCCAGCGCTGCCGTACCGTCCTCCTCCCTCCGGGCGAGCACCGATACGGAACTTTCCTTGGGCAGCAGGTAGCTGGGCGTATTCGGATATCCGAAGAACGACACGGGCGCCTGCGTCTCCACCAGGATCAACTGGCGCACATCCGCCAGCAACGCGATCGCCGGCTCCGGAAAGTACGGGACAGTCACCGGGTGGAATCGCCCACGGCCCGACGCGATCCGTGCCGCATTCCGGTCCGCCAGGATCCGCACGCCCGTTTGCGCCGCAAGGCGCCCCGCGGCGGCCAGCGCGCGGTCGTTGATGGTCGTTCCGCCGAGCAGCACCGCCGTGCCCTCGATGCCCAGGAGCCTCGCTACATCCTCGATCCTGTCCGCGGGAGGCGGGACCCGCACTGGTCTCTCGATCACCGGCGCGTCGTCGCCGGCTTCGGACCAGGACAAGTCGGCCGGCACGATCAGCGTGGCCACCTGCCCCGGAGGTGTCGTCGCCGCTTGGATCGTCTCCGCCGCTGCCACGCCCATTTCCGCAGCGCTCTTCACCACGCGCACGTAGCCTGAGACCGTGCGGGCGAACGCTTCGATGTCGGCCGAAAGCGGGGCGTCATATTGGAGATGCCTGGTGGAATGCTCGCCCACAATGTTGACGACCGGCGTCCTGGCCTTGCGGGCATTGTGCAGGTTCGCGAGGCCGTTGGCCAGTCCTGGACCCAGGTGGAGCAGCGTCGCCGCGGGCCTGCCGAGCATCCGCCCGTACCCATCGGCGGCCCCGGCGCACACGCCCTCGAAGAGGCAAAGCACGCCCCGCACATCCTTCACCCGGTACAATGCCGAGACGAAGTACATCTCCGACGTGCCGGGGTTCATGAAGCAGATGTCCACCCCGTTCGCCGCCAGAGTCCGCAACAGGCACTCCGCGCCCGTCACGCGACTAGTTCCTTTGTGGCACGGGCATTCTTGCCTGTGTTGGTCTTTCTTGCTTTTCTTGCCCTGGAAACCAACACAGGCAAGAATGCCCGTGCCACACCGTGCGCAAGGGCACATTCCTGGAAGAACCTCATCGAAAAGAAGATTAACATGGGCGACCTACCGAACGTGTGGTAGGATAATTCGCCATGAACAGGACCACGGGTTCCACGGCCGCACTCGCCGTTCTGGTCGCAGTCAACATCCTGAACTTCTATGACCGGCACGTCATCGGCGCCCTCACCGAACCAATTCGCAAAGAATTTGGACTGAGCGACTCCCAAGTCGGGCTGATGGGCTCCGCGTTCATCTGGCTCTATGCCCTGGTCGGCCTGCCCCTGGGAAGGGTGGCCGACCGATGGAGCCGCCGCAAGCTGCTGGCGGGCGGCATGCTGGTGTGGAGCGCGCTCACCGCCACCGCGGCGATGGCCGTCAGCTACACCATGCTGCTCTTCTCCCGGCTGGGATTCGCCGTCGGCGAAGCTGTGGTGGCCCCGGCGGCCACCAGTTGGATCGGCGACCTGTTCCCCGCCTGGGAGCGATCGCGACCCCTGGCGCTCTTCATGCTGGGGGTTCCAGTGGGCGGCGCGCTCAGCTACTTCTTCAGCGGGCCGGTCGCCCAAGCCTATGGATGGCGGACCGCCATGGTGCTGGCCGCCGTGCCGGCGGTGGTGCTGATCCCGATCCTGATGCGGCTGGCGGAGCCGGCGCGCGGCGCGGCGGAGGTGCATCGCGAACCCCTGGCCAAGTCGTCCATGGCGATGATCCTGAAGATCCCGACCATGTGGTGGATCATCGCTTCGGGCGCGCTGCTGAACTTCAACATGTACGCCATCGGCACCTTCCTGCCCGCGTTCCTGAGCCGCATTCACGGACTGACCCTGGCGCGCTCGGGCATCGCCACCGGGATCGTATTCGCGATCGGCGGAGTCGCGGGAGGCCTGCTGGCGGGCCGCCTCGGAGACCGCGTCATCCACCAGCGCCAGAATGGCCGGCTTCTCGCCGCGGCGGCGATAGCGGCCCTGGGAGCGCCGGCCGGCTACCTGGGCATCGGCGCGGGCGGCGTGATCGCGTCCATTGCGCTGATCACCCTCGCCTACGGAACGCTGAACGCCTATTACGGTCTGGTCTATTCCGCGATCCAGGACATCGTCGCGCCCGCCATGCGCGGCACCGCCATGGCGATCTACTTCATGGCCATGTACCTGTGCGGCGCTTCGTTCGGGCCGCTGCTCACGGGCAAGCTCAGCGACCTGATGGCGCACCGCGCTGCCGATGCGGCCGGCACCACCCAGCTTACGGAAGCCTTCAAAGCCATTGGACTGCAGCAGGCCATGTTCGTTATCCCTGTCCTCTCGATGCTACTGGCGGTGGTGCTGTATTGCGGGGCGCAGACCATCGTCGCGGACATGCGCAGGCGAGAGGCCCCCGCGACTGCGAGCAGCTATGCGGATTGAAGAAGTCCAGGCATCCATCGGCCGCGAAGCCGGCGTCAGCGAATGGCTTACGGTCACCCAGGAGATGATCGGCCAGTTCGCCGCCCTGACCGGCGATTCGCAATGGATCCACGTGGATCCCGAACGCGCGCGCCGCGAATCGCCGTTCGGTTCAACCGTCGCGCACGGATTCCTGACGGTCGCGCTGCTGAGCGGGCTCGTGAGCCAGGCCGTCGACGTCCAACTGGAGCACAAAATGCGCATCAACTACGGATTCAACCGGCTGCGCTTCCCTGCCCCGGTTCCCGCCGGAAGCCGCATCCGCGCGCACGTCACACCCAGCGCCGTCCGCCAGTTCGAAGGCGGAATCGAAATCGCCTGGGGAGTTGTGGTGGAGGTGGAGAACCAGGCGAAGCCCGCGCTCGCCGCCGAGTGGCTGGTGCGAACCTACTTCTGAGGATCCCGATGGCAGCGTCTTCCGAAACCATCGCAATGCGGTCGGGCGAGAACCTTCCTCTCGATACCCTCCGCGACTACCTCCGTGGCAAGATCGAGGGGGCGGAGCGCGGCATCGAACTGCAGCAGTTTCCCAACGGCCATTCGAACCTCACCTACCTGCTGCGCATCGGCGGGCGCGACTACGTGCTGCGCCGCCCGCCCCTGGGACCCGTGGCGCCCAAAGCCCACGACATGGTCCGCGAGTATCACGTTCTGCGCGCCGTGCATCCGCACTTCCCGGAGGCGCCCGAAGCCTTCCTGGTGTGCGAAGATACCGCCGTGCTGGGGGCGCCGTTCTTTGTGATGGAACGGCGGCATGGGGCGGTGCTGCGTGAGGAGATCCCCCACGCGATCGCCGACATCCCGGACCATCCGCGGAAGATCAGCGAGGCGTTCCTGGACACCCTCGTGCGGCTGCATGCGATTGACGCCTCGACCGGCGACGTGAGCCTGTTGGGCAAGCCCGAAGGCTACGTCGAACGCCAGGTGCGCGGCTGGGCAGACCGCTGGGAGCGCGCCAAAACGGCGGAAGTCACCGAGATGGACCATGTGGTCCGATGGCTGGCCGCGCGCGTGCCACCGCCGGCTCGGCCGTCGCTGATTCACAACGATTACAAACTCGACAACATCATGCTGGCTTCCGGCACGCCCGATCGCGTGGAGGCGGTGCTCGATTGGGAGATGGCCACCATCGGCGACCCACTTTCCGATCTCGGTCTGACGCTGTGCTATTGGACTTGGGCGACGGACCCGGACGTCCGCGTGGCGGGCATTCCGGCGTTGACCGCGGGGCCCGAATGGTACACTCGCGATCAGCTTGTGGCGCGGTATGCCGAGCGGACCGGCCGCGACGTGACCCACATCGGCTACTACGAGGTGCTCGGGGTCTTCAAGCTGGCCGTGATCATTCAGCAGATTTATTCCCGCTTCCATCGCGGGCAGACCCAGGATGAACGCTTTGAAAACTTTGCCGCGCGTGCCACGGCATTAGCGAAACGCGCGGCCTGGCTGGTGGAGAGGTACGGTATGCTTTAGCTTGCCCAATCGCCCGGTTTAAGACTCGGCAAGCTAAAGCATACCCTACGGGGGCCCAATGAACTTCGAATTTTCCGACAAGGTCAAAGACCTTCAGAAGCGCGTGACCGCCTTCATGGACGAGCACATCTATCCCAACGAGGGCCGCTATCACGAGCACACCAACGGCCCGAACCGCTGGCAGCCGGTCCCGATCATCGAAGAGTTGAAGCCCCATGCGCGCTCGGCCGGATTGTGGAACCTGTTCTTGCCGGAAAGCGATCGCGGCGCCGGCCTTACCAATCTGGAATACGCTCCGCTCTGCGAGATCATGGGCCGCTCCACCATGGCGTCCGAAGTCTTCAACTGCTCGGCGCCCGATACCGGCAACATGGAAGTGCTGGAGCGCTACGGCTCTCCGGAATTGAAGGAGCGATGGCTCAAGCCGCTGCTCGCGGGCGAGATCCGCTCCTGCTTCGCCATGACGGAGCCGCAGGTGGCATCCTCCGACGCCACCAACATCGAGGCCGCCATCCGCCGCGATGGCAACGATTACGTGCTCAATGGCCGCAAGTGGTGGATCTCAGGCGCCGGCGACCCGCGCTGCAAGGTCGCCATCTTCATGGGCAAGACGGACCCCTCCGCGCCCAAGCATAAGCAGCAGTCGATGATCGTCGTCCCGATGGATATTCCGGGTGTGACGGTCAAGCGCATGCTGACCGTCTACGGGTACGACCATGCGCCGCACGGGCACGCCGAAATCTGGTTTGAGGATGTGCGCGTACCGGCGGCCAACCTGCTGCTGGGAGAAGGGCGCGGCTTCGAAATCGCGCAGGGGCGGCTCGGGCCGGGACGGATCCATCACTGCATGCGGCTGATCGGAGTCGCCGAGCGCGCGCTGGAGGGCATGTGCCGGCGCGTCCGTTCGCGGGTGGCGTTTGGCAAGCCGCTGGCGGAGCAGGGCACCATCCGGGCGGACATCGCCGACTCGCGTATGGAGATCGAGCAGGCGCGACTCCTGGTCCTCAAAGCCGCCCACATGATGGACACCTGCGGCAACAAGGCGGCGCGGGCGGAGATCGCCATGATCAAAGTGGTGGCGCCGAACCTGGCGCTGCGCGTGCTCGACCGGGCGATTCAGGCGCACGGCGGCGGCGGGATTTCGCAGGACTTCGAGTGGGCCGCCGCCTGGGCGAACTCGCGGACCCTACGCTTTGCCGATGGCCCCGATGAGGTGCATCGGGAGTCCATCGCCAAACTGGAGCTGAAGAAGTAGGACCGACCATCGTCTTTCGTGGTCTGTCTTCTTGGGTTACTTGCCGTTGGAAAGGATGACTGTCATGCGATACATCACACTCTTGTTCATGTTTCTCATGATCGCGGCCGCTGCCGACCGCGATCTGGTGGGCCGGTATGCCGGCGAATGGAAGAGCAACAGCGCCGGTGGGAACGGCGCCTTTCGCCTGAATCTGGAACAGCCAGCGGGGGGCGCCTGGAAACTGGACGTCGTATTCGCCTACGCTGGTGAAGACGTCAAGACCATCACGCGCGAGGTGAAAATCGACCAATCCAAGCTGGAAGCCGCCTACGACTTCGACCTGCTGGGCGCCACGCTTCGTTCCAAGATCACGGCCGAATGGAAGGGATCTACCTTCGATGGCCATTACCAAACGACCACGGTAGATGGCGCCAATGCCGTGGATGACGGCGTGTGGACCGCGACGCGAAAGTAGCTTGCCTCGTCGGGTATGCTTTAGCTTGCCGACCCTTGTGGGCGGCCGATCAGATTCCCATGTCCTTCAACAACGCGTCCGCGGACTTCAGGCGCTTTCCCTTGCCCTTGTCAGCGGCACGCAGGGCCTTCACAGTTGTCGCGTTGGGGACTCTTACACCGAAACGGAGGGGCCTTCTCCACAGCCACCCGGACCAGCAGCATGCGCACAGCATCGGACACGGAGATTCCCATCCCGGCGAGTGTTTTTGCGGCCCGTTGCTTCGTCTTCTCGTCCACGCGAACGTGGACCATCGTGGTCGACATGATGGC
Organism: Bryobacterales bacterium; assembly: GCA_003167275.1. Classification (GTDB taxonomy): domain Bacteria; phylum Acidobacteriota; class Terriglobia; order Bryobacterales; family Bryobacteraceae; genus JAIQFL01. The sequence goes on along the minus strand of PMTT01000479.1, from coordinate 16,961 downwards.
CTCTGAGATACATTGTAACTCAGAGGTGGCGGGGCGCGATCTAAGTTCGTCGCCTGTCGGACCGGTTGGTGGCAAGCTAAAGCATACCCTACGGCAGCAGCCGCCCGCCGTCCACGATCATCGTCTGCCCCGTGATGTAAGATCCTCGCTCGCTCGCCAGCAGCAGCGCCATTTCGGCGATCTCGTCCGGCTGGCCGAGGTGCTTGATGGGCTGATCTTCCAGGACCTTCGCGCGCTTGGCATCGTCCTTCCAGTAGTACTCGCTGAGCACCGTCTGGATCATCCCAGGCGCAATGGCATTAACCCTCACGCCGCGCGGGCCAAGCTCCAGAGCGTAGGACTGCGTCATCATGATCAGCGCCGCCTTGGTCATGCTGTACAGCATCCCGTGATACTGTGGGCGAACACCGGAGATCGACGCGATGTTGACGATGGAGCCCCAGCCGCGCTCGCACATCCCCGGTGCGATCGCCTGGATCAGGCGGAAGGCGCTCTTCAGGTTCACCTCCACCATTTTGTCGAACTTGCCCTCGTCGATCTGGAGCACGGGCTCCTGAGCGATGTTGGTGGCGGCGTTGTTCACCAGGATATCGATCTTGCCGAACTGGCGGTTGGTGGATTCGACCAGGTGCTGAATCTGGTCCGCCCGCCCCACGTGGCAGGCCACCGGATGGACCGTGCCGGGGCCCGCTCCGATCTCGGCCGCCACCTGGTCCAGCGTTTCCTGCCTACGTCCGCAAATCACCACCGCGGCGCCTTCCCGCGCGAACGCCTCGGCAATCGCGCGGCCGATCCCGCGGCTCGCACCGGTCACCACCGCGACCTTGTCCTTTAGAATGGGGCTGGATATCGTCATTTTCATTTCGCCTCGACAATGCTAAAATCACCAGACTTGGATCCGAACGAAGCTGTTACAACCACGAAGACCAACCGGCGGCCCAAAGCGACCACCGGCGCTGCAGCTACGAACAACCGGCGGCCCAAAGCGGCCACCGGCGCGACCACGGTGGACTTCCTCACCCGCCATGCCTTCAATCGACTGATTGGATTCGAGTTGGTCCGCGTGCATCGCGATGGTCTCACCATCCAATGCCAAGTCCGCCCCGATCTCCTCAACAGTGCAGGAAATGTGCACGGCGGAGTCACTGCCAGCCTGGCCGACGTCGCCGTGGGTAGCGCGCTGCAGCATCATTTCGGCGGGGCGCGCCGCTTTACCACCGTGGAACTGAAGATCAACTACTTCCGCCCGGTCACGGAGGGCCGCCTGCGAGCGCGGTCCCGACTGGTGCGGATCGGCTCCAGGATTTGCGTGGGACAGGTTGATATCTCGGATGGACATCGGCGGAGTGTGGGCCTCGCGATCGTAACTTACATGCTCCTGGACGATCCCACCGCGGCCTCCTGAGCGGCCCGGCCGTCGACTACCGTGCGGGCGATCCGCTCCCGGTGAAAGGCGGCGTCGCCGAAAGCGATCTCCGACGCCTTGGCGCGCCGATAGTAGAGATGGATGTCGTTCTCCCAGGTGAATCCCATTCCGCCGTGCACCTGGATTCCGCGATTCCCTACCTCCCGGTAAGCCTCGCTGGCATACGCTTTGGCCACCGAGACGGCCATTCGCGCATCCGCTGTGCCCTCGTTCAAAGCGTAAGCGGCGTAATACGCGGCCGAGCGCGAGCTCTCGGTGAGCAGCAGCATGTCCGCGCATTGGTGCTGTACGGATTGAAACTGGCCGATGGGCTTTCCGAACTGCTTGCGCGTCTTGGCGTACTCCACCGAAAGTTCCATGATGCGCTGCATCCCGCCCACCATCTCGGCCACCAGGGCCACCGTGGCGATATCCATGGCGCGATCCAGTGCCGCCTGCGCCTCGTCTCCGCGCGCCAGCACCTCGGCCGGCACGTCGTCGAATGTCACCGAGTACAACTGCCGGGTCCGGTCGATGGAGGGCATGCGGCGGATCGAGACCCCAGGCGCGCCACTGCACACCTGGGCGATCACCAGCTCAGCTTGGCCTCCTGTCCTGTCTTGACAGGTCGGCTGGCCTGTCCTAGAGCGCGCCACGCACAGGATCAAATCCGCAGTGGCCGCATCGGGCACCAGGAGTTTAGTTCCGTTGAGCCGTCCATTCCTCAGCGACATCCCCACATCGCCGGTCTCCCAACAGGCGCTTTCCTCCAGCAGCGCCAATGTCGCGCGCGAGCGGCCTTCGCAGATCCCCTTGAGCGCGCCGCGCCCGTCGGGGAGTGCGTTCAGTAGCGCGCCGGCAACAAAGACGGTCGAGAAATACGGACCCGGAAGCAGGGCCCGGCCCATCTCTTCCGCGGCGACCGCCATTTCGACCAGTCCCAAGCCCATGCCACCCGACGCTTCATCGAAGAGGATGCCGGTCCAGCCGTGCTCGGTGAGTTTTCGCCACAGTGCCGCGTCGTAGGCGCCATCGGTCTCCATGAGCCGCCGCACTTCCGCGATGGGACACTCGGAGGGAAAGAAGCGGCGCGCCTCGTGCTTCAGCATCTGCTGGGTTTCGGTGAGTCCAAATTGCATGCTTCCTAATCCTTGTAGGGTATGCTTTAGCTTGCCCCGAAAAGATTTGGCAAGCTAAAGCATACCGTACATGCTTCCTAATAGCTCCGCGGCAGACCCAGCACGAAGTGGCCGATAATATTCCGCTGCACTTCCGAGGTCCCGGCTTCAATCGTGTTGCCTCGCGCGCGCAGATACGAGTACGCCCATTGGCCGTCGTCGAATGCGAACTCGCTCCCCTTTTCCACCTGACCAAACGGGCCCAATACTTCCTGGGCCACCTGCTGGAAGCGCTGATTCAACTCGCTCCAGAAGAGCTTTTGCAGGGAGCCCTCCGGCCCCGGCGTCCCATTCTGGCTGACCCGGCTGATGGAGCGGATCTGGTTGAGCCGCATGATCTCGATCTCTGCGTAAATCTGGCCTAGCTTCTGCCGGATAACCGGATCGCGCGACACCGGCTCTCCGTGACGGCGGATGGTCTGTGCCAAGTCCACGAGCCGATCGAACTGGCGTTTGTAGAGGACATGCAGGCCCGCCCCGAGCGTCGCGCGTTCGTGCATGAGCGTCCCCAGCGCCACGTTCCAGCCATCGTTCACGGCGCCCAGCACGTTCTCGGCCGGCACGCGAACGTCGTGGAAGAACAACTCGTTAAACTCCGATTCGCCGGTCATCTGGCGCAGCGGCCGGACTTCCACACCGGGGCTGCGCATGTCCACCAGCAGCACGGTCAAACCACGGTGCTTGGCCGCGGAGGCATCCGTGCGCGCCACCAGCTCACACCAGTCGGCGGCCCAGCCAAAACTCGTCCAGACCTTGTGCCCGTTCACCACAAAGTGGCCCTCTTCCAGGCGCGCCTCGGTCGAAAGGCTGGCGAGGTCCGAACCCGCGTTGGGCTCGGAAAATCCCTGGCACCAGATTTCCTCGGCGCTCAGAATCCTGCTCAGGAAACGCTGCTTCTGCTCCTCCGTCCCATGGGCGATGATGGTGGGGCCGATCAGCGTCAGCCCCAGGACGTTGGCCAGCGGGGGCGCCGCGGCGTGCGCCATCTCCTCGGTGAAGATCACTTGCTCGATCAGCGTGGCCCCACGGCCGCCGTACTCGCGAGGCCATGAGACTCCCGCCCATCCGCCCTGGTGCACGCGCTTCTGCCAGGCGCGAAGGTACGCAAAATTCTCCTCCATGGACTCGCCGGCGGAGTTGCGCCCCTGCCAGTCGCTGGGAATGTTGTTCTCGATCCACGCCCGCAATTCGTCGCGGAATGCCCGTTCGGAGTCTGTGTAGTTGAGATCCATGGAGTGCTCCGGCCGTGTAGCGGCCTATCGCCAGGTCCGCAGATGGGCGTCCTCCAGCAGGTGCGGGATGCCGTTGAACGAATCGAGCGAGAAACGATCCCGGTCGAAGAGGAACTCCGATACCGAAGTGTTGCGAACTCGCCAGTTCACGTCCAGGAAGCTCCTGGCGGGCGCCTGGAGCGCGAAATGCACGGCGAAGCCGATCGGTCCGCCAGAGGTAAAGATGGCGACTCGCCGGCTCGGCGGCCCATCCAAGACCCGGCGGATCGCGCCAGTCACGCGGTCGCGGAAGGTGGTCCAGGGCTCCACGCCCTCACCCGCGCCGCCTTCCAGCCAGCGCAACATCAGCGCTTCAAACATTCGTTGGAATGTGCGATTGGCATTGGGTCCGGAGCGGGCCTGCATATACTGAGCGGCCAGTGTCGTCAGAATCTGCTCGCTCGCGGCTGGGTCGGGGTCGGGTAGGACGGGCGGTTTCGCCTCTCTCGCCCGCTGGCGGACGATGATTTCTCTGAAGGCCGCGGCCCGGCTTGGATCGGCCGACTCCAGATGCTGCAACATCCCCGGAGCGTCATATTCGTTCCACGCCGCATCCGTCTGGGGCTCGGGCCATGGTTGGCCCGCCGCCCGAAACGCGTCCGCGACGATCTGCGCGGTCCGCGTCTGCCGGGGCAGGCCGCCCGAATAAATTTCGTCGAAACGAACCTGTTGGCGCAGCCAGAATTGCGCGAGCCTGGCAGCCTGAGTTTCCCCCAGCCCAGTCAACTCGGCGCGCTCCCGCTGGAAAGGTTCCGCCTGGCCGTGTCTTACGAGCGTCAGTGTACTCACGGTCAGTGAATCGCCTCGAACAAACCCGCGGCTCCCTGACCGCCGCCGATGCACATCGTCACCACGCCATAGCGCGCCTTGGGGCGGCGGGCCATCTCGTTGGCGAGCGTGCCGGTCATGCGCGACCCGGTCATGCCGAAGGGATGTCCGATCGAGATCGACCCCCCGTTCACATTGAGTCTTTCCATGGGGATGCCCAGTCGGTCGCGGCAGTAGATCACCTGCACCGCGAAGGCCTCGTTCAGTTCCCACAGATCGATATCGTCGATTTTGAGGCCCTGCCGCTGGAGAAGCTTGGGCACCGCGAAGACCGGCCCGATTCCCATTTCGTCGGGCTCGCAGCCGGCCACGGCGAAGCCCCGGAAAACCAGCTTGTAGGGAATGCCCAAGCGGTCCGCGCGCTCGCGCAACATCAGCAGCGTGGCGGAAGCGCCGTCCGAAAGCTGCGAAGCGTTGCCCGCCGTCACGGAGCCTTGGCCGCTATCGGGATCGAAGTGCGGCTTCAATGCCAGCAGCCCTTCGAGCGTGGTGTCGGGACGATTGCATTCATCGCGGTCGCAGCACACCTCGCGGGTCCCGATCCTCTCTCCGGTCTTCTTATCGAGCAGCGCCATGGTGGCCTTCATGGGGGCGATCTCGCCCGCGAAAAAACCCTCCTGCTGGGCGCGGGCGGTACGCTGCTGGCTCGTGAGCGAATACTCGTCCTGCGCCTCGCGGCTGATTTTGTACCGCTTGGCCACCACCTCCGCGGTCACCCCCATAACCATGTAGATCCCCGGAAGCCGTTCCTGGAGTACCGGGTTCGGATGGTTATCGCGGGGGGTGAGCGAGATGCTCTCGACGCCGCCGCCGATGGCCGCGTCGACGCCCTCATGGATAATTTCGTGGGCGGCCATCGCGATGGCCTGTAGGCCCGACGAGCAGAATCGGTTGATGGTGGTGGCGGCGGTAGTCACCGGCAGACCCGCCAGCATGGCCGCGATGCGCGCCACATTCTGGCCCTGCGCTCCGTGCGGCTGCGCGCAGCCCAGGACCACGTCCTCCACTTCCCGAGGGTCCAGTTGGGGAACGGTACGCAAAGTATGACTGATGCAACGTGCCGCCAGATCGTCCGGCCGCGTCATGTTGAAGGAGCCGCGAAAGGATTTAGCCAGCCCCGTCCGTGCGCTTGCAACAACGACAGCTTCCCGCATAGTGCTTGAGTGCATACCAGTATATCTCAAGTTGGCGGACTGACCTGCCGGTCGGTAGCGTGCAGGTGCGTAACCGTTTTGGGGATTTCGCGGTTCAAGCGGGCGACCGCTTCCTGACGGTCGCGGCTCGGTTGCGATTGTTGCTGATGCAGCGTGAGTTACCGAGCCGCGACCGTGAGGGAGCGGTGTTGCCTGGTAAGGAATTCCCCAAGATGGTTAAGCACCCGTAGCGTGCCGGCAGCCCAGGAACGATCCGGCTGGCCGATGGTCCGTGCGGAACCCCGCAGGCCTTCCGGCCTTGCGGCCAATCGAGGCGCACTCCCTTCCGTATGCCGGCTGCCTGAGAATGGAGACCGGTCCCCAGGAGTTCGGCGTGACTTACCAAGCTGGCGAGACCGTCGGAAATCTCAACACCCGCGAGATTGCTACGGAGGCTTCGAGCCTCCGTCAGTGAGACACTAGGTACTACTAGGACCGTCACTTGCACCCGTTAACTGAAGAGATTAATCTGAGCCCGGAAAAAGGTGCTGAGATTGGAGTTCGATCGCTTGCGCGATCGGAAGCGATCCAGATCGCAAGCAGCCTCCAGACACCCGCCCGCTCGTGGCTGCCTGTGTCAGGCCGCAAATCAACAGACTGGAGATCTCAGATGACTCGGGATGCCGTAAAGGCTCTCACTGTCCTGTTTCTCGCCACGGTTGTGCTGGCGGGAAACTCCGCCGCGGCGACGGTGCTATTGTACGACACGTCTCTGGCGTCGCCACCTGGTGTTTACTTTGGGACTGGAAACGCTAACTTAAACTTCACGGTCAGTCAGGACGGCGTCACGGAGCTGGGGTTAAGCGTGATCACGCGATATGTCGGCCCGATCGATCCCTCGGCCGGCAGCAACGTCTACACGGCTCCAACGGGACCTCCGCCCCCTGGCCATACCGGAGCGGCTTGGGGATTCACGTTTTCGGTGAATACTCAGTACAGCGGAGGCACGGCGGACCTGGGTGACTTTACCTATGCGTTGACTGTGGTGGACCTTACCGCGGCCACCTCGGGTCCCACATTCGATCCGGTGCGGGCGATTCCGGACAACACGGGTTTTGGGGCGTCCGGCAAGACAGCCGGCGTGAACCTGTCCGCTGAGTGGGGAGCGCAGAACTCCGAGTCCCCGAGCTTCGCGGGATTCCTGCCGGGGTTTAACCCCAACGCGAACGATCTCTACAAGATCACTCTGTCGGAACTATCGTCGGACGGTGGCACCGTGCTGCAGTCGGTGTCCGTATTTGCCGACGCGACTGCACCCGAGCCGGGAACATTCGGCTTGTTTGCCTGCAGCCTTGCGGCACTCGCTTGCGCCGGACGTAAACTAGCGCGGAGATCTAAGTAACTCAACCGGAATTGGCAGCCGAAGGCACAAACGGGAATGCGCCAGGCGAAGGCGGGTTATCCGGCGGCCGCTTCGGCCACCGTGGGGTATAGGGCCAGGAGCTTGTCCACACCCGTCATGCTGAAGAGCCGCTGGATTCTGGGATTGGCGCCGGCCGTCCGCAACTCGCTGCCGGCCTTCTTGATCTGGGTGAGGCAGGATACGATGGTCCCGATGCCGGAGCTGTCCACGTAATCGAGGGCAGACAAATCGAATACGACTTTCACCTGCCCCTGTTTCAGCAGATCGGTGACCGTGGTTTCCAGCCGGTCCACCTCACGGCCGAATACCAGCCTTCCCGATATCTTGATCACCGTTACCCCAGGGTCCATCTTTCTTGACTCGATCGGCATTGATACAGCATACAACGGAGACAGGGGCCGGGGGGAGAGGCCGGCCGGGGTAAGACAGCACAAAAACCAACACAGGCCAGCACGCCTGTGCCACGGCTAGCAGGCCAAGATCGCTTCGATTACCCGCTTGCACTCGTGGGGGTCCCTGACCTGGATCGAGAGTACACCGGCTTCCTTCGCCGGGTAGTCGTTCCCGCCGGGAAACAAGGCGTCCCCTATAAAGAGCATCTCCGGGATGCCGATGCCGAGGATGTCGCGCAGTTTTCGAATCCCGTAGGCTTTGTCGATACCGGGCTTGGTGACATCGATCGAGGTCGCCCCACCCATGCGGACTGAGAATTCGGGAATGTACGAGTCGAGAATGGCCTTGATCTTCTTCCGACGGGCAAAATCGGGGTCCCACTTCTTCTTTTCCTGCAAGGGCGCCTGCTGACCTAACGCGGAAAAAGTAATCTGGCTTCCGCGGTCCTCAATCGCTTCTCCCCAAAGCCTCTCGGGCTTGAATCCGGCCAGCTCAATGGCCTTCTCCAGAGAGCTCACGATCTTCACTTTTTCCTCGGCGGTGAAATCTTCCGAATAGAGCAGCTTCCAACCCGCATCGAATTCGTAGAACTTGGTTCCACAGGTGGGAAGCAGATACAAATCCTTCAGGCGTTCGCCCAGTGGAAGGTTGGAGAGCAATTGGTTTTGGAATTGCGGCCAGTTGCCACCGGAAATCACCGCCACTCTCGCGATGCCGAGGAGGGCGGTAAGCAGCGCCGCCATCTCGGCATCCAGAGAAGACTTGCTCTCGGCAAGGGTGCCATCCAGGTCGAAGACTATCAGCTTTTTCATGCTTGTTGGTTCCTCATAGAGGGAACTGGGCCCGCGTCAACCGGAACAACCAGGGCCCCGGCGTCAGGGCGGCCAATTGCCAGGCGCAATTCCACTCGATCAGTTTACGGAACATCGCGGAGATTCCGAAAGGCCGGTCCAGGAATGAACGGCACTCCCGGATATGGTCGCGACTGCGGATCGCCCTGGCCGCGTTCAGTCCCGCCAGGCGGCCCGTGAACAAGGCATTCAGGATGCCGGAACCGGTGAACGGGTCAACGAACCCCAAGGCGTCGCCGGCGGGGTAAACACCTTCGTCCGGCTCCGAGTGGGCAGGTGGCGAAAAGGCGAGCGGGCCGGTCATCAACCATTCCATCCGGCGGCGGAGGGGCCGCAGGCGTTCGGCGAGAGGCGGGAAGGCGGCCACGAACTCATCCACATCGAAGGCATGGCGTCGGAGTGCCGATTCGGCCGCGATGCCGCAGACGTTGGTCCACCCATTCTCGATCGGGCTGACACCCACGTAGCCCTGCCGTCCGAAGAACAGCTCGATGGCATCGTCCTGCGGACCCTCGAAATGAGCCTTGAAACCGAACATGCGATTCTGCCGTGAGGCCAACGGCTGGCGGCCTAGGGCAAGAACGGTCCCGCCCATTCCCTGCCCCAACGAGGCGCTTTCGCCGCGCGAGACGACGGCGCCG
>PMTT01000479.1:0-7802 GCA_003167275.1 Bryobacterales bacterium | reverse complement strand
GGGGAAAGGAATTCGCCGCACACCTTGTGCTTCGGATGGCGAGATCGCTCGACCAGGCGGACTGCGGCGCCTTCGGAGACTGCCGCGATGGCGGCAGCCGCGCCGGCTGGACCTCCGCCTATAACCAGGATTTTCTCCATCTACAAGCCTTCGTCCATTATCGGTGAGCGGAGGGCGCTGAGAAAGCGCGGATTCTTTGTGGGGCAGCCAATCCTGGCTGCCGCCGGCTTTCAGCCGGGCGCCTGTTGACTGAGTGCGTGGATTCGCGGCTGACCGAAAAGCCGCATAAAACGCGGCTGCAGGCAAGATTGCCTGCCCCACAGGTGTGAAGGGAAGAAGCGTAGGGTGAAGGAGCAAAACCAACACAGGCAAGAATGCCCGTGTCACAATGTGATGGCGATGAAGCGAGCGGTGGAACGGGAAATCCTGGATGGAGCCGATGTTCCGGATGCATTGGCGAATGAGGCGTACGGCCAGCTCACCAGGATCCATCGCTACCTGGGCGACACGGCATTCATCGTCAAAGCCATTCGACGCGACCCGCTGCCCGTCCGGCGGGTATTGGACGTCGGCTGCGCCACCGGCGGAGTTCTGCGCGAGATCCGGCAGAAGCTCGGAGTGGAAACGGTCGGGGTGGACGTGAAGCCGCGCGGGGCTCGGGATATTTGGCTTCCCATTATCCGGGCCGATGCCGTTCGCGATCCGTTGCCGAGAGCGGATCTGGCCTTTTCGATGTATCTCGGCCATCATCTTTCGGAGCAGGATGTGATCGGCTTGATCCGCAATGTGGGCCGCTTCTCCCGCCGGTTCCTTCTGCTGGACCTGGTGCGCCACCCGTTGCCGCTGGCGCTGTTTCGAACCTTCGTCGCCCCCTTCGCATCCCCGGTGGTGGTTGCCGACGGCTGTGTCTCCATTCGCAGGTCGTATACGCGGAGAGAAATGGGGGATCTCACGGCCGAAGCCTTGGCGGGGTCGAGCGGCCGCTTCCGTCATTCCGTGGCGCCGCTCTACACCCGGCAGGTGATCGACATCTCGTACTGATCGTTACCTTTTATCGATTGGTGGGCAAGCCAAAGCATACCCTACCCCGATAGACGACGGCGGCGAAAGGGACTATAGTGACAGCAGGTTCAGATTAAAGGATCTGACGATATGAAACTGCGTTGCTGCTGTTTGGCGGCTGCCATCGTGCTCGCATCCGGATGTGGCAAGGAGGAGCGAAGAGAAGCCGTCGGATTCTACAAGGTGCTGGCCGATAAGCGGGCTGGTTTCGCCGCGAGTAACGGCCTCGAAAAGGATTTCGCCGGCAGTGTTCGGTCCTGGTGTGAGTCCATCGTGGCGAATGGGGCCGGAAAAGGCGATCAATTGACTCAGAACGCGACCGTGGCGCGCGATCTCGCCAGATCGGCCGAGTCGCTCAGCGCACAGGTAGGGCTGGTGCGCCAGGCGGTTTACGATCAACCGCTGCACCAGGAATTCCCGCAGAGCGTCAAGAGCACCCTGATCACCGAACTTACGCGGCGCCAGAGGTTTCTCCAGGAACTCCGGGCGACGTTGGACGATTCCGCCACCGGTTTCGAAGCCTTAGCACAAAGCCGCGACTATAAGGGTGATTCGTACCCCAACGCCCTCGGGAAACTCACGACCGTGATGCAAAGCTACCATGCGCCTGGGGACTCCGTGTCTGACGCGGAGACCGCACTGGCCGCCAAGTACTCGATCAAAGACGCGGATTTGGGCACGACGTAGGGTATGCTTTAGCTTGCCCCGTCTTGATTTTAGAGCTTGCCCAGTCTCGACGATTACTTTTGGTGGGGCAAGCTAAAGCATACCCTACCTGTTGACATTCTAAAGAAGCGGCGCGTATACTTCTTTTGAATGTCAACAGGAGATGCGAAATCCGATATCCTCCAGGGGACCCTGGACCTGATGGTCCTGCGGACCCTCCAAACCATGGGCTCGCAGCACGGGTTCGGCTTGGCCAAGCGCATCCAACAAATCGCCGAAGGCGCGCTCGACCTCAATCAGGGCACTCTCTACCCGGCACTTCTCCGGCTGGAGCAGCGCGGATGGGTCCAATCCAAGTGGGGCACTTCCGACGCCAATCGCCGCGCCAAGTATTACGAAATCACACGCAAGGGCCTGAAGCAGGTGGAGCAGGAGTCCGAGGACTGGGCTCGCACAGTCGCCATCATGGACCGGTTCGTGAAGTTGGTGGAATCGGAGTAACTGTGGGGCAGCCAATCCTGGCTGCCGCCGGTTTTCAGCCGGCGAAGTGTTGGCCGGGGCGACGGATGGTGGAAACGGGCGGGTGTTGGCTGAGTGCGAAGATTCGGCTTTGGCCAGGAGCCGCCTGAAGGCGGCTGCAGGCAGGATTGCCTGCCCCACAGGGGTCGAAGGGAGGGGGGAGAGGAGAGACCATGCTGACGCTCTGCAAACGTTTATTGGCGCTCTTCCGAAGTGGCCGACTGGAGGGCGAACTGCACGCGGAGATCGAAGCCCACCTGGCCATGCAGGAAGCGGAATTCCAACAGCGGGCATGGACCCCGAGGCTGCCCGGCGAGCCCCGCACGGTGCGCCAGCGTCTGGACGAGTCGATATTCGAGGAGCGCATGCTGGCTACGCTCAGCGGGTTCTTCGGCGGGCTGGCGCTGCTGCTGGCGGCCATCGGGCTCTACGGCGTGGTGGCCTATGGAGCGGCGCAACGCGCACGGGAGATCGGAGTGCGGATTGCTCTGGGGGCGGAGAGGGGCGACGTGCTGCGCCTAGTGCTGCGCGACGCGATGCTTCTGGTGGCGGCCGGCCTGGCGATCGGGCTAGCGGTTTCGCTGGGTGCGGCGCGCGCGGTCGCATCGATTCTGTTCGGCATCCAACCGGCCGATCCCCTGGCTTTTGTCAGCACGGCATGCGTGCTGTTCGCGGTCGGAGCGGCTGCGGCATTTCTGCCGGCGCGCCGTGCGGCATCAATGGATCCGATGCGGGCGCTGCGGGAAGAGTGACGTACGGTATGCTTTAGCTTGCCGATCGCAGTGTGTCCGGAATTACTAGGCAAGCTAAAGCATACCCCACGCTGGGGTGCTCTCCGTTATGTAGATCACGCCATCGTACAGCGAGGGCCAGGGCTCGTCGTCCCTTACCCAGGCTGGGTTGAGGCGCATGAATCCGTGGGCCTCCTGCAGATGATGCGACAGGCGAGGCTGATTGAGCCATGCTTCCACGGCGGGACTCTCCATCATCGTGCGGAAATCCAGGAACAGAATCGGTTTGCCGATTCGCTGCAGGGTGGCGGCATAGAAACGGGTATCGGCGGGCTCTGCCTGGTAAGTCCTGACCCATGCCAGGCTCGACGTGAAGCGGCCACGATCGAACTCGAATCCGGTCAGGTAGATCTGATTGCGGAGCGCCTGCTTCAGGTACGATCCCATCCGGCCGGGGCCGCTCGACACGTGCGCGTTGTGCGCCCACAGGATCACACGCCCGTCCACGCCCACTTCGTCCAGGAGGTCGAGTGCATTCCGCGCCATGCGAAAATCGCGGCGCTCGCCCTGGTAGTCGATGCCGTGAAAATGGACGCGGCCGGGGGCCGGAACGGTGGCGTTGTATTTCCGCATCCAATCCACCATCTCAACGATCTCTCGGGTTCTCCACGGCCAGGAGAGGTGAGCGACGGGGTTGGCGCCGCCACGGCCCTGAATATAGGGTTCGACGCCTTCCCAGAGGTTCGCATCGTCGGGGTCAAACTCCAGCGCCAGATGGCGAAAACCCATCTGAGTTACCAGAAACTCGGTCAGCCGATACTTCATACGAAAGAACTCGCTGGTGCCATGGGTCGCTTCGCCCAGGGCGACCATGCGGGTTCCCTGCCAGGTTTTTCGTAAAGGCTCCAGGTCGGCGAAGCCGGCGCCAGCATCGAGGCTAGCGAGGGGTATGGAGGCGCTCGCGATCTGTTGCACCAGGGCGTCCGGGGCCGGCGCGGGTTTGGCGTGCAGGCTGTCGAGCAGGGTGGGCGCGAGTGCTCCAGCCAGCAGGCACAACGCGCTAACCGCGGTGACCGCGACGCGCCATCGCGAGTGCCTCAACAGGTACCACATCGAGAGCGCGAACGCGGCCACCGCCGCCGCCAGGTTGAACCACAGCGCCCCGGTGATGCCAAAGGAGAGAATGAAAGCGAGAGAGGCGCACACCACGGAGGGCAGCAACGCGAGTGCGTCTTTGAGGGCATCTGACACCGAGCCATTGTAAATCGTTTCCAGGGGTGAGGTTGGGGACGAGGGGCGGCGATGCGGCACGGCGGGTTAATCGGCCAGCGGCCGGCTTTCAGCCGGCTTGACAGGCGAAACCGCCTGTCCCACCAGGACCCGGCAGCAGCAGCATCCAGCGGCAGCAAGCAGCCGCACTCAGCGGTCGGCGCCCGGTGGCAGACGCGCCCGATGGAAAAGATGCTCTACGGGGTGAAACCACAGGACGCTGCCACCTTCGCTGCCGTGGCGTTCACGCTGCTGACGGTGGGAGCGTTCGCCCGCTACGTCTCGGCACGGACAGCGACTCGCATCGACCCCATGCGCGCGCTGCGGCACGAGTAAGGATTGTTCTGTGACTTGAAATGTGAGGTGGATCGGGTAGCTAAGTGGCTAACAAGAGACACTACGGCTGTGTGGCAGGAGTCGAAAGAGTGACGTTGCAGGCGGCCGGCCGGTTGGTAGAATATCCCCCTCCCCAGAAGGATATTCGACCCTGTACCGACCGCCCAGATGTTGTAAGCCGTTGCCGGCCCTCTGATTCACCCTATGCCTCTCAACATAGGGAACAATGGGTTCGAACCCAAGGTCTCCGGTTAGGCCTTTTAAGGGGCTTAGTTGGGAGACTCAGATTCCACCTGAAATGCAACGTATCCTGGCCAGGACAAACCTTGTTGCGGCTGGCGCGGTGGGGCGCAAGCCTCTTACAGGCTCAGAATAGCAGAGGTCGCCAAGGAATCAGGGTGGGACAATCGTGTGGTGAGTCTGGTAGTTGTTCTGGATAAAGGAGTTACGCATCACAAAATATATTTTTAAGATCTGTGACTGGCCTGGCGGTCAGAATCACATTGAATGGGCGACCCTCGAGGGAAGTGAGAGAAATGGAGAGGAGTTTGGGCAATACGAGTATGCCGCGTGGGGCAGGTCGGCGACCAGCGGCCGGTGACCTGCCCCACGGCTGACAGACCACAAACAACGATGGTCTGTCCTACTGAGCGATGGTCTGTCCTACTTGACCCAGACCGTGACTCCGGGCTGACTCACAGTTCCTCCGAGATTCAGCGCCAGCGCCACGTTGCCCGTACTGGCTCCGGTGGGGACCTGGACGTTCACTTGCACTACGCTCGACAACAGCCCGGTGGTGTTCCCGGCATAGAGCACCTGGGCGTTTTGGCTGTCAATGGTCGCCAGCACATTCGACGCCACCTTCGGCAATGGGGACGATACTACCTGCCCGGTAACGCCCGCGGGGCTGGTCTGCCCGGCGCCGGTGGCGTAAAACGAGATGACCGACCCCTTAGCCGCGGGATTGCTGGGGCCATTAATCGAGTTGTCCTGATTCAGAACGGCGGCTTGGCCCGATCCTGTGCCGGACAGCGTGAAGATGCCGGGCGCGGCCGCGGCCACGTTCAATGCCACCACCGCGGATTTCTGACCGTCGGCCGTCACCTGCACCTGGGTGGTGGTCTTGCCGTTGACCTCGAAGGGCACGATCACCGTGACCTGGGTGGTGGTAACGGAGAACAGAGGCGCGACCACTCCGTCAAACGTCACGGTCGTATTCTGCATGGAAGCATTGGCCATGCCGATGCCGAGAGCGTTTCCATTGATCGCTATCAGTTCACCCGGCGCGACCGACCCGCTCATCAGGCTGGCCAGGTTGGCGACACCGGCGGCAGTGAACGAAGGCGCCGATGTCGTCAGGCTCTTCATGAATTCAATCACCGCTTTCCGATCGTTCGGGTCGGCCACAAAAAAAGGATGGGCTGCCTTCGGATCGCGCTTGGCAGAATTCATCATCGTGTCCGCGGCGTCATCGAAGGTGGTGCCCACGATCTCGTCGTCGTGAAGCAGCGAGGTCCGCCGGGCCAGGTCGAGCTTCAGTGGGAACGCATAGCCGCGAACGCCGCCACCCGGACTGGCATCCACCACCACGAGGCGGTTGTCATAGATGGGGCTCGGCCCTCCGAAAGACTTCTGAATCGGCGAGAGAGGGGCGGCGCGGTTGAAGATCACGGTGGGGCTATATCCGGGGTACAGATTCGCGATTGGGACGATGTTCGGCGGGACAAACTTGTTCGGGTCGAGTTGATGACAGCCCGTACATCCGGCCCCGCCCGCGGCGCGCGTGGTGCGGAAGACGTCACGCCCACGGGCCGCCATGGTGGCGTCGAACGGGCCGAGAGGCGGCGGCTGGAGACCGTTCAGGTAGGCGTTCAGGTCCAGCAGTTCCTGGTTGTTTACGCGGCGGCCCACCAGCGAGCCAGGAGCTACCGCGGGAAGATAATCCTGCGCCTGCACGTACGGAACCACATCCAGGGTGTTCTTGCCCGCGGGGATCACGCCGATTCCCTTCAACACCTGTTCGTAATCATTCGCGATTTCGTCGCCTACCGGCCCGGCCAGAACATGCAAGAGCTCGCGACCGCCCGGAGTCAATATGGAAGTGGGATCGAGACTCACGGTGTAAACGGTGTTGTTGAAGTCGTCGAGCTTGTCGACGCCGCCATCCATGCCCCAGGGCGCCGAGAGGTCCGTCCGGAAGAACGCCTGAATGTGCGTGGGGGCGCCGATTCCATCCGGAAATGCGTCGAATTGGCCGACGGGGTAGTAGCGCTGGCCGTTGGCGTCTGTGCCGGTGAGATAGGCGTCGGCCTGGGCTTCGGTGGGGAGCGTGGTCGGAGTGGTCAGGAGGCCGGGAAAGTTTCCGCGTCCGATGGTGGCGTTCTGGAGGGCCTTGAACTGGAGCTGGAGCATGGGGTAGTAGGCCAAGGTGCGCTGCGCGGTCGCCAGGATGGTGCCCACATCGATTCCATGATTCGTCGGACCGTCGAGCTCCTTGCCGACCGAGCCGGTGGTCTTGAACGCGGCGGNNGCCGCCAGGTTCAACGTGCCGGTGTTCCCCAGAGGCTTGCGATTGCCCTGGGGGTCGAACACGACCACTCCCATGACTGCGTTTTGGTTGATGAGGGAGAGGGTGACGTTGGGGTCGCCGATGGCGGTCTTGCTGGGGTCGGTTCCAGTCGCGACCTGCTGGAGCGCGGCGGCGAGGGCCGCTTTGGTGGGATCGTTGAGTGCGTCGATATTGACGCTGAGGCCCAGTTGCAGAGCCTGCAGGGGCGTTACTTTGGCGGCTGCGATGCCTTGCGGCAGTTGCATGGCGTCGGTCCAGAAGCCCTGGTTGCCGAAGGTCTCATAGCGAAACACGTTCTGGCCGTTGGTGGCATTTCCGACAGCGTGTTGAAAGATGGCGGGAAGCAGATCGGGGCCTGGACCGTTGGAGGTTCCGGGATCGTCGGATCGGGCGATTCCCACAAGGCCGATTGCCAAGACCGCAAGACCTGCCGCGGCGGCAAGGAAACCACTTCTATACTGGAAAACCGGCATTTAACACTTCTCCTCGTTTAGGTGGAATGTCAGCAAGATTGGACTCTTCGGGTCAGTATACGAAGATGGATGGACAATCGGATTGGCAGGAACGAGGAAACACTTGCTACGTTTTCGGCCGTAGCACAGGCATTCTTGCCTGTGTTGGTTTTCTAGGGGTTTTGCAAAAAGATGAAG
>PMTT01000116.1 GCA_003167275.1 Bryobacterales bacterium | reverse complement strand
CGCGTGATCGGGGTGGAGGCCGAATGGGAGAAGATTCGTGGCTGTGCCGAAATGGATTTCACCGCGGAGTCGCGGAGTCACGGAGATCGGAACGCGGAGAAGACGGATTGGAATACCGGAGCGCACGAGACGCCGGGAGACTGGAAGTCAAACCTGAGAGCGCGGAGGGAGCGGAGGTAAGGTGGGCCTGGGGCGTGGAGGGCGTGGCTAAGCGAAAAACGTCGACACGACTGTCGACGCGGTAGACAGGAGTGTCTGCGCCACGTTCAGGGCGTTGCTTGCAGCGGAGTGCGGTCGAAGAGCCAGCGGTCGCCGATGAGTTGTTCCAGGCGTTCGAGAAGGCGCGGGAAGACGTGGGAGCTGTCGGCAAGGCGATTCTCGGCATACCACTGCTGGAACGTTTCCTCGCTTTCAATCCCGGCGTTCACGGCAGCGATGGCCAGCAGTCTTGCTGCTTGTTCGCGCAGTTTCTCCCGCTGGGGGTGGTTCGCGCCGCGTGTGTCGATGAGGATCATCGCTGCGGCGGCGAGCAACGGTTCCAGCAGATCGGCCTGAGGGACGAGGTTGAAGAGTTGACCAAGCGCCCAGAGGGAACGGTCCGCCGGCACCTGCACCTTCACCACGAGCCATGCGGCCTGCGCGGCGAAGATCTGACGTCCCTGTTGGGCGGAATCACCCAGATTGACGAGCACCCTACTCAGGTCGATGTAGGCGCGCGCGGAACCCAGTGCTCTGGCTGCGTGCTGGTAGAGTTCATCACGACGCGCGTTGTCTCCGGATTGATGAGCGGCCCAAGCCATGTTGGCAAGCGTACTGGCTTTGCCGTGAACATCGCAGATGCGTTCCTGGATTTCCAAGGACTGCTGCCAGAGCTGGAGCGCTCGCTCGATGTCGCCCTGCTGTGCGATCACACCGGCCATATTGTTCAGGGTGACGGCCTTGCCTTTCACATCACCAACCTGCTCTAGGATTTCCAAGGACTGCTGCCAGAACTGGAGCGCTCGATCGATCTCGCCCTGCTGCGCGATCACTCCGGCCATCTGCGCCAGGGTGGCGGCAATGCCTCTCACTTCGCCGGTGCCCTCGTCGATTTCCAAGCACTGCTGCCAGAGCTGGAGCGCACGCTCGATCTCGCCATTCTGCGCGATCACAAAGGCCATATTGTGGAGGGTAGAGGATTTGCCTTTTACATCGCCGGTGCGCTCCCTGATTTCCAAGGACTGCTGCCAGAGCTGGAGCGCTCGCTCGATGTCGCCCTGCTGCGCGATCACACCGGCCATCTGGTTCAGGGTAATAGCTTTGCCTTGCACATCCTCGATGCGTTCCCTGATTTCCAAGGACTGCTGCCAGAGCTGGAGCGCTCGCTCGACGTTGCCCTGCTGTGCCTCAAGCCCCGCGAGATTGTGGAGGGTTCCGGACTTCTTTTGGTCGTCCGATGCGGAACAGCCGGAAAGAGCCCTCTCATAGTGGCTCCTGGCTGACACCGTATCACCGAGTACTTCCTCGGCGCGCGCAACGGTCCCCAGAATTCGGTAGTCGTCAAACGCCGCCAGGACCACGCGGCACAGGTCGACTGCCTCCAGGTAGCGGTTGCGGCTGATATACGTCTTAGCGATTCCATCCCCAGCGACGACTGCCAGTTCCAGTTCGCCGGCCGCCACCGCCAGCCGCACTACCTCCAGCGCGCGGGGTTCGCGCTTCTCCCTCGTGTCGGCCCACCACACCTTATGGAGGCTCCGCACCGCCCGGTGCCGCGCTTCGGCCCATTCCACCTCACTCAGAGCAGGGCCTAACAACGGTTCCAAGACCGTCGTCACGCGATAGAGATCCTCCCCATAGGCGACCTGCTTCTCCAGGAGGCCCAGGCTCATCGCACTCTCTGCGGGTGCGCCATGAGCCATTTCCGCGACCACGGCTATCGGCACCGACAATCCGAAGAGGGTCATGCGGGCCAGCAACTTGCGCTCCGGCTCGCTGAGCGCGCCAAGGAGCTTCGCGGCCAGGATATTCTCGCGGAATCGGCTCACCTCGGCGGCCAGACGGTCGAGGAACGCGTCTTCAATCAAGTCCCGCAGTGCCGGCGCCATCAGCCATTCGAGAAGGCGCGGATTGCCGTCGGCTACCTTTACAATCTTCTCCTCGCGCTTCGGATTTCGTTGCTCTTTGGGTACGTCCGACAGCAGGGCGCTAGCCTTCTTGCCGATGTCGGTGGGGGGCATCCCGGAGAGGCCCTCTACGAAGAGGCGGTTGGGCGGCAATTCCTTCGGCGAATGGTAACGGCAGGTGACGATCAGACGGCTGGCGGTGGCCGATTCCTCCAGCGCGAAACACAGGGCTTCCAGGGTGCGCCACGCGTCGGGGACCAAGCGGAGCGAGCCATCTGCGACGTTCGCTTCGGGGATGTTCTGCTCGAAATCGTCCAACACCAGGAGCAGGCGGCGGTCCTTGCCCTCGATGGTGTTGAAGAACTCCGCCAGTTGATGCTTGAACTCGATCTTGGGCCGGTTGAGGATTTCGATCACTGCCGGGTCGGCGCCGAACTTGTCGACGAGGCGTCGGCGCAGACCGGCTTCGTCCACCGGACCGACCAGCACTACGCGTTCGAAGCCGGGGTTCTGCGCTTCATGGCGGCGGCAGAGGCGCGCGGCGATGGTGCTCTTGCCATAGCCGCCGATGCCGTGGAGGTATACACCATAGTGGTCGCCGGGGTGGGCGAGGGCCTTGAGGCAACGCTGCAACTGGCGGCGGCGGCCGTAGAAGTCGGATGCGCCCGCGACCTTGGTGCGGCCTTCGGCATCGAGGAAGTCGGGCTCGGGGGGCTTTCGTTTGATCTGCTCGCGCTTGGGGGTTTTGAGCGGAGTGACCAGGGCCGGCGTCTCGCGGACACCTTGATAGATGCGGAGAAGGTGCCAGTCGGAACAGAGGGGCTGATCGGGGTGCTGCAGGAAGGCGCGCAACATCTCGCGGCGCACGTCCGCCACGGCTTCCAACGGGGTCGCGCCGGAGGCCAGGGCCCGGTAAAGGTGGGTGGCGGCGAAGATGCCGGTGGAGTCGTAGACCGGGCGCGCCCAGCCGAGGACTGCGTCTGCGCCGGCGGTCACCAGGGCGTGGGCCATGGACGGGATGGCGCCTCGGTTGAGCGACTGGGCGGTGTGGCAGCCGGAGAGGAAGAGAAGGCGGGGCCAACGGTGGCCGAAGGACTCGGCGAGTTGGCCGGCCGTGGTGCGCTGCGCGGCACCCTGCTCGTCTTCGGTCACGAACAACGGGGTACCGTTCTGGATCTGGCCGTGGCCGGTGATGTGGAAGATATCGAAATAGTCCTGTGCGAAGGAGGCGACCAGGTTTTGCAATTGCGAGACGGAGCCGCTCTCTTCTACTACGAGGTCGATGGGCTGCTGGCGCGTGGCTTCCAGGATGGTGGCCTCTTCGCGTTCGTAGTCGAGGATCGGGAGGACGTCTTCGGGCGAGGTGGCCATGAAGAGGAGACGGAGGGGGCGGTTGGCGGGCTGGGCGGTCGCGGGTCGAGATTCCATGAGGCGGATGGGTTGGATGCGGCGTTCGGCGAGGAAGGCGTGGCCGTCATGGAGTAATTCCCAGGGGAGGTGGGCGAGCTTGCGGACCAGGGGCGCGGTGTCGGGGTTCAGGTCCTGGGCTTGGAGGGCAGGGACGAGATCGAGCAGGAGGGTGGTTTCCCGGTTGGTCAGGCCGGCGCGGAGCCAGGCTTCCGGGCCGTCCAGCCACTGGTAGAGGCGGCGGCCTAGGGCGGTCAGTTGGGGAACGCTGGGTGTCCAGAGCGGATCGTGGGCGTGGGTGATGCCGAAGTAGTCGCGGTCGGCGGCGTCGGTCAGGGACTCGACTTCTTTCCAGTCTACGCGGCGGGAGTTAGTGCCGCAGCGCAGGTCGAATGACTGTTGCTGCGCCAGGGCGAGGGTGATGGTGACTGGCATGGGCACTTATAGGTATAGCGCAAGGGAGTGGGCTGGGGGGCAGACAAGGCCGGCCTTTCGGCCGGCAGACAGGCGAAACCGCCTGTCCCACCAGGAGCCGGTGCCGGCAGCGGGCTGTTTACCCCGGGTATCACCATGATTGGCAAGGCGCAAATGCGTCGAGACGAGTCTCTGAAC
>PMTT01000500.1 GCA_003167275.1 Bryobacterales bacterium | reverse complement strand
ATTGGAGGATCTGGCACAGCGCGCTCGGGCCGCCTGGCGGATCGGCAAGTTTGCCGAAGAGCGCGAGCTGTGGACCCAATCGCTGTCACTGCTCCCCGAGGACACGGTCCAACACCGCAGTATCCAGGCGCGGATCGAAGAACTCGACAAGCAGGCCGCGGCCGCTACCCCGTCCAGTGGCGGTTGGAAAAAGGCCTCGATGGGGGCCGGGCCGGCGCTGCTGCTTCTGCTGAGCAAAGGAAAGTTCCTGCTGCTGGGGCTCACCAAGATCGGGACGCTGCTCACCATGCTCGCCTCGCTGGGCGTGTACTGGAGCATGTATGGTTGGGCGCTGGCTGTGGGAATCGTAGTCTCCATCTACATCCATGAGATGGGCCATGTGGCGGCCATTCGGGGCTACGGCTTGCCGGCCAGCGCTCCCATGTTCATCCCCGGACTGGGGGCTTTCATTCAGCTTCGTGGAGTGCGTCTGCCGCCGATTCCCGATGCGCGCGTCGGGTTGGCCGGTCCCGTGTGGGGTTTGGGAGCCGCCCTGGCCGCGTTGGGGATCTACTTCGTCACGCACCTGCGGATCTGGGGCGTGATCGCGAATTTCGGCGCCGTGATTAACTTGTTCAACCTGATTCCGGTCTGGCAGTTGGATGGATCGCGCGGCCTGCATTCGTTGACCCGCATGCAGCGCGGGGTGGTCTTGACGACGGCGGGCGTCCTGTGGCTGATCACGTCGAACCCCATGCTGCTTCTGATCGCGCTGGTATGTACGTACCGCATGTTCACGAAGGATTGGGAGACCGAGCCCGACAACCAGGGCCTGGCGCTGTACGCTGGTTTGCTGGTGGCACTCTCGACGGTGGTGGCGCTGTCGCGAGTGGCCACGGTGACGCCGGCGGCGGGCTGACAATCGCCCGATAGCCTTCCGCTTGACCGGGCCGTGCCCTCTATGCCGAACGCCGAACGGGAACGAATCGGATTTCGACGCGCTGGTGCAAGGCGCCTCCGATCCGGCGCAGCATTGCCAGGGAGTGGCCTTCGTAGTCTGCGTCCTCAAGGCGGCAAATCACGGATGCCGTGGTACCCACAAGCTTGGCAAGCTGAGTTTGGGTGAGGCCGGCGGCTGTTCTCAAATCGCGGATCTTGCGGGCGATCTCTTCGTTGCCCCGCGCCTCCTCAAGGTTCTTCAGGCGGCTCGGCCTGCCTTCGTAGAACCGGCGGTGAAGAATCTCCACTGCGCCGGTGGCTGGTATCGACTTTTTCGGCAACTCAGTCCTCCTCCCGGTAGGTGTGTCTCCGCGGATTCGCTTCGAACCGCTGCTTACGCTCGATGGCACGATCGATCTCGTTCGGCGGAATTGCCCCTTCCTTCACGACGCCATGCGAGACTACGGCCGCCATCGCACCATGGAAAAAGTAGAGAATTCGGTAATGAACTCCCCGCCGGCTGGCGCGTCGTTCGTAAATCCCGTCGCGGAGGAAGTCCGCCTCGGGTCGCCGCAGCTCGTGACCCATCTCCCCCAATCGCTCCAATCGCAGATAGCATTTGTCCTGCAACCTTCGCGGGCAGTATCGCCGAACCATTCCAGCAATGGACATGATCCGTCTACCTCCTTATAGAGGACGACCCTCGTACTGGGCACTCGATCCTAGTCTATTCGCAAGTTTGCGAAATTGCAAAGATGCCACGCTCTGCAAGCGCGGAAAAGCAATCCCGGCCTTCTCGCCCTCCGCCCCCTTCTGCCCGGATGTGGCATACTCGCTGCTGAACAGGAGGCTCAATGGACGTATCGGATTTCCGGCGGATTGCGCTAAGCCTCCCGGGCGCCGAGGAGCGTTCTCACATGGGCTCCCCGGACTTCCGGGTCGGGGGCAGGATCTTTGCCACGCTCGCATCGCAAAAACAGGGCTACGGGAACCTCATGCTGACGCCGGAGCAGCAGGCTGCCTTCGTCGAGGAGCTCCCCGAGGTGTTCATCCCAATCGCCGGCGGATGGGGCAAATCGGGCGCTACCCATATTCGCCTCGCGGTGGCCAATGAGGACCTGCTGACCGGCGCACTCAGAACCGCATGGCAGATCCGCCTCAAGAAGAACGCCAAATCGCCTGTGGCTCGGGTTCTGCCGCGGAGCCCGAAGGCCGGCAGAAAATAGCCCGCGGCGGCCAAAGCCAGTCACAGGTTTTGAAAATATCCTCTAACCGCATGTGATAAAGCAACTTACCGTACTATTCCTGTCACTCCGCGCCCGTCGTTTTTGGAGCCATGGCATTACAATGGATTTGTGTCGAGTCGGGTGGAGCGGCCAGCCAAAACAGCCCACCACACAGCTCCCCGATTCTAGCCGCCGGAGGGGATTAACCGCTTCGATCGAAGCGGTTCCGATCGGCTAAGTGCTTTGTTTCTCCCAAATCGGTCGAAATTTCCGCTTCGATCGAAGCGGTTGGTGCTGGTGGGACAGGCGGTTTCGCCTGTCAAGCGGGCTGAAAGCCGGCCGCAGCCGTCCCCCCTGCCTGGACAGGGCGCACGCACCCTACACCCCCGCAGTCACGCGCTCTCGGCCCTCTCCCACCTGCTGACGCCACATCGCGTAATACAGGCCCCGCTTCGCGAGCAGTTCCTCATGCCGGCCGAACTCCACGATCCGCCCGCGCTCCAGCACGTAGATCCGATCGGCATGCAGCACGGTCGAGAGCCGGTGCGCAATCAGGCAGGTGATCGCGTCGCGGCTCGCCGCCACGTCGCGGATCGTCTGGCTGATCTCCTCCTCGGTCAGCGAATCGAGCGACGAAGTGGCCTCGTCGAACACCAGTAGTTGCGGGCGGCGGAGCAGCGCCCGCGCGATCGAGAGCCGCTGCTTCTCGCCCCCCGAAACCTTCACGCCGCCTTCGCCGATCATCGTGTCGAGCCCGCGGTCCGCGCGCCTCAGGAGGCTCTCGACCGAGGCCTGCCGCAGCACCTCCAGGCATTCGGCGTCGCTCGCGTCCGGCCGCACGAAGCGCAGATTCTCGCGGATCGATCCGGAGAACAGTTGCGCATCCTGGGTCACGAATCCGATGCGCTCGCGCAAGTCGTCAATGTCGACTTCGTCCTCCCGTGTCCCGTCGTAGTAGATGTGGCCGTCCTTCGGCCGGTAGAGCCCCACCAGCAGTTTCACCAGAGTAGTTTTCCCCGCGCCCGAAGGCCCTACGAACGCGATCGTCTCGCCGCGGTCGACCCGAAACGAAATCTCCCGCAGCGCTGGCACGGAGGCCGACTGGTGCTGGAACCAGACGTCGTCAAACCGCAGCGTCCGCAGCGATTCCACGGTCACGGGGTGGTCGGGACGCGGCTCGGGAGGCAGATTCAGAATGCCCTCGAAGTTCTGGAGTGAGACCTCCGTCTCGCGATACACGTTGATCACGTTGCCCAATTCCTGCAGCGGGCCGAAGATGAAGAACGAATAGATCCACAGCGAAAAAAATTGCCCCACGGTGATCAGTTCCCGGAACACCAGGTAGAGCATCAGAAAGAGGATCGAGGTCCGCAGCAGGTTCACGCACGACCCCTGCACGAAGCTCAGGCTGCGCAGGTAGCGGACCTTCTTGAGTTCCAGCTTAAGGATCTTCTCCGTGGTGGCGTTGAGCCGCGCGACTTCCTGCTGGGCCAGGCCGAGGCTTTTGACCAGCTCGATATTGCGCAGGGATTCCGTGGTGGCTCCGGCCAGCGCGGTGGTCTCCCGGACGATGTGCTTCTGCACTTCCTTGATCTTGCGACTGAGCACCGAGCTCAATCCGCCAAGCAGCGGCACGGTGGCCAGGTAGGCCGGCGCCACCGACCAATGCACGCGCGCCGCATAGATGGTCACGAACACCAGGCCGATCAGCGTCACGAACACCATGTTGACGGCCAGCGCGATGAACTTCTCGACGTCGGTTCGGACTTTCTGCAGCTTCCCGAGGGTCTCGCCGCTGCGCTGGTCCTCGAACAGGGTGTAGGGCAACTCCAGCGAGTGCCGGATGCCATCGGCATAGATGTTCGCGCCGACCTTCTGGGTGATGACGTTGACGAAGTAATCCTGAAAGTTCTTGGCGACGCGGGACACAAACGCGACCCCCACGGCTGCCCCCAGCAGCAGGCCGACCCCGCTCAGGAACTTGGCGGTGGGGTATTCGCGGTAGCGGGTGGCATACGAGTCGATGATGTGCCGGAAGATCAGCGGGTCGAGCAGGGAGAAGACCTGGTTGATGGACGCCAGCACCAGCGCCGCCACCCCTAGTTTCCAGTACTGCCGCAGATACCGATAGAGAATGGCCATAGACAGAATCCCTTTCCCTGAATGATGCTCGTGCCCGCGGGTTTGATGCGAGTCCCGTGGGGTATGCTTTAGCTTGCCAAAAAACTCAGGAAAATGGGAATATGGGGACAGCGTGTACCGCCCCCAATTTCTGCAATTTTTGCGCCAGAAATTGGGGGCGGTTCAGGCTGTCCCCATTTTTGGGCAAGCTAGAGCATACCGTACGGGGCTCTACGGATGACTCCGGAACCATTCCACCACGGTGCGGGCGTAATTCTCGGGCTGTGTGGACATGACGTGAACATGCTTCGCGCCGGGCACTTCCCAAAGTCGCGTCGCTACCGGATTGATTGCATGCAGGGCGCGGGAGTGCCCGATGGGGATGTTGACGTCGGCAGTCCCGTGGATCAGGAGGATGGGCGTGTGGGTGGCGCGCACGGCATCAAGGGCCGACGCGCGCCGCAGGTCCACGCCGTAGCGCAGGCGCGCATAAAGAAAGCCGCTCTGGATCACCAGCCAGAATGCCCGGCGTGGGATGCCCGATTCCAGCGACAGCCGGTCGTAAGCGACGTCTGGAAAGGTGGAGAACGGCGATTCCGCAACCACCGCCCGAAATCGAGGCTCCCGCGCCAGGGACTGCAACAGAATACCCGCTCCCAGCGAAACTCCTAACCCATAGAGCCGCTCCGCGTGGCGCGTTTGGAACAACCAGTCGGACCAGCGGGCCACGTCGGCGGCCTCCTCGATCCCATACGTGGTGATTGCTCCGCCGCTCTCGCCGTGGCCGCGGCTATCGGGAAGCAGGACCGAGAATCCGCTCCGCAACAGATACTCTGCGTGGTCGAGCATGCCAGCGCGTGTGTCTCCCACCCCGTGCAGCAGGAGCACGGCGGAACCCGCGTAATCCGGCGGAGTGAAGAGCCACGCGTGCAGGACGGCGCCTTCCGCGGCGGTCACCTGGACAGCTTCCCACGTGGAGCCATTCTGGCCGGCAAGGGCGCGGGCGTCGGCCGTCTCCGGGATGGGCCGCTCACGAACGTGAAGTGCATTCTCCGTGGCCAAAACGCCCAGCAGGATACTTCCCAGGACCACGCCAATCAGCGCCACGGTGAACGTCCGCACAATCTGCCGCACAGGAACTCCTATGCAGTTAACGTAGCGCGTGACAGAAGCGTTGGGATTAATGCATGACCCGAAGGCGGTTGGAAGCGTAACGAGGGATCAAGCCGTCGGTCGTCAGCAACGTCAGATCCTCGACGGTGGCTTGCGCAATCATTGCGCGATCGAAGGGATCCTGATGAACTGAAGGAAGATTGTGAATGGCTTCGACGTGCTCGGGCCGGAAGAGAAGCGGTAGCAAGGCGAGGGCCTCAAGCGTGTCGGTCCACCATTGGCGGGCGTCTCCGACGTGGAGAGTGCCTTTCATGACCTTGATCATCACTTCCCAGTAAGCGATGACGCTCAGAAAACTCGGACCCTGCTCGATGGCCCTCAAGATCCGCGGCGACAGAAGCTCGGGCGCCGCTACTGCCTTGAGCGCCACACTCGTGTCAAGCAAATATCCCCTCAAACGTCACCGGCCAGGAACTCATCTTCTGTTAGTGGCCTGTCCCAACCTGGCTTCATGTCAATACGGCCCCGCATCGTGCCGAACCTGACCTGGCGGCTTGCCGGGGTTGCCGGGGTTGCCGGGGTTGCCGGGGCGAGTTGGGCTACGGCTTTGCCGTCGCGCGTGATGACGACGGGCTCGCCGTTCTCGAAGGCGCGGATGAGCTCGGCAAGGCGGCCTTCGGCTTCAGCGATACTCACGTCCATACATTCCGATTATATCGGCAATCACACGGGTTCAATAGGGCGAGCATTTTCCAATCGAAAAATGATCATGAAATCGGATGAAGTGGGGGGTGGTCCGCTGGCGTTCCTTTCTGTGGGTTTTTGAACTCCCGATGCCGACCAGCGGGAGGCCCTGCGGGTTCCCCTGGTGTTTTGGTTTTCCTTTATAGGAAGGT
>PMTT01000832.1 GCA_003167275.1 Bryobacterales bacterium | reverse complement strand
GGCGACCAGATGGCCGTCCACATTCCGCTCTCGCCCGAAGCGCAGATCGAAGCATCCACCCTGATGCTCTCGGCCAATAACATTCTGTCTCCGGCGCACGGCGGCCCGATCGCGATTCCCACCCAGGATATGGTGCTGGGTTGCTACTACCTGACCAAGGCGCGCCCCGGCGCCAAGGGCGAGGGCCGCACTTTCGCCTCGACCGACGACGTACTGATCGCGCTTGAAATGGGCGAAGTGGAAACCCTCACCCCCATCAAGTTGCGCTATACCGGCAAGGTCATCGACCTGGTGCATGCCTTCGATAATCAGAACATCATCCACACCGAGCCGATCGAGTTCACCAAGCAATACATGGAAACCACCGTCGGCCGCGTCATCATGAACGATAACCTGCCGCGCGACATGCCCTTCATCAACGGCTTGTTGAAGAAGAAGGGCTTGGCCGCGCTGGTGCAGTATTGCTACCTGAAGTTCGGACTGCACGTCACCGTCCAGATGCTCGATGAGGTCAAGGCGCTCGGCTTCCTGTACGCCACGCGCGCCGGCATTTCCATCGGCATCGACGACATGGTGGTGCCGGGCGAAAAGGCCGGACTGGTGCGCGAGGCTGAGCGCGAAGTGGTGAACGTCGAAAGCCAGTATCAGGACGGCGCCATCACCCACGGCGAACGCTACAACAAGATCATCGAAATCTGGTCGAAGGTGACCGAGAAGGTTTCCGATGAAATGTTCAAGTCCATGGAAGAGGACGACCGCACCGGTCGCTACCTCAACCCGATCTACATCATGGCCGACTCCGGCGCGCGCGGTTCCAAACAGCAGATCCGCCAGCTCTCCGGTATGCGCGGTTTGATGGCCAAGCCCTCGGGCGAGATCATCGAGACCCCCATCACGGCCAACTTCCGCGAAGGTCTGAACGTGCTGCAGTACTTCATCTCGACGCACGGCGCCCGCAAGGGTCTGGCCGACACCGCGTTGAAGACGGCCGACTCGGGCTACCTGACCCGGCGCCTGGTGGACGTGGCGCAGGACGTGATCATAAGCGAAAACGATTGCGGCACCACCGAAGGCATCTACGTGGAGCCGATCATCGAATCCGGCGAAATCATCGAGCCGTTGCGCGACCGCATCGTGGGCCGCGTGGCGCTCGAAGATCAGAGGGACTACGAAGGCAACGTGATCGTCGGCGTGAACCAGGAAATCACCGAGGACCTGGCGGCGGCGATTCAGGCGGCCGGTATCGAGCGCGTCAAGATCCGCTCGGTGTTGACCTGCGAATCCAAGCGCGGCGTGTGCGTGGCCTGCTACGGCCGCAACCTGGCGACCGGGCGGCTGGTGGAGCGCGGCGAAGCGGTCGGCGTGATCGCGGCGCAGTCCATCGGCGAACCTGGTACGCAGTTGACCATGCGTACGTTCCACATCGGTGGTACGGCAACCCGTATCAGCGAGCAATCCACACAGGACGCCAAGTCCGATGGGTTTGCGCGCTATATCGGCATCCAGACGGTCCGCAGCAAGACGGGCGAAATCATCGCCATGAACCGCAACGGCATCATGGCCGTGGTGGACGATAAGGGCCGTGAAAAGGAGCGCTACCCGGTGGTCTACGGTGCGCGCGTCCTGACCGAAGACGGCGCCCCGGTGAGAAGCAACCAGATCCTGCTCGAGTGGGATCCGTACACCTTCTCGATCCTGACCGAAGTCTCGGGTGTGGTGCACTTTAAGGACCTGATCGATGGCCTGACCCTGCAGGAGCAGGTGGACGAGGTCACCGGCATGTCGCAGCTCGTGGTCACCGATTCTCCCGACGAGAAGCGGCAGCCGCAGGTGATCGTGCGGCCGGAAGGGGCGACGGGCTCGCGTTCGGAAGCCAAGAAGTACCTGATGCCGACCCACGCGCACCTGATGGTCCGCGACACTGAAGAAGTCCACGCGGGCGACGTGGTAGCCAAGATCCCGCGCGAGACCACCAAGACCAAGGACATCACCGGCGGTCTGCCGCGCGTGGTGGAACTGTTCGAAGCGCGCAAGCCGCGCGAGACGGCCATCATCGCGGAGATCAACGGCGTAGTGAAGTACGGCGAAGTTTCGAAGGGACAGCGCAAGATCTACGTGGAGGGCGAAGCCGGCGAGAAGCGTGAATACGCCTTGCCGCGCGGCGTCCACATCAATGTCCAGGAGGGCGAGCGGGTGAAGGCCGGCGAGCCGCTCATGGACGGTCCCCGCAATCCGCACGATATTCTGGATGTGCTCGGTGAGAAGGAACTGCAAAAGTACCTGGTCAACGAGATTCAGGAGGTCTACCGGTTGCAGGGCGTGAACATCAACGACAAGCACCTGGAAGTCATCTCGCGGCAGATGATGCGCTGGGTGAAGGTCGAAGATATCGGCGACACGGAATTCCTGCCTGAAGAGGTGGTGGACAAGTTCAAGTTCCGTGCGGAAAACCAGAAGGTGCTCGATGCGGGCGGGCATCCGGCGCAGGGGAAGGCCATGCTGCTGGGTATCACGAAGGCATCGCTCTCGACCGATTCGTTCATCTCCGCGGCCTCCTTCCAGGAGACCACGAGGGTACTCACCGAAGCCGCGATCAACGGCAAGGTGGACTATCTGCGCGGCCTGAAGGAGAACGTGATCATGGGCCGTCTGGTCCCGGCCGGCACCGGCATGGAGTATTACCGCCAGGTGAAGATCGCGGGCGAGGACGTGGTGGAGGAGCCGGTGGCCGAGCCGGCGATCGACGCCATCCCCGGCTACGACGAGGAGACGCGGCTGCAGTACGCCGGCGGGCTCCCGGAGAATACGGGGGAAGAAACGCTGGCGGAGTAAGCGGATTGAGAATGACACCGCCGGTACGTTGCGAAACGTGCCGGCGGTTTTGTTTTTTGGGGAGGTGAGTTAGTGAAGGAAATCATCTTTCTGGTACATGAACCTCCGGAAGGGGGCTACGCGGCAGAGGCTCTCGGCCAGGCGATCTTCACGGTTGCGGATAGTTTGGGAGGATTGAATGATATGGTCCGCGATGCGGTGATCTGCCACTTCGATGAGTTAGATCGCCCCAAGAACATTCGCGTTCACTTTGTTCGTGAAGACGTTATCGCAGTATGAAGCACCTGTGTTGCAACTGGACGCACTTGGTGCGATGCCCGGTGTTCAATTCAAACGTTCACGCCAGTACCCTGGTTTTCGCCGGCGGTGGGCAACGGCGATAACTTCCACCCATGCGGCTCTCTCTCGGAAGATTAGCATGTACGGGAAGCGCCTGAGCAAAAGGCGACCCGTACTGCCGTCGCTTGGCGCATGCGCCCCGGCGCTCAGACCCACTTGGGTGATCGCTGAATCCAATTCGTCGAGAAATCTCTCTGCTGTCGGTTGGCTACGCTCCCGATACCACGAGACCGCTGCTTCTGCATCCTCCAACGCCTTCGGATGGAGGAGCACTGGCAATGGAATCATTCGTTAAGCCGGGTGCGCAGCCGGACTTTCGCCGCCTCCCACCCAATCAGTTCGGAGGAACCTGAATCGATCTCCTTCAATCGCAGCGCGATTTCTTCTCGCCAACGCTCTTCCGCGTCGAGATCGTGCTGGTCGTCCAAGCTCTCCAGCAGCGAATCCGCGAGCGTAGCGCGGGCTTCCGCCGGCAGGTCTAACGCTTCTCGGAGTAACTCGGCCACTTCCCTCGCCATGTTCCGATTGTACCTCCAGCAGGCACTCGCTGCAGATTGCTACGCCGAGGCGGGGGCGGACGCGGAGGGCCGGCACGAATCCCCGGATGGGAACCCGGCACGAGGGCATCCGCCCCACGGCCCACCCAGTTGCCTGTGCCAGTAGTGGTGGCCGTGCAGTGTGGGGGCCGACTTCACGTGTTCTACATATCCATGTACGGCATCGGAGGCACTTTTCCCAGAAGCCGCGAATACACCGTTAAGGCGCCACGATGGTGAGCGCTGTGATCGGTCAGAGCGCCGAAGATGACGAATCGAGGCTGTCCACCCATGATGGGGCCCGGGGGAAGCGACGACATCCAGTCGGCGTCGGCGTGCGCTTCGACGGCTGAGTGGGCCGCCGCACAGGCCCGATCCACCCACTCACGGGCGGCACTGAGCGAGGTGACCGCGCGCACTTGTTTGTCCATCGTTTCAAAATCCAAACTGAATCCGCCTTCGGCGAATGCGCCCTCGACAAACCAGTCGATTGTCTGGGCAACGTGAGCCACTTGCTGCGCGGCGGTGAACATGCCCTCCTTCGGCGCGAAGCTGGAATCGGCCTCTTCCAGCACACGCGTGGAACGGTCGAAGAACTCCTTCATGGATGAGAGTTGGGCGAAGAGCCCCTTCTTGATCATGTAGTAAAAATGCTCCTTCCCGTCCATCATGGTACGGCGGGGCGCAGGTTGCAAGGTGGGGCGTACTGTTAGTTACCCGTTATTCGCTTGCCCACCATAAAGGCCGGGCAAGCTAAAGCATGCCCCCCGTTACTTCCGGAGCAGTGCGGATGCGGCCTTGGCGATCTGCGCGTGGACCTCCCGGTTGCTGGTCAAAGCGGCGAGCTCGAGGATTGCCCGGCCGGTCAGATCGTCGCGCACCGCCGGAGACAGCTTGGCCCATACCGGATCTCCGGGGCCGCCCCCGCCATGATGGATGTGGCCCTGCGCATCGGTCCACGCGCCGGGGGCATCGTAGATCATACCGTACAGGATCCTCACGGCCGAGACCGTGGCGAGATCGAGGCGGCCGCGGCCTTCCAACAGGCTCGGATCGTAGGCTTGTTTGGGAAAGCCGGACAGATCCTGGACGTGATTTACATTACGCATAGCTTCTCCTTTGATGGATAGTGAGACTGGACGTCGAAACGTTACAGGAACCGCGGGGTCGCCAGTTCGCTACCATAGAGCCGTGTCTACCCAACAACATGCCGGACCCGGACCCGGAGCCGGCGCTCCAGAAGTTCCTGAGCCCTCACTCGCCGAACGTGCCCGCACGCTGGCTACGCTGGGCCGGATCGGCAGCCTCTCGACGCATTCGCGGAAGTTTCCGGGATTTCCCTTCGGCTCGATGATGCCCTATGCGGCCGACGACGTGGGCCGCCCGATCTTCCTCATCAGCAGCATGGCGATGCACACGCAGAACCTGCGCCAGGATCCGCGCGCCAGCCTGCTCATCACCCAGCCGGATGTTTCCGGCGATCCCCTGGGATCCGCCCGCCTCACAGTGGTCGGCACTGTCGCCGAAGTGCCGGGGGCGGAGGTTCGCGATCTGTACCTTTCCCGGTACGAGAACGCCAGGTATTGGCAGGACTACCCCGACTTCGCGTATTTCCGGCTGGAGGTTTCGGGCGTCTACTTCATCGGCGGCTTCGGGGTGATGGGATGGATCGCCGCCGAGGAATACGCCAGCGCCCGGCCCGATCCGCTGGCGGAACTGGCGCCGGGAATCCTCCAACATATGAATGCCGACCACGCCGATGCATTGGTCGAGATTGCGCGACGGTTCGCGGGCGAGTCCGCCGATAAGGCGGTGATGACTGCTGTGGACCGGCTGGGTTTCCATCTTCGCCTGCAGTCCGGCGAGAGGATTCACGGGCGCCGCGTGGCGTTCCCGCGTGAGGTGACGACTACTGAGGAGGCGCGGCGCGTGTTGGTGGACATGGTGCGGGAGGCTCGGGCGTCGGGCGGTTAGCTTCCGGCCGTAGCACGGGCATTCTTGCCTGTGTGTCTTCTCGCCGCTCGCGGTGTGCTATCGGTCACCTGCCAGGCGCAGGCGCAACGCCGCGGTGGCGGTGCGATGGCATTTCAGGCAAAGAGTGCGCATGTTGGAGAGATCGCATTCTCCGCCGCCTTCGGCTACCGGGATGATATGGTCTGCATCCCAAAGATGACGGCGCAGGCCCCAATCCTTTTCGAATTGCCGGCGCGCCCGGTAGTCGAGCTTACGCTTGTCTTTGCGCATAGCCTCGGTGTCGAGGCCGCACTGTGCGCAGACGCCGTGGTCGCGCGCGAAGACCTCAGCGCGGAGATACCCTGGGTCGGTGCGCAGTTTCCATTCGTGCACACAGCCCGGCGTGCAGAAGGTGAAGCGGCCTTTTGGGACCTCGGCCCCACACCAGCGGCAGGGCCCCCAGCGACGCTCGGCCGAGCCGCCGGGCTTGGTACGGCGTCGACTCAGTCGCGACGCGGGATCAGGTGCAGGATGCGTGCGTATCAAATGTCCATGTTAGAACGGAAAGTAGCGGAGCTGCTCCGTCTAAAAGTGAGCAGCCATGCCGAACCCAATGATCGGGTGATGCCGCCCGTTCACCCCGCCCAACCCGCTGCCGGTCACGAAATCGCGGATCTCTCCACGCAGGCTCAACAGGCGCGTCAACCGGAAATCCATCCCGCCGCCGAAGTCGAAGGCCCCGTGGTAATTCGTCAGGCGCTGGGTGTGGCCGCCCGAATTCACGTTCTCCTGGTCGGCGTCAAACCTCACATAGCCGCCGCCCACCGCCCCGTAGAACGATACTCGCGATCCCACGGGAACGCTCAGGCGCAGTCCGGGTGTTTCGTAGAACGCGCTGAAAGAAGTGTTTGTGCTCTCGCGGTTCTCGGCGGTGCTCGCAAACTCGAACCAGAGGTCTGCGAACGAGTAGGAATGGATGGTGTGTGCGAAGCTCGACTGAAAACTCCACGTGCCCGAAGCCTTCACCGTCGCGCCTGTACTATCGGTCACCTGACTACTGCCGAAGACGGGTCCGGCCAGTATGCTGATGTCGCTATTCTGCGGCCCTGCCGGTGGGTGCTGCCCGAGTGCGGCCCGAGCGGCCAAAGCGGAGATCAACAACACCTTAGTTCGAGCGGATCGCACCATGGAGAAGCCTCCTCACGCATAGTAGGCGGGAAGGCGTGGCGAGGGCCACGATTTTCCGATGAGCGGTCGGATTTCCGGGTGGGTGGACGTGGATGCCGGGTTCCATTCACCAGCCCGCAAAGCCGCCCATCAGCCGCGTCCACCACTCGTCGGAAAGCGATTGTCGTTCGCGAATTGGGTCTCTTATACTGAAGCTCGCAGGGACATCGAAATGCGTCGCGTCGTGGCAAGCATCATCGTAATGGCACTGTCCTGGANNCGCACTGTCCGGCTCCGAGGGCAGTACCTGGAACAAGCTCCGCTACGCCGGTGGCACGGTCCAGGTGAAGGTGAACCCGTACGATTACAACACCACGCTCAAGGTCACCAGCGATGAAATCACGTTGAGCTTCACGCACAGTAAGACGGTAGTTCACATCAAGCCCGACCAGGTCACCAGCCTCAGCTACGGCCAGGAGGCGCACCGGCGTGTAGCCGATGTGGTGGCTCTGAGCCTGGTCCTGACACCCCTGGCGTTGTTCGGGCTGTTGCATGTCAGCAAGGACCATTTCGTCGGAATCGTCTATCATACAGAGGACGGGAAGGCCGCCGCGGTTCTCCTGGAAGCCGACAAGACTAACTATTGGCTGATCCTGCAGGTCTTGAAGGGCGTCACCGGCAAGCCTGTGGACAAGGCGCCATAGGACTCGGCCGCGCGGAATACAATGCTGGGCTACAAGCTGCTCTACCTCGCCTCGCTGATCACGTTCACGTTTGGAGCTCTGACCTTTTCCGTCCTCACTCTGTATTACTGGCGGGAGCGCCGGCTGCGGCGGCAGCGCGGCCGAGGGTTGGTATTCCCTGCCCTCACCGTGGTCTGCGCCACGGCATTCCTGATGAATCTGCTGCTGCAGATCGCCGCGGCTCTCAACACCGATTCCGCCTGGGTGACGGGACTGACCCTGGCGCTGGGGTTGGTGACGGGCCTTCTGCCCCCGCTCTTGTTCCACTTGATCCAGAGCGAAGAAGCAGCGGAACTGCCTGGCCGCCGCGTGTGGCCGTGGCTGCTCGCCGGGTTCTACGGGCTCAGCGGTCTGGCTACCCTGGCGAGGGGCCTGGAAGACCTCGACGTGGTGTCGACCGGCTGGGGCGAGCAACTGGATAGCGTTCCGGCCCTGATGCTGGGGGCTGCCGGCGCCCTGGGACTGCTGGTGCAGACGCTCTCGCGCAGGCGCCTGAAGCCGGTGGAGCGTCATCATCGCTCGTGGAACCGCGTCCTGCTCTGCCTGACCCTGTTGTGCGCTGCAGCCAACCTGGTCTGGCCCGGAACCCTGGTGAGCCTCTTCCCCGATTACCTGGTGCTGAGCTTCTTCTGCGTGACCCTCTACTACCAGGAACGGCTGATCTTCTTCGATCTGCTCATCAAGCGGGGCAGTTTCTTCGCCGTGGCGTTGGTGGGTCTGACGCTCTTCTTTGCACTGGCAAGCCGCATCTTCGAGCGGCTTCCCCTGGATTGGAGCCGGCCATGGATCTGCGCTCTTCTCCTGCTGCCCTTTTGGCTGATGGGCCCGTGGATCTACCGTCGGCTGGAGCAGTCCATCGACCAGGTATGGCTTCGGCGCCGATATTCACCGGCCGACGCGGAACGGCAATTCGTGCACGACATCCAGGTGGCCGTGACGGACGAGGACTTGCGTCGCCGCGCCACCGAGAGTTTGAAGGACATTTTTCGAGCTGCCGTGGAGATTGGGTTTGAAGCGGAGGGTCAAGGGCAGGGCGAAGAGTCATTCGCTCCGGGCGTGCAATCCACGCGCAGAAGCGCCGGGCGTCCCGATGAGTCGGGACGCGGCAAGCACGAGTGCTTGCGCCACGAGAGCCAGTCAGACGGCGGTCTGGTCGCCGAACTCGAACAGAACGGTGCCCGCGTGGGGTGGGTGGCCCTTTCCGCCCGACCGAATTCGATACCCTTCCTGAGCGACGATCGCAGGTTACTGCAGTCCCTGGCGCGCACCCTCAGCGTGGTTCTTGAGAATGTCCGCTTTCGCCAGCAGCGCATCGAGCAAGAGGAGCGCGAGCAGCAACTCCGCTGGCTGGCCAGCCGTGCCGAGCTGAAAGCGCTCCGCGCCCAGATCAATCCTCATTTCCTGTTCAACGCCCTGAACGCCATTGCCGGCCTGATCTCCGTCCAGCCCCAACTTGCCGACGAGACGGTGCAGCAACTATCTGAGGTGTTCCGCTATACGCTACGCAAGTCGGAGAAGGAGTGGGTGCGTCTGGACGAGGAGGTGGAATTCGTGACCGCTTACCTGCAGGTGGAGCGGGCCCGGTTTGGCGATCGCCTGCAAACGGATTTGGCGGTGGACCCGGCCGCGGGCGCCATTCCGGTTCCCACCATGACGATTCAGCCGTTGATTGAGAACGCCATCAAGCACGGGGTATCGGCCGTCGAGGGCCGCGGGCTGGTGCGCCTGCGTGCCACGATCCAGGACGATCAGTTGTGCGTCGAAGTATTCGACAACGGTCCCGGCTTCCCGCCCGGTTTTTCACTGGCGGACCCAGGAGCCGTGGCCGGGCACGGCCTCCGCAACGTGATCGAGCGGTTGACCGGTTACTATGGCGCTTCCGCCCAACTGCGTTGGGAGAGAGGGAGCCACGGGACTCGGGTCTGGCTGACGATCCCGGTAGTTGTATGCCAGGGCGAAGTCTCCCCCCAGGGACGCGATGCTGCAACCCACTCCCCTGCGACCCACGACCCCGCGACCCGCAACCATCCGAGCCGCGACCGTAAGGGAGCGTCTGCCCCCGCGCCCGCCGCCCCAGTGCCCCACCACGCACCCTTGGCCCCTGAGCCCCTGGTAGCCGGCCGGGAGGAATCGTGATGCGCGTCTTAATCGTGGATGACGAAGCGCCGGCGCGCGTCCGCCTGCGACAGTTGTTGGCCGCGCACCCGGACGTAGAGGTTGTGGGGGAGGCGGAAACCGGCGTTCAGGCCATGGAACTGGCTGGCGAGATTAAGCCTGAGCTGCTCCTGCTGGATATTCAGATGCCTGGCTGCAGCGGCATCGACATTGCCGCCTGCCTGGCGCAACCCCGTCCGCACATCATCTTCTGTACCGCGTTCGAACAGCACGCCGTCGACGCCTTCGAACTGAACGCGGTGGACTACCTGTTGAAGCCCATCAGCCGGGTCCGCCTCGGGCAGGCGCTGGACCGCGTCAGGTCTCTGTCCGCCGCCAACCGGGAATCGGCGCTCGACCGCACAGTCCGCAGCCAGCCGTTCGGGCCCGCCCGATTTCTGGTCCGCAATGCCTCGCATTACACGGTGGTTGGTGAAGCCCGAGTGCTTTACTTCTCTTCCGAGGACGGACTGACCCGCCTGGTCGGCGACACCGCCCAATACTGGATGGACCCCACCCTCAACGAACTGGAGGAGCGATTGGACCCTGCCCGCTTCTTTCGCGTCTCGCGGGCAGCTCTCATCAACCTGAATGCGGTAGCGGAAGTGTTTCCGCTGCCCGGCGGTTCGGGTGAGGTGCTGCTCAAAAACGGTCAGCGTCTGGAAGTCAGCCGGCGCCGTTTCCGCGACCTCCTACAGTCGCTCGAAGGCCACCGGTAGCGACCGTGGCACAGGCATTCTTGCCTGTGTTGGTCTCACTGGCCAATCCCCCCGGGGCCTCGTGTGGCATAGCCACCTTAAGCCGGAACGCCTCTCCCGCTACGCTTCCACCAACTCCGGCTCGGGCTGCAGAAAACCCGTATTCACGGCCATTTCCACTGGTACTTCGCGCAAATACAGCGGGTCCAAGCCCCGCGCCGGATGTCGTTCCAGCCAGCCGTTCTCACGAGCCGGGAATGCCACCCAGCCGCTCCCTGGAACACAGGCTACCCAGTGCCGGGGATGAAGCGCACTCCTATACAGTCTGATCATTTTAGCCCTCCTTCCGAGCTGCCCACTTGATCGGCGCCGTTGACGATTGGGAGAAACGGCATTTCGCCACACCGTTCATTCTTGCAGTGTGGGAAATGCCTTCAACCAATACGAGTTAAAAATACCTGAAATTGCCGGATATCTCAACAGATATTATGTGGGTAAATCAGACGTACCCCCGCGTGGGGGGAGTGGGTATGCTTTGAGTTAGCCTTCGAGCCCATTATCACTGGGCAAGTTAAAGCATACCTTACGCGGTCTTCAGTTCCTTCTCCACCATTTCGCTGAAGGTGTCGATGTCGCGCAACGTGGTGTAGACATTGGGCGTAATGCGCAACCCGGAGTACTCCTCGTGGCCCATCATCGCCGTCAGGATGTTGTACTTGCTCCACAGCGCCTCGTGGATCTTGGCCGGGTCCACGCCCTTGAAGGCCAGGAAGCCGATCCCGCAGGACTGCGCCGG
Organism: Bryobacterales bacterium; assembly: GCA_003167275.1. Classification (GTDB taxonomy): domain Bacteria; phylum Acidobacteriota; class Terriglobia; order Bryobacterales; family Bryobacteraceae; genus JAIQFL01. The sequence continues at coordinate 1,072 of PMTT01000832.1, read as the reverse complement.
ATCCTGGCTGTGCAAGATGCTGCACTTGGGGTTCTGGGACAGGCGGTTCGCCCAGCGATCCCGAAGATACCGGAGGCGCGCGGCCTTCCGATCGATCCCCAGGCTCTCATTGAAGATCAGCGCTTCGCTGATCGCGTCGTGATTGGCTGCGGGATGCGTTCCAATCTCCTCGAACTTGCGAATGTCACCGGCCTGCTTCTCGCCCGAAGCCATCAGCGACCAGGTGCTCGCAATCCGCGACTTCTTTACATAGAGAAAGCCCGTTCCCACAGGAGCGTAAGTCCACTTGTGCAGGCTCACGCCGTAATAGTCGCAATCCAGGTCCGAAATCTTGTACGGGAAGTGGCTGAAAGCATGCGCGCCGTCGACAATCACCGGGATGTTGCGCGCATGGGCCATCTGGCAGATCCGCTTCACCGGGAAAATCTGCCCAGTGCGGTTGGTAATGTGGCAGACCAGGATCAGCTTGGTCTTGGGAGTGACGGCCTTTTCAAACCGCTGGTAAAGGTCGTCCATACTGGGTGGCGGAACGGGGAAGGAAATGGTCTTGAGGACGATGCCTTCGCGCCGCTCACGTTGCTGGAAGGTCGTGAGCATGCGCGGATAGTCCTGGTTGGTGGTCAGGACTTCATCGCCCCTCTGGAGATCCACGCCGTACTGGGCGTTCTCCAGGGATTCGCTGGAGTTGCGCGTGATGGCGATCTCTTCGGCGTCGCACCCGGCTGCGGCGGCCAAATTGCGTCGAACCGCCTCCACCTGCCGCTCCAGTACGGCGACCATGGTGTGGTAGGGGCCCATGTCGCTGTATTCCAGGTATCGGCGCATGGCATCCTGCACCGTGCGGGGAGAAGGACTGCAATAGCCGTTGTTGAGGTTGACGATGTTGCGGTCGACGCTGAACGCGCTACGGATCTCAGACCAGAAATCCTCATCGCCCGCGACGTCCTCCGGCGTCCTTCCCTTAGTGGACGTGGCTGCCGCCGAGACGCGCTCGATGGCGTGGTCCTGCAACGCGGCAACTGCCGTACCGGCCGCCAATTGAAACAAGGTCCTGCGGTTCATGAAGACGATC
>PMTT01000706.1 GCA_003167275.1 Bryobacterales bacterium | reverse complement strand
GTCCATATCGATGCCGAAGTCACCAGCGCCGAGGGTAACATCCTGACCGGCCTCACGAAAGACGATTTCCGCGTGCTGGATGAGCGCAAGGAGCAGCCGATTCTTCACTTCTCGGCCGAAGAGGAGCCGCTCGACCTGATTCTGTTGTTCGATATCAGCGGCAGCATGCAGGCGGTGGTGGAGGGAGTCGCCGTGGCGGCGTACGAGGGTCTTCGGGAACTGCGCCAAGGCGACCGTGTCTCGGTCATGGTGTTCAATACGGACGCTCGTGTGGTCGCCCCGTTCACCGAGGATCTGGACGCAGTCAACCGCACCATCCAGGAGGACGTGAGGGGGATCCGCTTTGGCGGCGGCACGTTTATCCAGGCTGCCGTGGATGACGCGGCGATGCGTTTTCTGCACGAAAAGAAGACCCAGCGGCGGCGCGCGGTGCTGATCATCACCGACAACATCGGCACGCGCACCCGCCGGGAGGAGTCGGTGGTGCGGGATTTCTGGGAAGCGGACGCTCTGCTGACCGGGCTGATTGTCCGCAACCCCTCCTTTCAGGCACGGCGTACAGTCGGCATCATCATGGCGCCGCAGACTCTGGCGTTGGAGGCCGGGATGAAAGGAATCGCGCAAAAGACCGGCGGCGACACCCTGAATTCAGGCGACCCGGGGACGGCTTTCCGGGATGCCATGCACCGGATCCGCACCCGCTACCAACTGTACTACGGCCTCCCGCAGGCCAAGCCCGGCACGACCCGAACGGTGCATGTGGAGTTGACCCCGGACGCCGCCAAGCGCTATCCGAAGGCGCGGGTGCGCGCCCGGACGGGGTATATTGTTCCCGCAGGGGCTTAAACATGAGCGCCCGACCTGGCTATCCACCCCGATGCCGCACATTTCCTCCCAAATAGTGCGGACTCTAAGGCGATCCGCAGCTCCGTAGTTCAGAGCGCCACATTGGCTCAAGAGCCAGTTTCGAGCTGACGAATCGGACCAAAAGTATCGAGGAGGTGTGCGAGGAGGCTGGGGCTAAGATCGGCTTGGTATAAGTCGAAACCGCTTTCCAAGCCTTCTGACAGGTTCACCAAATCGCCAGTGGGCGCCACTTTGCTGGTTTCGATCTTCAACTGGGAGAGAAGATCCGTGAGACGGCCGTCGGAGTCTACGAATAGCACGCGATCGGTAGCCAAGCGCTATCCGCGGTCCGACCTACTCGTACCGTAAGGCGATCATCNNGGATCGACTCTGGTGGCGCGGCGCGCCGGAAGATACCCGGCCAGCAGGGCCACAACCACCAAGAAGCCTGACGCACCCACAAAGGCGATGGGGTCCAATGCGCTCAGGCCGAACAGCTTGGAAACCATCAGTCGTGACACAACGGCAGCCAGGGCAAACCCCACGGCGAGGCCCAACGCCACCGGGCGCATGGTCTCCCACAACACCAGCCGAAGCACAGTCCCACGCCGCGCGCCGAGAGCCATGCGAATTCCGATCTCCTGCGTCCGCTGCGTGACTGCAAACCCCACCGTTCCATGGATCCCCACCGACGCCATCAACAGGCCCAGAATCCCGATGATGGCGGCCGCGATGGCGCCCAGTCGGGAAGCCACGAACCAAGTCTGTGTCGTATACGCCGTCCGCGAATCGCCAACGACTGCCTGCAGATCGCTATGGGCCGCCTGCATGATGCGCTCGACCGCCGCTACCACCCGGCCCTCATCCGCGCGCGCCCGCATCACAAAACCCGAAGTGTGAAAGCCCGGATCGCCAGCGTCCCCAAACGCCGTGGTCACCGGAAAGTAGATGCAGGTCTCGTCGATCCGGTCCAGCACCCGGCTGCGCACGTCCCTGGCGACCCCGACCACAATGCCGTTGCCCGCCTGCGCCCTCTCGCTGCTGTCGCGGCTGGGGCCGAAAACGAACCTCTTCCCGATCGCCTCCTCGCCCGGCCAGAGCCAACGCGCTGTCGCCTCGCTGACGATGGCGGAGATGCCGTCGAAATTGACACCGTCCCGCAACTCCTGCGCCTCGAAGTTCCGCCCGCGCAAGATCGGAATCCTCATCGTCGCGAAATACCCGGGGCTGACGAGCGTGTACAGCGTATCGGTCTCGTGGCCACCCAACTTCACCGTGGTCGCCATGAGCCCGCCGTGCATCAGGGGAAGGTGCGAGGTCACCGCAACCGATTCGATCTCCGGTATCGCAGCCAGTTCCTGTGCCAGTCTCGCCCGGGTGGCGGCAATCCGGGCCGGCGAGGCCGCTGGCGGAAAAACCACATCCAGGGAGACAACATTGCGATAGTCGAAACCAAGATCGATCTCCAGCGTCCGCTGCGAAGAACGCGCCAGGAGCCCGGCCGTAATCAGCAGAATCAGGCAGACCGCGACCTCCGCCCCTACCATCAGATCGCGCAGGCGCGACTTGCGCAGGTGACCTCCAAATGCCGCGCCTTCGTCCTTGAGGCCGGAGGTGAGATTGGCCCGCGACGCTTCGAGCGCCGGGGCGAGTCCGAACATCACGGTCGCGCCCAAAGCCAGAAACAGCATGTAGGCAAGCACGCGCTGATCGGGCGCGACGTGCAGCGCCACGGTGCCCAGCGCCCCGAGCGGCGAGGCCGCAAGCTGCACCATCAGCGCGTGCAGCGACCACCACGAAAACACGATCCCCAGCGCACCGGCCATCACACTCATGACCGCGTTTTCGGTAAGCAACTGGCGGATCAGCCGCGCGCGGCCGGCGCCGATCGCGAGGCGGATGGCGATCTCGCGCTGCCTTGCGGCGGAACGGGCCAGCAGCAGGCTCGCCACATTGGCGCAGGCAATCAGCAGGACCAATCCCACCGCCCCGAGCAGAAGAAACGGCCCCGCCGCCGAGGTCTCGCCCTTCGTGTTACCGCCGGTGTTCGCCAGACCCACCACCAGGCGGCTTCGCTCGCTCTCCGAGCGACCGCGGCTTCCGAGGAATTCTTCGCGAAGCGCATGCGCCAACGCATTCATCTCTTCTTCCGCCTGCCTCCGCTCCACGCCCGGCCGCAAGCGGCCATAGACCCGGCCGCGATGCATGATCTGCGGCCCCGACGTCAAGCGCGATTCGACGGCAAGCGGCACCCACAAGTCCGGAACCAAGGCCCACATGCCAGTGAAATCGGGCGGAGAGATGCCGACCACGGTCACATCCGTACCGTTCAGCTTAAGGCTTCGCCCAAGGAGGCTCGGATCGCCCGCGAATCGCCGTTTCCAGAAGTTGTAACTGATCAGCAGCACAGGCTGCGCCGCTGGCGAATCCTCCTCCGGAAGGAAGGTGCGCCCCACTATGGCCTGAATGCCAAGCACTTCAAAATAGTTGCCCGAGACCACTACTGCCGTGACCGGTTCGGAGCCGCCCGCCAACACTCGCGGCAGCCCGAGACCGGTTGCGCCCACAATCCCGCTTTCCCCCTGCGCCGCGCCGCCACCCCCGCTCATCGAGAAGACATCGTTGGACATGGCGGCCAACCCCGAGAAACTCCGGTTGTGTTCCCGGTACCAGGTATAGTCGGCATACGTGAAGGAGGGATCGCGGTTACTCCGCGAGATCTGCATCACCCTTTCGGGCTCCTTCGCTTGCAGGGGGCGCAGCGCCATGGCGTTGTAAGCCGTGAACACCGCGGTATTGACACCGATACCCACCGCCAGGGTCAGCACCGCTATCGCTGTGAAACCGGGATTCTTGCGCAGCGCGCGCACGGCGTAGTGCACGTCCTGGAAGAAGGAATCGATCAGCGGCAGACCGCGCGTGGCGCGATGCGCTTCCTGCAGTTGGGCGCGGCCTCCCAACTCGATCTGCGCGGCGCGGCGAGCCTGTTCCGGAGTCATGCCGCGGCGGACGTAGTCCTCCGAGAGCATCGCCAGGTGCGCTTCGAGCTCTTCATCGAAATCCCGATCCAGGCCGCGAGGCCGCAGGAAGGCGCCTATCCGCGCAAGCAGATACTGAAGTCGCGTCAGCATCGTGTCAGCTCCTCGGCGCGAGCTGCAGCAGGCGCCCGATCACGCCCGAAACCCGCTCCCAGTCCTTGGCCTCGACGGCCAGTTGCTTTCGCCCGGCGATGGTAATGGAGTAGAATTTCGCCTTGCGATTGTTCTCCGATGTGCCCCACTCCGCCCGAATCCACCGCTTTTGCACCAGGCGCACGAGGCAAAGATAGATCGTCCCCTGATTCACCAGGAGGGCCTCCTCGCTCAACTGCTCGATGCGGCGCGCGATGCCGTATCCGTGCATCGGCCCCATGGCGTCCAGGGTCTTCAGCACCATCAGATCGAGCGTGCCCTGGAGTATCTCGGATTTGTCTTCCATGCCACCTCCTGTGGGATCTATAGAGGAGTCTGCCAGACCTCGTGTGGGATGTCAAGAGGAAAGAATGTTGCAAGACCGAGTTTGAGACGGACGCTCACTCCGAACAGGCCGACCAGGGGGTGGCCGCGAGCCAGGGGGCCCGCCCCACCTGGGTGCTTACCCCGCCAGGACTTCCTTCACCTTCTCTGCCAGCGCTGCCGCCGTGTAGGGCTTCTGGATGAACCCTGCCAGGCCCTTCCCAGAAAAGCGCTGTACCGCCTCCACTTCGTTGTAGCCGCTTGTCAGCAGGACCCGTACGCGGGGATTGATCAGTTGCATGTGGCGCAACGCCTCTTCGCCGCTCATCACCGGCATGGTCAGGTCGAGCAATACCAGGCCGATGGCGTCCGGCTGACGGCGATAGACGTCCACTGCGCTTCGGCCGTCCCGCGCCGTCAACGTCTTGTAGCCGTAGCGCTCCAGGGTGTGGCGAGCGGTCTGGCGCACGATTTCCTCATCGTCGACCACCAGAATGGTCCCAGTTCCGGCCAGATCACGCACCGCGCAAGACGGCTGCGGGGCGAGCGGGTTGGCCGTGGTGGGAAACAGAACCTTGAACGTGGTTCCGCTTCCAGGCTTGCTGTAAACCTTCAGTGCGCCCTTGTGGGCCCGGACGATTCCCAACACGGCCGACAGGCCCAGACCGCGGCCGGCGAACTTGGTGGTGTAGAACGGATCGAAGATCTTGGCCAGCGTCTCTTCCGACATTCCGGAGCCAGTGTCATGGACTTCCAGGCACACGTACTGGCCGGGGCGCAACAGTTCCCCGGCCGATGACATGGTCTCGATGTAATGCTCGTCCACCGGCTGGACGCTGGTGTGGACCAGCACCGTGCCTCCCTCCGGACCGATGGCCTCGGCTCCGTTGATCACCAGGTTCATGACGATCTGCTGCAACTGCCCGGGGTCGGCATCAATGCCGGGCAGGCGCTCGGTCAACTGAAACCGCAGTTGGACGGGCTTCGGAATTGACGTCTGCACCAGTCCGCCGATCTCCCGCACCAGGTCGGAGAGATTCACTGTCCGCATGACGAAGCGTCCCTTACCGGCGTATGCCAGAAGTTGGCGCGTGAGGTCGGCGGCGCGCTCGGCGGCCTTGATGACCTCTTCCAGCAGGCCGCGATTCGGGTTGTGGGCCGGAATCCCATCCAGGGCGAGGCTCGCATTGCCCAGAATCCCGGTCAGCAGGTTGTTGAAATCATGCGCCACGCCGCCGGCCAGGACGCCCAGGCTCTCCAGTTTCTGGGTGTGGCGAAGCTGCGCCTCAATGCGCCGCCGTTCGGTGATGTCGGTGTTGATCTCCAGATAGCCCTGGGGGCGTCCCTGCGCATCGCGACGCAGGGCCCAGCGGCTGGCGACCCGGAGGCGAGTGCCATCACGGTGGCTGTGCACCAGTTCGCCCTCCCAGTGTCCGACCGTGACGAGTTGACCTTCGATCTCATTCAAGGGCTGGGGAAACTCCGTCTGCAGCAACTCATGGCAGATTCTCCCCACGGCGTCCTCGCGGGACCACCCATACATCCGCTCCGCGCCCAGGCTCCAGAAGGTGATCGTACTCTTCCAATCCATGGAGAGAATGGCATCGTGGGCCAAGTCCAGCAATTGGGCCTGTTCACGCAGGCTGTCGGCAGTCTCCCTGCGGCGGGTAACATCCATGATCACGCCGCTGATGTGAACTGGGGTTTCCACTGTGCCGTGGTGTGCCTGGGCCTGCAGCCAAAGCCAGTGCAGGCTCTGGTTGGGCCAGACGATGCGGAAATCCATGGATGCCTGGCCGGTTTCGAGCGCCTTCTGCCAGGTTGCCTCTACCTCTTCGCGGTCCGCGGGATGGACATGCTGCAGGAAGTCGTTATGGCTCCAGGAGGGCAGTGGCTCGGGATGCCCGAAGATCTCGTCGTGCTTGCGGGAGCGGGTGGTCTGGTCCCTTCCGACGTCGTGGTCCCAATAGCCGATCTCGGCGGAGTCCAGCACGAACCGCAGCCGCTCCTCGGTCTCGAGCATGGCGCCTAAGGCGCGCATGGCCTCTTCGGTGCGCTCGCGCACCCGGATCTCGAGATCCTCGGCCGTCCGGCGCAGAGCGGCTTCCGTGCGGCGGCGCGTCTGCGAGATTCGGCTGACCAGAAGGGAGATGATCAGGACCAGGGCAAAGCGGGTTAGATCCACTCGGGCTCCCCGATTGGCTCCGGCACGTGTCATGTGCGGCAGGGCCAGGGTGACGATGGCGCAAATCAAGACTCCTGGCCCGTACCCGAGCCAGGCGGCGCCCAGCATGACGATCAGCAGCAAGATATAGAGGAGTCCGTAGAAGAGCGGAAATCGGATGCCCAGGACGAAATAGCAGAGGTAGTAGATGCCAAAGAGGACGGCGAAACTGACGAGCGGCAAGCCGTAGCGAACGACCGGGTCGGGAACCCTCTCCTCGATTTTTTTCGCCGCGGTCTTGAGGTCCGAGAACACGAGATCCTCCCTTCGGGCATTCCCCGAGGGCGACACAGCCCGGGAACTCAATCATCATACATGGTTGGTCGCGGCTCGGTTCGGTGGGACACGCGGTTCCGCCTGTCTCGCCCGCTTGTGGGGACTCTTTCACACCTTCTGACCTGACGGTCGCGGGCCCGGTAACTTATGCTGAATCAGCAACCGCCGCAACCGAGCCGCGACCGTGAGGGAGCGGTTGCCCAAGTTGACCACGAAATCCCCAAAACAGGTACGCCCTCGGTGCGATTCGCGGGTTCGGGTTTCGATGCGTCGTGCCGGCCCTGAAGGCCGTCACCGATCCGTCTTGGCAGTTGACACCGAAGGAATCATCAGATAACCGGCCATGGAGTTTTTCGTGACGGCGGTGATCACCAACTCGCGCCTGCGGCCATCGCGGGCCCCGTAGAAGACCACCGGCTGGCGCGCGGACTGTTCGCGGAGCCAGATCGTCTTGCGGTCGGCCATCACCCACATCCAACCGTCCACGCGATGGCCGGCGGCGTCGGTCCGCGTCAGGCCGATGGAGATTCCCGGCGCCAATTCCCGGCTGTGATTCGTGCTCACCGAGAAGGGCAGTTTCCTGATCGCGGCGTTGCTCTCCACCCTCTTCGGGCGCGCAGTCAGGGCCGCCCGATTCAATCCGGAATGGCGGATTGGCGGGGCCGTTTCGACCGATTGCGCCGCCGCTGGGGGGCGTTCAACGGATGGATCGGGGTGCGGCGGATCCAGTTGGGCCTGGAGAGTGCTCTTCTCCGCAAGATCCTGGGATACCTGGCGAGCCTTCACAATGAAGCGGTCGGGAGCGGAGCCCACGTAATAGAAGGGATAACAGGTGATGAGCGTAAGCTCCGGCTCCTGGCCCGGCTTTAAGACGCTCAGGTCTTCGGGCTTCACGATCTGGGTGCCTTCCACCCGATAGACGTATTTGCCGCCGAGCGTCTCGAAGAGGATCACGTCGTCCCGGCGAATTCCCCGGAGACCGCGAAACAACGTGTCGCGGTGGCCCGCCACGGCGACATTTCCACTCTGACCCGGCAATGCCGTGCTGGGGATGTGGCCCAGCGACAAGCCGAGGGTATCTTCGCCAGTGCCCTCACGAACCATTCCGTTCATATGCAGCCGTGGAACCTGGAGACGGCCGACCAGGCCGTTCTTTTCCAATGACGGCTTCCGGGGTTCCAAGGACGGCCGGGGTTCCGGCGGCGGGATGATCGAGCGGGCAGTGGGAGGCTCCGGCGGGGCCGGAGTCTTCAACCAGGACCCGACATGTTGGCGGACCCCCACTGCCTTCTGCGCAAGATACTGGTTGATGGTGGCGTGTTCCCCGCGGACCTGGCGATCGAAGGCCCAGTTTTCCCAATCCTCGTAGACCTGGGTGCGCACCAGGGACCAGGCCCAAACACCCAGGCCGACCACGCCCATCAGCAGGAAAGCTCGTTCCGTCCAGCGCCGCATCCTACTTCTCTTCCTGGTGTTTGACATCGTCATATCGATAGCTGCTTCGAGTGCGGGCCACCAGCCTGGCGCGGCCCGGCGCCATCGCGCGGACACGGATATGCCGTACCGGGCTCGCGCCATTTTCCACCTGCGGCAGGTAGCCGATGGTGTACCGCGCCCGTATGTCCTTGGCGATGCGCCGGCATACCGGGACCATTTCCGCTGGATCCTTCGGAAACCAGGCTTCGCCGCCACTCATCCGCGCGAGTTCTCTCAGGATGCCAGGCGAGCGGTCCGGATCGTCGGTATCGTACAGACCAATGGTATAGATGGTGGCGGCGCTTCTTCCGACCATGTCGAGCATCTCGGCGCGCGTGTGCCCGCTGGCGTTGTCTCCTCCATCGCTGATCACGATGAGCGTCTTCTTATCGCGCTTCCCCTCTTCCAGTTGCTTCAGTCCGGCGACAATGGCGTCGTTGAGCGCGGTCTTCCCCTGCGGAGTACCCCGGTGGAGAGCGGAGCGCAATTGCTGTAAGTCGTCGGAGAAGAGCATGGGTTCGGGCAGCCCGCGAGTCACCCGGTCGTTAAAGTTGAGAACGAAGATCTCATCGCTGGGATTGCTCTCCTCAATGAAGGTCTGGGCCGCTGTGAGAACATCGTCCCGTTTTGTCCTCATGCTGAAGCTCTCATCCACCAGGATCCCCACCGTCACAGGCACGTCGTCGTTGGCGAAGACGGTAATTGGCTGCGGCCGGCCGTTTTCGAAGACGCTGAAGTTAGCCTTTGTCAGACCCGATACAAAACCGCCCTGGCGATCTTTCACGCTCACATCCAGCAGCACCAGTCGTACGTCGCTGCGGATCGTAAAGCCGGGTTGGTCCGCTGGCGGGAACCCGGCCAGGAGCGCGGATACCAATGAAACAGTGCCCGCAATCATCAGGTTTCGAATTGCGAAGCACTGTTTCATCCGACCTGCTCCTAAGGCGCTGGAGCTTACGCCAATATCTTCAAACGTAGTACCGCATAAAGAGCCAATGAAACCAAGCCGGCCAAGCCGATCGTGGGATAAGGGCTGCCGGTCTTGGGCAGTCTCTCAGGCATCGGCTCCGGTTGGGGTGGCGGGGTTTGAGGCGGTGGCGGAGCGGCCTCTGGAGTTGGAGGCGGAGCATTTTGCGCCAACTCGACTGGCCGTTGAGATTCCGCGGCCATCGACTGCGCTTCGGAAGGCTGCGGAGTCGGAGTCGGAGTTGGCTCCGGCCGAGCCTCGGCCGTTTGCTGCGAGAGCACGGCTGTCGAGACTGATGGAGCCGGAACGCTCACGGCTGCCGATGCAGTTTCCAACTGTCTCAAGTGCTTGGGGTAGGGAAACTCCTGGCCGAAATTGTCACCCGGATAGAACCAGGCGCGCAATGCTCTGGCGGTGCCGGGAGGCGTTTCCCAGAAGAGGAATTGCGATTTGCCCTTCGGCTCCAACTGGTAATTGGGAATCGCGAGAATCGTATCGATGATGTGGGTTTGATCGCGATTGAAAATCTGCACGACGTGGCGGTCGGAACTCGAATTGAGGAGTTTGAACACGTACTGACCCGCTGGCAGGTAAGTGTCCCTTACCTGGATCGGCTGGTCCACAGTGAGAATAGTCCTCTTGTCCCATTGGTCCGCCTGAGCGCGGAAAACCACAACCCCCGCGGCGATCCCAATACCACAAAGCGTGGTGACCAACATGCGCACACTGAAGAGAGAATGCGACTTCATGGAACTGTTCCTTTCTTAACAATGAAAATGCATCCCGAGGCCAATGGCCCGATTGCCCCTCTGTGGAGCATCTTGACTGCCATTCGCCGAAGATCGTTTGGCATCTGTGAATTGGACGTTTGGCGGAATGCTTGGTGAGATTTGCGATGTTCCGTACAGTACTTTTTACGCATTGCCAGATCCGAAAAGTGCTCCGACAAGATGCTCGCCTTTTTCCGCCATCGGGATGGCGTCCTTAGGATCTTCCACGCTGCTTGGGAGAGGAATGTGAGACGATTGCGATCTTGATCGCAACTTCCCGTTTTGGTAACCTCAGGATTGAGGATCATCAGCAAAACGCCGCTTCGCGAGTTCGGTGAGATCCATGATGACGCGCTAGAGCCCCTGATGCGCTGGCATCGAATCGCGAAAGCAGCGGATTGGAGCAAACCGAGCGATGTTCGCGTCGACTTCGGCCATGCAGATTTCGTGGATGAATTCACGGTGTTCAACATTGGCGGAGGCAAGTACCGCTTGATAGCCGAGATCATGTACCGCTATCACATCNNATGAGCACGGTCACACTGAATGAGCGCGAGTATCACAGACTCTTGGGAGAGACGCTCCCGGTGGTCATCCGGACCGAAGACGAGTACGACCGGATGCTGGCGGTGGTCAGGGAACTGTTCGATAAGGGCGAGAACCATTTGTCCGAGGAGGAGGGCCGGCTTGTTGAATTGCTTGCGGTGCTTGTCGAGGAATATGAGGATCGGGTCCATCCTCTGCCCAAGGGCCGCCCCCACAAAATGCTCGCCTCGCTTCTCGAAGAGAAAGGCTTGAAGCCCCATGACCTCTGGTCCCTGCTCCCCAAGAGCCGTGTCTCGGAAATACTCAGCGGCAAGCGCGCGATCAGCAAGGCGCAGGCCAGGAAACTGAGCGAGTTTTTCCGGGTCCCCGCAGACCTCTTTTTGTAATCCGGTAATCCTGCTAAGCTTCAGAATATGAGACCTGTTGCGGTGATCGGCGCCGGGAAGACTCCGTTTGGAATCTTCGCGGACCGGGACCTCCGCTCGCTGGCGGTCGAGGCCGGCGAAAAGTGCCTCCGCAACTGCCATGTGGCGCCTGGCCAGATCGAGTCTTTCTACCTGGGGAACTTCGCCGGGCCGTCGTTCACTGGCCAGAACCACCTGGCCCCCTACATTTCGACCGCGTTGGGCATCATGGACGTGCCGTCCACACGCGTCGAGGCAGCCTGCGCGTCCAGCGGGTCGGCGTTTTTCCACGCTTGGGCGGAAGTCGCCGCGGGTATCTACGACATCGTGATGGTGGTGGGGGTCGAGAAGATGACCTCCCGGAACACCGCGCAGGTCAACGAAATCCTGGCCGAGGCGGGTGACTGCTCGGGAGAGATGCGCGCCGGCAACACCTTCGCTTCCCTGTTTGCCATGATCGCGCGCCGCCACATGTTTGAGTTCGGCACGAAGAAGGAGCACCTCTCGGCTGTCGCGGTGAAGAACCACGCCAACGGCGCGCTGAATCCCGATGCGCAGATGCGCAAGGTCATCACACTGGAGCAGGCGATGAAGGGCAAGCCCATCGCCGACCCGCTGAATCTTTACGACTGCTCGCTGATCTCGGACGGCGCCGCCGCGGTGATTCTGGCGCCTCTGGAGCGTGCCCATGAGTTCACCGATAAGCCCGTGCGGGTCCTGGGAATCGCCCAAGCCTCGGATTACGTGGCGCTAGACCAGAAGGACGACATCACCACCTTTCCCGCGGTCCGCCGCGCGGGCGAAAAGGCGTACCAGATGGCCGGCGTCACGCCACGAGACATCCAGTTCGCCGAACTGCACGACTGCTTCACGATCGCGGAAATCATCGCCACCGAGGACCTCGGCTTCACCGGCCGCGGCGAGGGCGGTCCGTACGCCTTCGAAGGACATACCGCGCGGTCGGGCGAGCGTCCCGTGAATACCAGCGGCGGGCTGAAGGCCAAAGGCCATCCAGTCGGCGCAACCGGGGTGGCGCAGATTTGCGACCTGGTGCTGCAGATCCGCTGCGAGGCGGGCGACCGGCAGATCCCACGCCATTCCCTGGGACTCGCCGAAAACCTGGGCGGGTCGGGCGCCACTTGCGTGGTCAGCATCCTGGGGGCCGCATGAGGACCGGAACCGTCTATACCGAAACTGTCATTTACTCGGCGCCCGAGGCGTTTGCGAAGGACGTGCCATACCAGACGGCCATCGTCAGCCTGGAGGGTGGAGGCCGTGTTACCGGCCGCGTTTTGGGAGACCGCGTCGCAATTGGTGACTTGGTGGAGGAGATTGCCAATCCTGCCCCGCCCGGCTCCCTGACCATGAGTGTCCCTTTTTTCCAGAAAGCGTAATCTAGATGAAACTTGCAGATCGAATGAACAACATCGGAGTCGAATCGGCCTTCGATGTTCTGGTACGAGCCCGTGCGCTGGAAGCGAAGGGCCGCAGCATCGTTCACCTGGAAATCGGCGAACCCGATTTCCCCACCCCCGCCCATATCGTCGAAGCGGCCAAGCAGGCGCTCGACGAGGGTTGGACACATTACGGCCCTACGCAAGGGCTCCCGGACCTGCGCGATGCGATTGCCACGCACATTTCGCGAACCCGGGGTATCGACGTCGGCCCGCAGCATGTCTCCGTGGTGCCGGGCGGCAAGCCCATCATTTTCTTCCCCATGATCGCGTTACTCGAGCCCGGGGATGAAGTGATTTACCCGAATCCGGGATTCCCGATCTACGAATCGATGATCCGCTTCTTAGGGGCCAAGCCCGTGCCCATTCCGCTGGAGGAGGCGCGCGGCTTCTCGTTCGATCTCGACCGGTTTCGCGACAGCCTGACCGACCGCACCAAGATGGTGGTGCTGAACTCGCCGCAGAATCCCACGGGCGGGGTAATTCCCTACGCGGATCTCAAAGTCATTGCGGACCTGTTGCGCGACCGCGACCTGATGATTCTGAGCGACGAGATCTACTCGCAGATCTACTACGACGACCCGCCCGCATCGATCACGAGCTTCCCGGGAATGCTGGAGAAGACCATTATTTTGGACGGCTTCTCGAAGACGTATGCCATGACCGGCTGGCGCATGGGTTACGGCGTAATGCCCACCTGGCTGGTGGAGGCCGTCACCAAGCTCATGGTGAACTCGAATTCCTGCACCGCCAGCTTTACGCAGCGCGCCGGGATCGCCGCCCTCAACGGGCCGCAGGATTGCGTGTCGGCCATGGTCGCCGAATTCCGCCGCCGGCGCGATGCCATCTGCAAGGGCCTGAACGAAGTCCCGGGATTCCGCTGCGCGGTTCCGGGGGGCGCCTTTTACGCATTCGCCAATGTCACCGGGACCGGGGTCGATTCCAAGGAATTGGCCGACTTCCTGCTCAACGAAGCCGGCGTCTCATGCCTGAACGGCGGCTGTTTCGGAGAGTATGGCACAGGCTATGTGCGTTTCAGTTACGCCAACTCGCTCGCCAACCTGAACGAAGCGGTAGTGCGGATCAAGAAGGCCGCAGTTCGTTGGGAACCGGCGCTCGTGTCGCAAGTCTGACTGATGCTGGTGGGGCGGACCCCCTGGTCCGCGCGGGTCCCCCCCGGACCCGCTGTCGCCCATTGAATCAAATTCCCGTGCGATCCCAACAGGCCGACGGGGGCGTCGGCCGCGGACCAGGGGATCCGCCCCACTGGCCTAGTACCCGACTAGTACTTTAGCGTTCACACCCAATAGTACTTTCCACCTCTGTATCTCTCATCACAATTGTAGTAATTCCCGCTGGCATGTGGTACAAGAGATGCTTCTCCATGAAGAGGTTTGGGCAACTCGGTGCCGGTGCAGCGTTCGGCGTGTGCCTGTGTGCGGTTGGAAATGCTCCGCCGGCGGGCGCACAAGCGCCGAATTCCGCGCAACCCGGCCTTTCGCCTGCGGTCCTTACGCAGGCGGAGCGGAACTACGATGTCGTCGTCGTGGGCGGGAGCGCTGGTGGGGCCGCGGCCGCACTCGAGGCCCGGCGCATGGGCTCCAGCGTAGCGCTGTTGGCTGAGACCAGTGCCGTCGGCGGCCAACTCCTCACGGTTCCCAGCATGGACGAAGGGTGGCTGTCTCGCAACTTCCCAACGGGCATATACGGCGAGCTGATCAACCGGGTGAATCAAGTCTATGCTTCCAAGGGCCTGTCCGTGGGAGGCTGCTACTGGGATCCGTTGTCCCATTGTTACGAGTCGCACATCGTCAACCAGCAACTCACCGCCATGCTACAAGGGGCGGCCGTGGATATCTACCCACGCGCCACTTTCAAAGACGTGGTCCTCGACGGCAACATTGTACGCGGCGTCGAGTTTCAGGATCTGACCAGTTCCAGCCGCATTTTCGGAAGCACGGTGCTGGTGGACGCTACGGAACATGGCGACGTGATCCCCCACACCGGCGCTGCGTACTTTGTGGGCAACGGCACCGGCGACTTCACGGGCACGTGTATCCAGAGCATCACCTATGCGACGCCCATCAAATACTACGATGTGGTCCCGCTTACGCTGCGCCTGCCTGTCACGCCGCCCAAGTACGACTTGTACAAACCGGAGTTCGAGGCCACCATTGCGGCGTCGGCGGGCAACAACCCAGCCAGTTACCCATTGAACTTACTCAACCACAACATCTACCGGGCGATGCCTGACTTCACCAGGGGGCTGTCGAGCGGCTCAAGTCCGTCTAAGTCCAGCATCAATTTCGCGAACGACTACCTGGACTTCTATACCTACGTCAAGGACAGGATGCCGCCCGCCTACTATCATATGGCGTTGGAAACGGGCTTCCTCACGGACAGCGCCACGCGAACTGAAGCCATCGGCCAGGCTAAGCTTAAGACGCTCGCCTTCCTCTATTACATCCAGGACCCGCAAGGCCTCAATGACCAGCACTGGTCGATCGCGGACGACGAGTTCGGCGGCATCACCACGACGGACGATTATTCCAACGACATCCCTGACGCGTTCAAGGCGATTGAGGCATTGATGCCACCCTTCCCGTACGTCCGGGAGAGCCGGCGGATTCGGGCCGTGACGATGCTGACCGCGAACGGCATCCGCCGCGCCCTGAACCCGGACGGGCTCTGGCGAGGTCCGGTCTGGCCCACCGGGATCGCAATTGGCGATTACAGCACGGACTTCCACAATTGCAACTGGGATGCGACTTTCGAAGCATGGGCCGGTGAGACGTCCAGCGACCTGGCGATGCCGGACGGGCCGTTCCAGGTTCCCTTCGAGTCCTTCATCCCAGTGAACGTCGACGGACTCCTCGTCGCGGAGAAGAACCTGGGTTATTCGCGGGTGGCCAGCAGTGCCCTCAGGCTTCAGCCGAGCGTTATGGCCACCGGCCAGGCGGTCGGAACGATTGCCGCGCTGTCCGTGCGCCATTACATTCAGCCGCGCGGGGTCAGCCCGCTGGAGACCCAGATCGAGCTCGCTAAAGCCGGAGCGCGGCTCTCGATGTATGTTGCCGACGACGTGCCCTACCAGAGCGCCTACTGGCCGGACGTGCAGGTCGCCAGCGCCCGCGGCATCATGTCGGGCACGACCCTGTCCCACTTTTCGGCGGCCGACCCCATCAGCCGCCGCGAGGCGGCCGTAGTGTTGGCGCGCACTCTCGGCTACACCCCGGTCGGCGCCCCGGTGCCCGTAATCAGCCACGCGACGTTCACCGATGTGCCGATTGGGGACTGGGGTCTACCCTACGTGGAAGCCATCGCCGCGCACGGGCTCACGTTGGGCTGCTCCCAAACGCCGAGGAAGTTTTGCCCCGACGACCTGATGTCGCGCGAGCAGTTCGCATTCTTCCTGGCGCACGGATCGGGCGTGCCTCTCGGGCCCGCCGGAGGGACCGGAATGTTCAGCGATGTCGATAGTGGCTTCCAGCAGTTCGTGGAGGCGGTAGTGCGCGCGGGCCTGATGGACGCGTGCAGCGCCGGCCATTTCTGCGGAAGCGCTCCCGCAACGCGTGCCGCCGATGTGGCGCACGGCGTGGTGCGGACGCTGTCCTACCTTGGAGTCCGCTGAACGCAGTTGGAGCGGGCGATTTCTTTCACACTTTCTCACGGTCGCGCTCGGCAACTCATGTTGAATCAGCAACCGCCGCAACCGAGCCGCGACCGTGAGGGAGCGGTTGCCCGCTTGAACCGGCGAATTCCCCAAAACGGTTATCCACCCGTCCTGCTCGTCTTGCCTCCGTCGCCTCCGTCTTGCTCGGCAACATTTTCTCCCCCGTTCCTGCTACTATTGAAGTAACCCCTTGCTCTCCGTCAACAATGTATCCATGCGCTTCGGCGCCAGAGTTCTGTTTGAGGACGTCACCTGCACGTTTCTCACCGGGCGCCGCTACGCCATCACCGGCCCGAATGGCGCCGGTAAGTCCACTCTCATGAAGATCCTGACCGGCGAGATCGAGCCCTCCAAAGGCTCCATCACCCGGCCTAAGAAGCTTGGCGTCCTGCGCCAGGACCAGTTCGCGTTCGACGACTTTCGCGTCATCGACACCGTCATCATGGGCAACGCCCCGCTCTGGAAGGCCCTCGCCGAGCGCGATGCGCTCTACGCCAAACCTTACGACGAGCTCACCGATGCCGACGGCATGCGTCTCGGCGAGTTGGAAGGTACGGTCGGCGAGGAAGGCGGCTACACCGCCGAAGCCGACGCCGCCGTGCTGCTGGACGGTCTGGGCATTGAGGACTCCATGCATGAGCGCAAGATGAGCGAGTTGCAGGGCGGCCAGAAGGTCCGTGTGCTGCTGGCGCAAGCGCTCTTCGGCAGCCCGCCGGCCTTGCTGCTGGACGAGCCCACCAACCACCTGGATCTCGATTCGGTCCACTGGCTGCAAGAGTACCTGCGCCACTATGAAGGCGTGCTGATCGCCATCTCGCACGATCGCCATTTCCTGAACAGCATCTCGACCCACGTCGCCGATATCGATTACGAAACCGTCATCATGTACACCGGCGGCTATGACGATATGGTCGTCGCCAAAACGCAGATCCGCGCCAGCATTGAGGCCGGAAATGCGCAGCGGGAAAAGAAGATCGCCCAGTTGAACGAGTTCATCGCGCGCTTCTCGGCCGGCACCCGCTCTTCCCAGGTGACCTCCCGCAAGAAGGAAGTCGAGCGCCTGCAGACTTCCGAGCTGGCCAGGTCCAATATCCAGCGGCCGTACATCCGATTCGAGATGAAGCGGCCGTCGGGCCGCCACCCGCTGGAGGTGAAGGGCCTTGCGAAGTCCTACGAGGATCTGAAAGTCATCCAGCCGTTCACCGCGAGCCTCTCGCGCGGCGAAAAGGTCGCCCTCATCGGCCGCAACGGTTCGGGTAAGACCACTCTCTTGAAGTCGCTCCTACGGAATGCCACCGGGCACATCGACGATTCGGAAAGGCAATTCTCGATCGATAGCGGCACGGTTGGCTGGGGCCACGAAGTCTCGGTCGGCTACTTCGCCCAGGACCACACCGATTCCATCGAAAAGGGCACCACCGTGATGGAGTGGCTGCACCAGTTCGATCCACAGGCCTCGCAGGAGGAACTCCGCGGCCTCCTGGGCCAGATGCTGTTCAGCGGCGAGGACGCCCTCAAGCCCACCGCCGCGCTCTCCGGCGGCGAATCGGCGCGCGTGATCTTCTGCCGCCTGATGCTCCAGAAGCCCAATTTCCTTGTGCTCGACGAACCCACCAATCACCTGGACCTGGAATCCATCAACGCCCTCAACATCGCCCTGCAGCGCTACGATGGGACGGTCCTGCTGGTGACCCACGATCACGATGTGATCGACGAAGTCGCCACCCGCATCTGGCATTTCGAGGGCGGCCGCATCGAGGACTTCAAGGGCCCCTACGAAGAGTACCAAGCCTACGCGGAAGAGAAGGCCTCGTAGATCCAACTTCCGACAGCGGGCCATCCACGATGCCGCTTGCGACGGGCTCTAAAGACTTCCGGTCAATTCTTTCAGAAGATCGGGATGCCGGTCCAGGAGTCTAAACAGGTTCACAACAGCAGGCAGGGGTGTCGCTTCGCCACGTTCGTACCGTGAGAAAGCGTTGTGTCCGCCACCCGTGAGCTTCGCTGCCATGGCTTGGCTGAGGCCGAGTTTCCTCCGGATCCGGCGGATCTCCGACCGTTCCGCGGCACGCGCCTGCAACACCAGTTTGTCACCTGCCGCGGCATAGCGTTTCGCGCTCCTCTGGTCGAATTCCGTCTCGCCACAGGAGGAACAACGCCATCCCGACAGGCCCTTCACTTCAGCGGACACGCCCTTATGTGAGACCCGGAATGTCTCGCCTTTAAAAGGCACAGCGGCCGGAGCCCCGCAGTCTGCGCACGCCTGGTATCTCATTTCACCTCTCCTTAGTGCGGAGCGCGTTTCTTCACGTTGGCTATACCCTATAAGGGTAATCCATTCTTTGCCAAAGGCGTGCACCCGTCTCATTCCGGCGCCTTCCCCCCGACCCCCACCTTGCCGTCCTCTGCGTCCTCTGCTTCCCGTTCTCTCTTTCTTGGTTTTCTCTTCTCCGCGTGTTTCTCCGTTTTTCCGGGTCTCCGCGGTGGAGTCCACTGTTGCCAGTCCCGGGATATTGCCCGGATTACATTCACCGATTTTCAAAATATTTTTAAACCCATGTATTGAAAAGACTTACCTCCACAATCCACTTCCCGGAGACCGCTGATTCTTGCACTCGCCCCTGTACAATAAGGTTGTGTAGGTTCGGTTGGATTTCACGGAGCCGAAGAGGGCCGCTTCGATCGAAGCGGTTGAAATCCGATAAGTCTTTTGTTTCCAACAAATCCACCCCGATTTTCCGCTTCGATCGAAGCGGCCGGTCTTGACCGGGAGACGCGGGACCGCATCGATCGATGCGGCCACAGTCCAATAAGCGCTTTGTTTTCTTCAGCCGTCCCCTCATTTTCCGCATCGAGCGATGCGGCCGCCGTACCCCGGCAATCCCGCCGCCCGGTTCGCCGGTGAATTCGCGGTCCTCGCCGGTGAAAACCGCTGCCCGTCCACCCAAACCGGCGCTTTCGTCGTCCTTACCTTGAACTCAGAACCTCGTCCATGCGTAAACTGGAGGTACACATGCTCCGCTACCTTCCCTTAATTCTGAGGAACTCGTGGCGCAACCGGCGCCGCACCATCCTGACGATCGCCAGCATCGGCGTCTCCATGTGCCTGCTGGGGGTGATGATCGCCATGTTCCACGCCCTCTACCTGAGCGACGCCACCCCGGAACAGGCGCTCCGCCTGGTCACCCGCAACCGCGTCTCCCTCACCCAGGTGATCCCGGAATCGTACGAGAACCTCATCAAGCAGGTCCCCGGCGTCCGCGAGGTCATGATTTCAAGCTGGTTCGGCGGCACCTATATCGATGCCAAGCATTTCTTCGCCCGCTTCATCGTGGACCCGGATAAGATGTTCAATGTCTACGGCGAACTCCGCATTCCCGAGGATCAAAAGAAGGCCTTTATCCGCGACCGCACCGCTTGCGTCATCGGCAGGGACCTGGCCAACAAGTACAACCTCCACGTGGGCGAGCGCATTCACCTGGTCGGCGACATCTACCCCGGCGACTACGAATTCCTCATCGCCGGGATCTTTGACAGCCCGCGCAACAGCGAGGAGATGTACTTCAGCCGCGAGTACATGGAGCAGAGTTTGCCCGAGCGCCGCCGCGGCGACGCCGGCACCTTTGTTACCGTGATCGATAGCCCGTCCTCCGCCACCCGCATCGCACAGGCCATCGACGACAATTTCCGCAATTCCACCGCTCAGACCAAGACCGAATCGGAGCAGGCCTACGTGCTGGGGTTTGTCGCCCTCCTGGGAAATGTTAGGGCGTTCTTGATTGCGATCTCCGCGGCCGTGATGTTCACCATCCTGCTGGTTTCCGCCAATACCATGGCGATGTCCGTGCGCGAGCGGGTTCGCGAAGTCGGCGTGCTCAAGACGCTGGGCTTCACGCCCGGCACCATCCTCGGCATGATCCTCGGCGAGGCCTGCGCCATTTCGCTGGTGGGCGGAACCATCGGCTTCCTGTTATCCACTATGCTGACCACCGGCGTCGGCAAGAGCTCCGCCGGAGCGTTTCTGCCTCCCATTCCACCGTTCCAGCCGGTGGTCGCCGCCGCCTGCATTCTCACTGCCGTGGGCATTGGCTTCCTGAGTTCCCTGGTCCCCGCCATGGGCGCGTCGAGGACCCCCATCGTCGACGCCCTCAGGAGCACGGATTAAGCCATGGCCATCCCACTCGCATACAATCTGCGGAACCTGGTGGTGCGGAAGACCACCACCGTCATGACCGCTCTCGGAATCGCTCTCACCGTGGCGGTCCTGCTGGCGATTCTGGCGCTGGTCAATGGACTCGCGGCCACCCTTGCCACCTCGGGCGACCCGCTCCACGTGCTGGTTCTCCGCAAGGGTTCGGAGTCTGAGATCGTGAGTAACTTCGAACGCGCCAAATTTCAGGATTTGAAATTCAAGCCTGGAATCGCGCTTGGGAAAGACGGCCAGCCGCTGGCCTCGCTCGAAGTGCTGACGGTCATCAATCTCGGGGGGTCGGATACCCAGGAAGGGATTAACGTTTCCGTACGCGGTCTGCCTCCAGCCGGTATCGAGATGCGCCACAACATTCATATCTCGGCCGGCCGATGGTTTGACCAGGGCAAACGCGAAGTGGTGGTGGGTAAGCCGATCACCATCAAATATCCCGAGGCGGGACTGGGCAAGAAGATCCGCTTTGGCCGCGGCGAGTGGGACGTGGTGGGCGTCATGGATGCCGGCAGCGGCGAGCAGGGCAGCGAGATCTGGGGCGACTTGAATCAGGTCAGCTCCGACCTCCAGCGCCTGGAGGTGCTCAGTTCCGCGCTGGTCCAAGCCACCGATGCGGTCACCGCCAACGCCCTGATCAACGACATCAACAACGACCAGCGCCTCGACATGACCGCCCAATCCGAGCAGAAGTTCTATGAGGCTCAGACCGACTCGGCGGCGCCGATTGAATTCACCGGCATCTTCATTGCCATCATCATGGCGATCGGGAGCAGTTTCGCGGCCATGAATACGATGTACGCCGCGGTCTCCCGCCGGGCCCGCGAAATCGGAACGCTCCGCGTGCTGGGCTTCTCCCGCGGCAGCATTCTGTTCAGCTTCTTCGTGGAATCGGTGCTGCTTTCCGGTTTGGGCGGAGTGCTGGGCTGCCTGCTGGTCTCACTGCTCAACGGCGCAACTACCGGCATCGGAAACGCAAACTTCGCCGAGACCACTTTCGCTTTTCGGGTGACACCCCAGATCATGCTCGTCGGCATTACTTTCGCCGTCGTTCTGGGCTCCATCGGCGGCCTCTTTCCGGCCCGTATGGCAGCCAATAAGGAGATCCTCACTGCTTTGCGTGAAGTCTAAGAATCTTGCCACGAATGAACACGAATGAACACGAATAAAACAACAAACGCCTGGTCTTTCTTATTCGTGTTCATTCGTGTTCATTCGTGGCCCAATCATTCTTCTTAGCGGACCTGGTAAGACTTATGGACGCAGAACTCAAAAACTTACAGATCGATCGCACCAAGCGGCGCTCCACGGAGCCCTCGAAATGGGCCACGCGGTGGATTATCTGCGGCGTGCTGCTGTTCCTGCTGATCGGCGCATGGCGCTTTGCATCTGACAAGCTGAACGCCGCGCCCGAAGTGGAAGTCCAGCGCGTGAAGTCGGTCAGCGCCGCCAGCGCGCCGCAGGGTGTGGTCCTCAATGCCACCGGCTACATCGTGGCCGCGCACAAGATCGAGGTGGCCGCCAAGGTGGTCGGCAAGGTCAACTGGATCGGTGTCGACAAAGGCGACCACGTCAAAGAGGGACAGGTGGTGGTGCGTCTGGAGGACGATGAATACCAGGCACAGCTCGAACAGGCCAAAGGTCAGTTCGTCACCCTGCAGGCCCGTCTCGACGAGGCGCTGCACGGCTCGCGCCCCGAAGAGATTGCCCAGTCGTCCGCCAACCTGGAGTCGGCCCGGTCCGATCTCGACAATGCCAGGATCACGCTCGATCGCACCAAGAGCCTCATTGCCGACGGCGTGGCGTCCAAGCAGTCCCTGGATGACGCCCAGGCGCGTTACGATTCCGCCATCCACAAGGTGAACTCGCTCCTGAAGAGTTACGAACTGGTGAAGCTGGGACCGCGTCATGAAGAGATCGACGCCCTGCGCGGCCAGGTGCAGCAGGCCCAAGGCATGGTGGCCTACGCCCAAACCAACCTGGCCAACACCATCATTCGCGCGCCGGTCACCGGCACCATCCTGGAGCGCGCCGTGGAGAAAGGCGAATTCGTCACCACCAGCTTCGTAGGCGACCGTGGCGCCAAGGGCTACGTGGTCTCACTAGCCGATCTCAACGACCTGGAAGTGGAGCTCGACATCAGTCAGAACGATTTCGCCAAGCTGCACATGGGCCAGCGCGGCATCGTGACCACCGACGCCTTTCAGGACCGCAAGTACGATGGCTTCATCAAGGAGCTTTCGCCCGAAGCCAATCGTCAGAAGGCCACCGTGCAGATCAAAGTGAAGATCGTGAAGCCCGACGACTATCTGCGGCCGGAGATGAACTCCAGCGTGGCGTTCCTCTCCGACGAGAAGCCTGCCGCCACATCCACCGTGGTTGCCAAACCAGTGGTGATCGTCCCGTCCGCGGCCGTGCACGATGGCGCAGTGTTTGTGATGTTCGACGGCAAGGCCGTGCGCCGCGCAGTCAAGACCGGAGCGACCAGCGGATCGGGCATCCGGATAGAAGAAGGATTGATCGGGGGCGAAGACTTAATCGTAAATCCCCCGCCAGCCTTAAAGGATGGAGACAAAGTTCGCCAAAAGGCTTGAACCCTGTAGGGTATGCTTTAGCTTGCCAAAGCTTGAGTTGACCGTGCCAAAAAACCTATGAGTGAAGTCGTCATTGAAACACGCAATCTCACCAAAGAGTACGTGCGCGATGAGTTCCACGTAATCGCGTTGAAGGATGTGAGCCTGGAGATCCACAAAGGGGAGTTCGTGGCGCTGATGGGCCCTTCGGGCTCGGGGAAGTCCACGCTGCTGCACCTGGCGGCGGCCATGGACCGCCCCACCAGCGGCGATATCCGCGTGCTGGGCCACAACCTGCGCGAGCTAAGCGATCGCGAGATTGCGCACTGGCGCAACGAGAATGTCGGCTTCATCTTCCAGCAATTCAACCTGATCCCAGTGCTGACCGCGCTGGAGAATGTGGAACTGCCCCTAAAGCTCACCAACCTCAAGAAGGCCGAGCGCATCGAGCACGCCACCACGGCGCTAAAGCTAGTCGGATTGGGCGACCGATTGCACCATTTCCCTCGCCAGCTTTCGGGCGGCCAGGAGCAGCGCGTGGCCATCGCGCGGGCGATCGTAACCGACCCCGCCCTGATTCTCGCCGACGAGCCCACCGGGAACCTGGACGCCGCCTCGGCGCTCGAAGTGCTGACCATTCTCTCCAAGCTGAACAAGGATTTCGGCAAGACGGTAGTGATGGTGACACACGACCCGCACGCCGCCCAATTCGCCAGCAAGACCCAACACCTGGAAAAAGGCGAGCTGGTAACGTAGCACGGGCATTCTTGCCTGTGTTGGTTTGCGGAAATGGCTTATCCCTCTCCGTTTGCTATACAATAGCTTGCGGGGCGGTTGTTAACTCCGCCAGAGGGAGCTGAAACGACAGCTTATGTCGGATCGCGGAT
Source organism: Bryobacterales bacterium (assembly GCA_003167275.1). GTDB lineage: Bacteria > Acidobacteriota > Terriglobia > Bryobacterales > Bryobacteraceae > JAIQFL01. Next base: position 10,777 of record PMTT01000706.1, on the reverse strand, counting down.
TTTTATTTCTCTTCAGTATCTTGATGATCGTAGGCGGAGTGGGTGCGGCCGTATGGCTGATCCTCACCGGTCAGGCAGGGACCGTAGACGGTCTTTTCCTGTTTTTGACCGCCTTATTGACCGCGGTGGTCTTCGGCATGTACGTAATGTACGCCATCCATCGCGCCATGGAGGCGACGGTCGAGCCGGCCAAGCCCGCTGCCAAGGCCCCGGCCGCAGCCCCCGCTGCGAAGCCCGCCCCAGCGCCAGTCGCCCAGCAGTAACACTCATGTGGCGCGGACACTCTCGAAAACAACTGTGGGGCGGACCCCCTGGTCCGCGGCCGACGCCCCCGTCGGCCTTTTCGCATCGCGCCGGATTTGGATTCCAGGTGCGGCAGCGGGTCCAGGGGGACCCGCGCGGACCGGGGGGTCCGCCCCACAGGTGTTTTCACGAGTGCCCGCGCCACGCTACGTCAGCGTGAGATTGGCCTCCGCGGCGATATCCAGCGAGGCAAATTCCCGCCGCGCCAGCTTTGGAAACGCAGCCGCCGCGATCATCGCGGCGTTGTCGGTGGACAGTCCCGGCGACGGAAAGTAAACCGGGCAGGCAAACCGCGCCGACGTCGCCGCCACGCGTAGTCCGGAGTTGCAGGCCACACCGCCCGAAACAATCACCGTGCGCGCCTCCATCCCCTCCGCCGCACTCCGCGCGCGCGTAAGCAGTTCCACGATCACGGCGTGCTGGAATGAGGCCAACAGGTCCAGCGTGCGCTGGGGCGTCACCGCGAGCCATTCCTCAATCGAGGGCGCTGGCTTGTCGCGCCGTACCGCCCGCCGGGTTTCGATCTCCGACTCCATATCCTGCGCTTCCACCCAGCGCAGCACCGCCGTCTTCAGGCCACTGAAGCTGAAGTCCAGCGCGTTCCCCTTCATCTTGGCGAAGGTAAATCGCACCGCCGACTGGTCTCCGTGAGGAGCTAGCCTGTCGATGATCGGCCCGCCCGGGTACCCGAAGCCCAGAAGTTTGGCGACCTTGTCGAAGGCCTCGCCCGCGGCGTCGTCCCGCGTCTTGCCGAGCAGGCGGTACTCAAATCCCTCGCGGACTTCGAACAGGTGCGTGTGACCGCCCGACACCACCAACGCCATGGCCGGGAACTCCACAGGCGTTCCGGCGCGTTTGGATTCCATGACGACCGCGTGGATGTGCCCCTCGATGTGGTTGACCGCGATGAGCGGCAGCCCGCGCGCGAAGCACAGCGACTTCGCATAAGTGAGCCCCACCAGGAGCGAGCCGACGAGCCCCGGTCCGACGGTGGCGGCGATGGCGTCAAGGTCTTGGAGTCTCGTGCCGGCCTGTTCGAGAGCTTCCCGCACGACGGGCACGATGGCGCGCAGATGTTCCCGCGACGCCAACTCCGGCACGACGCCGCCATACTTGCCATGCGTGCTCATCTGCGATGCGACTACGGAGGAGAGGACAGTCTCGCCGTCCTCCACGACGGAGGCCGCAGTCTCATCGCACGAGGATTCGATGCCGAGGATTCGCATAGTTCATAGTAGGGTATGCTTTAGCTTGCCCGTCCATCAAGTCTGGGCAAGCTAAAGCATACCCCACGAAGCCTACTCCTGCGGAGCGGACGCCAAGTCCTTCCGCAGGGCTTCGACCGCGGCAGTGAGCACGTCAGGCCCGACCACGTTCATCAAATGCAATCCCAGAATCCGCACCTTGATGGCGGGGTCGATTTGCTCGTTGGTGAGCAATTCCACTGCTTTCTCCGTCTTTTGCTGCTCATCGTTAGGAACGTTCTGCATCAGAGCCAGGCAATATGTCATCAGGCCATCTGCGGCCTTCTTGTAATCGATGCCCTCCATCAGCTTGGCGACCCTCATACTGCGAGACTGGGCACGCAACCGGTCCACCTCGCGGTCCGCCGCATCGCGGAAGATCTGAAAGAACGTACCGGGGCCGACTCCAATGTCTTTGTCGCCGGCGCGCACGGTGAAGAGCGAGGTTCGGAATAGAGCCATCGCCCCGACCCCTGCCACCAGCGCTTGGGTCCACCGCACCGAACTCGCGGCCACCCCAAAAGTCCAGCCGAAGCCGTGAATCAGCGCCAACGCTAATACCGAAGCGGCAGCGTTCAGCAGCAGGTACAGCAATGCGGGCCGACTGTAGAGAGCTTCCTGGGGAGCATCGCGGTAGCGCGACACCAGTTCGGCTAATCCTACCAGGATGCCGAGCAGCAGGACCGCTGCGAAGTCCGGCGCGCTGGCCATCATTTCACGCAGGACGGGCCAACTCCGCCACCTCTGCGCCAAGCTTGGTCAGCAGTACGCTTTCGCGGCCGGGTTCACCCTTGACCGTGACATATCCGGTATCCACCAGGCGTTTGAGGGCTTGTGAAAAGTCGAGGAAGCTCATGCCGCTGGCCTGGTGTAAGTCGCTGAGCAACATCACGCCCTGTCCATCTAAAGCTAGTGCGGCCAGCACGTCAAGAGCAGTCCAGCCGCCTGACTGCGGGGCGACACGCGCCCCCCGCTCCGATCTCTGCTTGGCTTCCAGATATGCGGTGAAGCTTTCCGCCTTCGACTGTGCCATATGCAAGCTATTATATAGCTCATGCACGTCCTGCGCCTGCGTCAGACTGCCGAGAGCGGCCACCGGTACAAGGTGTTGCTCGAACTCGAAGGCGGCGGCGTGCGGCGCACGGATGAGAGAAGCTTCTCCTTTGAGCTGACTCCACGCGATCAGGAGGACTTGCGCTGGTACATGGAGGACTATCTCCAGTATCCGCTCGACCCGGCGCCGAAGATCGCCAGCCGGATCGAGGCGCGCATGGAGCAGATAGGGAACGAACTGTTTGCCCATGTCCTCAAGGGGAGTCCAGTGTGGGCCACGATGCAGGATCATCGCAGTGACACGCGAGTCGAAGTCGTCACCGGCGTGCAGGAGGCCACGGCCATACCATGGGAGTTGCTTCGCGATCCCGAAGCCGGTGTGCCGCTGGCGCTTCAGGTACGGGCCTTCGTGCGCTCTACGCACAACGCAGTCCAGAGACCCAAGCTGCCACAGACTGCGGAGGGGCCGGTGCGCGTGCTGCTCGCGATCTGCCGTCCGAAGGGTGGCGACGACGTGCCGTTCCGCTCCGTGGCGCGCCGTCTGGTCGAAGGCTTCCGTGGCAACGACGCCGTGCAACTCACCGTGCTGCGGCCGCCCACCTTCGAGCGGCTCTCTGCCGTGCTTCATGACGCTAGGGCCAAGGGCGAGCCGTTCCACCTGGTGCACTTCGATGGTCATGGGGTATGGTCCGGAGAAGGTCCGCGGAAAGGCGGGCACGGCTACCTGCTGTTTGAGAATCCGGACCGGGAGGAGAACCGGGAACTGATCGATGGGCCGAAGTTGGGGGGACTGCTGATCCGTGAAGGGGTTGGGGCGCTGGTGGTGAATGCCTGCCAGTCGGCCTATGCCACGCCTCCACGCGAACCGGTGGCGGCGGTACCGGCGAACGTCCATGAAGAGACTCGCTCCATCGGTTCGCTGGCCCAGGAAGTGATGGATGCGGGCGCTACCGGTGTGGTGGCCATGCGGTACAGCGTACTCGTCGAAACCGCGGCGCGGTTCATGAAGGATCTGTACGAACGGCTGATGCGCGGCGACACGCTGGGCGAAGCGGTCACCTACGGCCGCGGGCAACTCGATGCGCAGTCGCTGCGCGGCATCGGCTTCGATCCGATTCCGCTGCGGGATTGGTCAGTGCCGGTGGTCTTCGAGGCCGCACCGCTGGTGTTATTTCCCAAGCGCGCGGGGGCGGCGAAGTTGGTGTTGCAGACGGGTGGTGCGGCCGCGATGGAAGGCCTGCCGCCACGTCCGGATGCGGGCTTCTTCGGACGCGACGAGACCCTGCTCGCGCTCGACCGCGCGTTCGACCGCCAGCGCGTCGTGCTCCTGCACGCCTACGCCGGAAGCGGCAAGACGACCGCCGTCGCCGAATTCGCCCGCTGGTACCACGAGACTGGTGGCATTCGCGCACGTAGTGCCGGTAGCGTTAGTAGCGCTTGTAGCGCCGGCGGTCTTGCCGCCGGTCCGGCCCTGTTCACCTCCTTCGAGCAGCACAAACCCCTAACGCGCGTGCTGGACCAAGTCGGGCAGGCGTTCGGGAAAGCGCTGAAGCAGTCGGGCGTCAACTGGCTCGCGCTGGACGATCCGCAGCGTCGCGAAATCGCCTTGCAGGTATTGCGGCAGGTGCCGGTGCTGTGGATCTGGGACAACGTGGAGCCGGTGGCCGGGTTCCCGAAAGGCACGGAATCGAAGTGGACGCCTGAGGAGCAGCGCGAGCTCGCCGATTTCCTGCGCGCGGCACGCGAGACACAGGCCAAGTTCCTGCTCACCTCGCGACGCGACGAGCGAGGATGGTTGGGCGATTTGCCGGTGCGAGTCTCGTTGCCGCCCATGTTGTTTCGGGAGCGGCTGGAGATGACGCGAGCCTTGGCAGAAAAGCAGAGCCGGCGACTCACGGACGTGGAGGATTGGCGCCCGCTACTGGAATTCACGCAGGGGAATCCGCTTACCATCACCGTGCTCGTGGGGCAGGCATTGCGCGATGGACTGCGGACGCGGCAACAGATCGAGGCATTCGTCGCCCGTCTGCGAGCGGGCGAAGCAGCGTTCACGGACGAAGCGTCGGAAGGCCGCACCAAGTCACTGGCGGCCTCGCTGAACTACGGCTTCGAGCACGCCTTTAACGAGGACGAACGCAAGCAACTGTCGCTGCTGTACCTGTTCCAGGGTTTCGTGCAAGTGGGTACGCTTCGCACCATGGGCAATCCTAAAGCGCACTGGCACCTCGCTGAGGTCCGTGGTCTGACACTTGAGGACGGCATCCAATTACTGGATCGCGGCGCCGAGGTCGGTCTGCTCACCGCTCATGGCGGGGGATGCTATTCAATTCACCCGGTGGTGCCCTGGTTCTTCCGAAAGCTCTTCGAAGACCGTGACGCGGAGACTCGAGAGCGAGCGTTGAGGGCGTACGTGGAGGCGGTCGGATCTCTGGGAAACTACTATCATGACGAGTACCAAGCTGGCAACCGCGGTTTGATCGATGCCTTGCGCGCCGAAGAGCCGAACTTGCTCCACGCTCGGGCGCTGGTTCGCCGGAAGGGATGGTGGGACCTGGTGATGGGAACGATGCAAGGTTTGCGTCAGCTTTACGACCACACTGGGCGGCAAGCGGAATTGGCGCGGCTGGTGGACGAGATTGTCCCGGGCTTCGTGGACCCTGCCACCGAAGGGCCGTTGCCCGGCCGCGAAGAAAACTGGAGCCTTCTGACCGAATATCGCGTTCGGTTGCTGGAGCAGACCAGACAGTGGGGTGAGGCCGAGCGACTTCAAGAGTTGCACGTAGAATGGGACCGCCAGCGCGCCCGGAACGACAACCCGAACAGCGTGCGGACGCTGGCGGTCTCTTTGCACGAACTCGGTGAGATCCAAAGGCAAACGGGCAAGCCGGATTGCGTCAAGTCATACAAAGCGAGCTTCGACTTAGCCCAGCAGATCGGCTACAGTCCTGGTGCGGCCGTCGCTGCTTTCAACCTGGGCCATGCTTATGTGAGCCTCCTAGACCTGCGCGATCTCGCGGAATCGGAGAGGTGGTACCGCAAGAGCCTAGAGTTGAGGGCCGAAGGCGACCGGATGAAACGCGCCGCTTCACTCGGTCAACTCGGCCACGTGGCCTTTGAGCGTTTTCTTGAGGCGGGCAGGGCAAATCAACCCGAAGCCTCCCTTGTGGGCCATCTCCGGGATGCTCTGCAGTTTTATCACCAGGCGTTGGAGATGACGCCGCCCGACGCCGTCTACCAATTGGCAGCGATCCACAACCAACTAGGCAATATTTACGATGCTGCAGGCCAACTGGACCTCGCGTTGCACCATTACCGCGAGTCCATCCGCTTCAAGGAGTTCGCGGGCGATCTCTACGGAGCCGCACAGACGCGCCGCAACGTCGCTAATACGCTTGCCGTCGATGGCCGATTCGCCGACGCCAAGGATTACGCCCTCGCCGCCCTGCGCAACTTCCAGACCTACGATGTTGGTGCTCGGGATGAGGTTCTGAAAACGCTCGACCTCATCGCCAACATCGACAAAGCCGCATCCTCCCCATCATGAAACTCGCACTCATCGGATTCGGCAACGTGGGCCGCGCCCTGGCCCGCCTCCTCCGGCAAAAGCGCCGCGAGTTCCCGTTCATCATCACCGGCATCCACACCCTCCGCCACGGCACCGCAGTCGACCCCGCCGGCCTCCCAGTTGAACCCACATTCGGCCCGCGCCTCCCCTCGGTCGAAGCCTTCCTCGACGCCGCGCGCGCGGAGATCGCCGTCGAGTTGACCACGCTCGATCCCTCCACGGGCGAGCCGGCGATCTCGCACATCCGCGCCGCCTTCGCCCGACGCATGCATGTCGCCACCGCCAACAAAGGGCCCATCGCCCACGCCTACGCCGACCTCCGCGACGAGGCCGCCCGCGCCGGACTGGGCTTCCGCTTCGAATCGGCGGTGATGGATGGCGCTCCGGTCTTCAATCTGTGGCACCACTGCCTGCCGGGCGTGAAGGTGCTGGGGTTCACCGGCGTGCTGAACTCCACCTCGAAGGTGGTGATCGAAATCATGGAGCGCGGCGGCTCCTTCGAAGCCGGCTTGTACGCCGCGCGCGCCATGGGGATCACGGAAGCCGATGGCGCCTTCGACGTGGAAGGCTGGGACTCCGCCGCCAAGACCGCCGCGCTGGCCAACGTGCTGATGGACGCGCGCACCACCCCGCAGCAGGTCTCGACGCGCGGCATCACGCGCCTCACGCCCGAGCGGATGCAGGAGATGGCGCGCCAGGGGAAGACTGTGAGGCTGATCAGCCGCGGACGCCGCACCAAAGCGGGCGTCTCGCTGCGCGTGCGCGCCGAAGTGCTGGACCGCTCGGACGTCCTGGCCACCACACCGGGAACGTCGAACCTGATCCTCTTCCACACCGACCTGATGGGAACCTTCGGAACGGTCTCGATCGAGCCCGGCGTGGAGGAGACGGCCTATGGGGTCTTCAGCGACCTGGTGAACTTAAGCCGAGGCGTCGATGGTGCGAACGTTGTAGGCCCGGACCCAGGGATCGCTGGTCATTAGCATCAAATCTTCGCACTGCGCCTGGACGATTAGCATGCGGTCAAATGGGTCTTTGTGGTGAAGGGGTAACGCGCGTACGGCGAGGGCATGGTCAAGATTGACTGCAAGCAGGCGAAAGCCGCTCTTCTCAAGTTCACGGGGCAACTCATCCACAATGGGATCCAACAGGTCGAGGCGTCCAAGTGCTGCTTTGATGCTGATCTCCCAAATGGAGGCGCAACTGACCCAGATTCTTGTCTCCTGATCTTGAATCAGCATCCTCGCCTGTTTGCCAAGCCTCGCGCTATTCCGTACCCACCAGATAAAAACGTGGGTATCCAGCAGAATATTCATGAATCCATTCCGAATGCTTCGGCAATGTCCGGTGGCAGAGGATCGTCGAAATTGTCTTTCATTTTGATCAAGTGTCTGAGCCGTCCCGGTTGCCGGTCGAATTCGACGCCGAATGCTTGCAGCAAGTCCGGCGGCAGAGGATCGTCGAGTTTATCCTCGTCAATCCAGATCTTGCCCTTCAACGCGCCGAGCCCGCGTCGGAAACTGTTCTCACTCTCCACTTCCTTCTTCTCCGGCGGCATCAGCCGTACAAACGGCTCTCCGTCCTTCGCGATGACAATTTCCTCGCCCGCGGCAGCCTCTTCCACCAGGACGGAAAAGTCGGCATCTTGGATGTTGACTGTCTTCATGACTAAGCCTAACTTCAGTCTACCTCAGTGGAAATTGTGCGACTCCGCTGTCGCCCCTGCCCTCAATCCATCGATGCGCACGGCTTTCACCGAAATCACGCCGTCCAGATTTTGCAGAATGCCGTCGATTAACAGGAATCGCTCGCCCAGCACCTGGAACTTGTAGCGCTCGAAGGTGTCGGGCGTGACGATCGCGTTCATGATGCCGGTCTCGTCTTCCATGCTGAGGAAGACGAAGCCTTTGGCCGTGCCGGGACGCTGGCGCACGATCACCGATCCGGCGATGCGCACCAGGCGGCCGTCGGGGATGCGTTCCAGGTCGATGGCGCGCTTCACGCCCAGGGCGTTCATCTCGGCGCGGCGGTGCGCCATGGGGTGCTTGCCGACCGTGACGCCTGTGCCGCGGTAATCGGCCCACAGGCGCTCTTCCGTGCTCATGGGGGAGAGCGGCGAAGGCTCGCCCGTCTCTTCGAGCGGCGCTAGCAGCGGGCCAACCGGGAGAATGGCACGCTGAGTCTGCCAGAGAGCGTCGCGGCGATGGGTCTTGGGGGCGCTCCGGTCAAGCGAGTTCAAGGCACCGATCTCGGCCAGGCGGTTGATTTCATCCTTGCGCAGTTCGGGGACGCGGAGGGCCAGGTCATCGATGCTGCTGAATGGGCGCGCCTGCAGGATTGCGCGCGCGGTGGTCTCGCGGAGGCCCTTGGCGTAACGGAGGCCCAGGCGAAGGTGGGGAACAACCGCTCCCTGACGGTCGCGGCTCGGAATTCGGTCATCGCAGTTCGAAACTGGATGGTCGCGATTCCGTGCCGAGCCGCGACCGTCAGGGAGCGGTTGTTCAATCGCGCATTCCCACTCCGAGCACGTCACATCTACGGGCAGCACGCGCAGGCCATGCCTCTGGGCGTCCTTGATCAGAATCGCGGGCGCATAAAATCCCATCGGCTGGTTGTTCAGAATGGCGCAGGTGAAGGCGGCCAGGTAGTGGCACTTCAAGTACGCGCTGGCATAGGCCAGGAGCGCAAAACTGGCGGCGTGCGATTCCGGGAAACCATACAGCGCAAACGCCGAGATCGAGCGCACGATATCGTCCTGCACTTTCCCGCGGATGCCGTTGCGATCCATGCCCGCGCGGAGATTCACTTCGATCTCAGCCATGCGCTTCTCCGAGCGCTTGAAGCCCATGGCGCGGCGCAACTCCTCGGCCTGGCCGCCGGTGAATCCGGCCGCGATCATCGCCATGCGCAGCAGTTGCTCCTGGAACAGCGGCACTCCCAAGGTTCGCCGGAGCACCGGCTCCAGAGAAGGATGCAGGCAATCCGGCGCTTCGCGGCCCTGCCGGCGGTTCAGGTACGGATGCACCATCTTGCCTACGATGGGGCCGGGGCGGATGATCGCTACCTGCACCACGATATCGTAGAATCGCCGCGGCATCATGCGCGGCAGCGACGACATCTGCGCGCGGCTTTCCACCTGGAACATGCCGATGGTATCGGCCTTCTGCAGGGCCGCGAAGACCGCGGGATCTTCGGGCGGCAGGTGTGCCAGGCTGACCTCCTCGCCGTAGATTTCGGGGATCAGCTTGAGGGTGTCTTCGATCACCGCCATCATGCCCAGGCCCAGCAGGTCGACTTTGATGATCCCCATGTCGGCGCAGTCTTCCTTGTCCCACTGCACCACCACGCGGCCGGGCATGCTGGCGGGCTCCAGCGGCACCACGGAATCGAGCTGTCCCTGGCAGATCACCATGCCGCCGGAGTGCTGGCCAAGGTGGCGCGGCAGGTCCTGCGCCATGCGGTAGAGCTCGCAGAACTTGCCGACGCGCGGATGGTTGAGGTCGAAGCCGGCATCGCGGAAGTGGCGCTCGGTGGTGTCTTTGGGGTCCTTCCATTCCCACGTGCGGACCAGGCTCGAGAGGCGCTCCAGCGAGGTGACTTCGAAGCCCAGGGCCTTGCCCACTTCGCGCGCGGCGGAGCGTCCGCGGTAGGTGATCACGTTGGCGGTCATGGCGGCGCCCAGCTTTCCGAAACGCTGGTAGACGTATTGGATGGCGCGCTCGCGCTTGTCGCCGCTGGGCAGGTCGATATCGATGTCGGGCCACTCGCCGCGCTCTTCGGAGAGGAAGCGCTCGAAGAGCAGCTCCATGCCCACCGGGTCGACCGCGGTGATGCGGAGCGCGTAGCATACCGCGCTGTTGGCGGCCGAGCCGCGGCCCTGGCACAGAATGTCGTTCTCGCGGCAGAAGCGCACGATGTCCCAGACGATCAGGAAGTAGCCGGGCAGGGCGAGTTTTTCGATGAGGGCCAGCTCGCGCTCGATCTGCAGGCGGGCCTTTTCGTGATACGGCCGGTAGCGGAGACGCGCGCCCTCATCGGTGAGCTGCCGCAGGAAGGACATCTGCGTGTGGCCTTCGGGGACGGGGTAGCGCGGGAATTCGTAGCCCAGGTCGGACAGGGTGAACTGGAGGCGCGAGGAGATTTCGAGTGTGTGGGCAAGGGCCTCGGGAAGGTCGGCGAAGAGGCGCGCCATCTCGGCGGGGGGCTTGACGTGGCGTTCGGAGTTCCGCTCCAGCAGTCGGCCGGCGGCGGCGAGCGTCACATGGTTGCGGACGCAGGTGAAGACGTCGAGCAGCTCGCGCTGCGGGGGAGTGGCGTAGGCGACGCCGTTGGTGGCGACCAGGGGGATGCCGAGACGGCGCGCGCGCTCCACGATGGCTTGGTTGTGCGCCTCCTCTTCGCGGTTGTAGTGGCGCTGAAGCTCGGCATAGAGGTGGGAGCGGCCGTAGATCTCAAGCAGGCGCTCGTCGGGGTGGCGGGTGATGCAGATGAGGCCGCGGGCGAATTCGGCGAGTTCCTCCAGGGTGGCCGCGCCTTCGCCTTTGGGGGCGCGGAGCTTCATGCGGGTGACCAGGCGGCAGAGGTTCCGATAGCCTTCGCGGGTCTCCACCAG